>JAAYCB010000245.1 GCA_012744395.1 Pirellulaceae bacterium
AGTTCGTATCGCTCTCGAGCGAAATGCTGCAGCGATTGCGCGACATCAAAGGAACCGCTCTCGACGGGCGCAAGGAACCTTGACATCATTTCTGAAATGGACCACTAAGCAGGCGTCCAAGTGCCGGGCGTCTAGGTCCGGTGGTTTCGCTCCAGCTTGGCGCCGCCCGCCAGACAATCATCGCTGTTGGCCGTCAAGCAATGGGGCCACCTATCTTGCCCGGCTTCCTCACCCCCTATTTTGTGGTCTATCTGGAGAAAATCTGCCGGTTGTGCGGGATATCGTGAGGAATCCGGCTCCGCAAAGCCGAAAGGATATGAGGACGCGTATCCAAATGGGTGTACCCGTCTAAGGTGGAGACCGTCTCGGCTGATGGTGTTCGGGGCGATGCGATCCGGGACTTGGTGGCGTGCCAAGAGATACACTCTCCGCGCAGGCGAGAAGGTAAAGGACGGACCAATGCTGACTGTAAAGGGATGGCTGGCTTGGACGCTTGTAGTTGCCACAGTCGCCGTGGGCATCCCGGCGACCTCGGCCGTTGCGGCAAACGGTTCCAGTGAATTGCTTGTCGTCAACGGTTCCGATGGATCATCGCACGACATGGGCCTCGCCTGTTCGTCCTGCATCGGAGGGCTGGAGACCACCTGCTGCGGCGACATGAGCCCGACTGCCATGCTGCCCGGCGCGAGGTGGTATTTCCAGGCCGACCTGATCGCCCTTCGCCGCGACGCCACCAAGAACGAAGACTTCCAGTCGTGGAATGCCAACCTGTTCACCCTCGACGACGGCGCGGTGATCACCACGCCCATTTCAGAGACCGTGCTGAGCACCGACCAGTTGCACTTCCAGAATCAAGCCGGGCATCAACTGCTGCTCGGCTACATGATCTCCGACTGCTACGCGTTGGAGTTCTCCTATTTCGATCTGCACGACTGGGAAGAAATCGGCGCCGTCCGCGACAACACGGAATATGTGGCCGAGGTGGATGGCGATCTGAACCCCACAACCACCTATCCCAACAGCCTATTTTCTCCATTTTCAGATTTCGGAAACCCGCCGATTGAGGGCGTCGACTACAACCGCTTTGCCCAGATTTCCTACCGCAGCTCGCTGGACAACGTGGAATTGAACGTTCGCCACTGGTTGCGAAAACGGCCGTCGCGCCTGGCGATCTCCGTCCTCTGGGGTGGGCGGCACAATGCCGTTCACGAGCAGTTCGGCTACCTGACCGAATCGGTCTACCCCGGGCCGGGCGTGATCTCCAATGCAGTCAACGTCCGCACCCGCAACGAGCTCTGGGCGTTCCAGGTCGGCAGCTTGCTGGAGTTCTGCGTTGATCCGGGCTGGCACCTGGAATACGAGGTCAAGGGCGGAATCGCCCACAACCGTGCCTTTCAAGAATCGGTCTACACGGTCACCGGCGGCGAAAACGCCGGCGTCTACACGGGCCGCGCCGACAAGGACCTGACGTCCTGGGTCGCCAGCATGCGGCTCGACCTGGTCTACCAGTTCGGCGCCCACTTGACCACGCACATCGGCTACCAGGCGCTGTTCCTGGGTGACCTGGCCTTGGCCTCGCGCAACATGCAGACCGACCTGGATATGCTGATGCTCGGCCCCGCAATGCTCAACGACGGCGGCCACGTGATCTACCACGGGCCCGAAGCGGGCTTCGTCGTCACCTGGTAGCACGGGTCTCCCGGCCCGTCGCGCCCGTTGGGGCGGTCGGCGATCGGTGGGGCGGCGCTGCCGTCTTGGCTGCGTGGAATTGTCTGGTTCCGCGAGACGCTCAGGGGCTGCCGGCCGGTTCGGGATGGACCGCTCTGCACCACCCTACCGCGCGCGACCGCTGCTTAGTGGTCCATTTCAGAAATGATGTCAAGGTTCCTTGCGCCCGTCGAGAGCGGTTCCTTTGATGTCGCGCAATCGCTGCAGCATTTCGCTCGAGAGCGATACGAACTTGGCGGAAGATGGCG
>JAAYCB010000246.1 GCA_012744395.1 Pirellulaceae bacterium
GCCGTTCGACTCGCACCGCGTTGCGAATCCGGGTCAACATGTCGGCAATCGGGTCAGTCATCATGGTGTTTGCGGTCCCTCTACCAACTCGCCTTCTTGACGCCAGGAATCAGCCCTTGGTCCGCCAGTTGGCGGAAGCAAATCCGGCAGATCCCGAACTTCCGGTACACGGCCCGCGGCCGCCCGCACAGGCGGCAGCGGGATTCGCGCCGCGTTGAATACTTTGGCGTGCGCAAAGCTTTTGCGATCTTGGACTTACTTGCCATCCGCTCGAGTCCTTTTCCTCGGTTTGCACCAGTTCCGGGCGCGGCCGCACGGGCGTTCCGCAGCGCTCGGCCCAACCACCTCGTCTAGCTACCCCTGCGGCGAATCGTCCTTGCGAAACGGCATCCCAAAGGCCCGCAACAGCAGCCGCGCCTCGTCGTTGCTGTCCGTGGTCGTGACCAGCGTGATGTTCATTCCCTGCGTGCGCGTGTACTTGTCGGGATTCAATTCCGGAAACACCAACTGCTCGGTGAGCCCCAGGCTGTAGTTGCCGCACCCGTCGAACGCGTCCGGATTCAAGCCGCGGAAGTCGCGGACTCGGGGGATCGCGATCGAGATCAGCCGGTCGAGAAACTCGAACATTCGCCGGCCGCGGAGCGTGACCTTGCAGCCGATGGCCATGCCTTCGCGGAGCCGGAAGCCGGCGATCGATCGCCGCGCGAGCGTGACCACGGGCTTCTGGCCGGTGATCAGCGTCATCGCGTCGAGGGCCTCCTCGAGGTGCTTCTTTTCGCTGATCGCGCTGCCCACACCCATGTTGACGACGATTTTTTCCAGCCGCGGGAGCGACAGCCGGTTGTCGCGGCCGAGCTCCTGTTTGAGGGCGGCGAGGATCTGGTCGTTGTATCGCGTTAAAAGTCGGGGGATCATGATTGGCTACGGCTACTTCTTGGCTCGACTCGCCTTGGGCGGGGAAATTTGGCCGATGCCCGCGCTGCACTTTTTGCAGAAGCGGACCTTCGCACCGTCCTCGAGAAACCGCGCTCCGGTCCGCGTCGCCGCGCCGCAAGCTTGGCAGATCAACAAAACGTTGGACAGCTGGATCGGCATCTCCTTGGAGAGCCGGCCGCCCTGCGGGTTGCGCTGGCTGCGGCGGACGTGCTTCTTCACGCGATTGACGCCTTCGACGACGAGTTTGCCGGCGGCGTGGTCGACGGTCAACACCCGCCCGCGCGTCCCCCGGTCGTCACCGGCAATCACCAATACGCTGTCGTCTACTCGAATATGCATCAGACCACCTCGGTTGCGAGGCTGACGATTTTCATGAAATTCTGTTCCCGCAGCTCCCGCGCCACGGCGCCGAAGATCCGCGTGCCCCGCGGATTCTTGTCGTTGTCAATCAGCACCGCGGCGTTGCTGTCGAACCGCACGTAGCTGCCGTCGTGCCGGCGCGTCGGCTGCTTGCAGCGGACGATCACCGCCCGCACGACGGTCCCCTTCTTCAGATCGCTGCCGGGGATCACGGACTTGACGCTGCACACGATGATGTCGCCGACGCCGGCCGTCCGGCGATGCGTGCCACCCAACACCTTGATGCACTGCAATTCCTTGGCGCCGGTGTTGTCGGCGACCGCCAGGCGTGTCTGCATCTGGATCATGTTTGCCACCCGACTCCAAAAACCTAATTGTCACCTTCGTCGTCCGGGCCGGTCTTCGCCGCGGCGCGCATCGCCGCCAGGTCGATCAACGTGCTCTCGGTCACGACCCGCACCAGTTCCCATCGCTTGTTCTTCGACATCGGGCGGCATTCGACGATCTCCACCGTGTCGCCCTGCCGGGACCGGTTCTCCTCGTCGTGAACGAAACACACCGTTCTGCGCCGGACAAACTTGCCGTATTTCGGGTGCTGCACCAGACGCGGGATTTCAACGCGACGCGTCTTGGCCATCTTGTCGCTGGTGACCACGCCAATCGCAACTCTTTTGGGCATCGCTCGTTTCCTCTTGGCGCCCCGCCGCGGGGCGGAGCCTGACAATTCCCTCGAATTCCACGTTTCCCGCTTCAGGCGCCGCGCTCCGCCGCGGCGGCGGCCCGGGCGCGTTCGCCTTGGAGCGTCATAATTCGGGCGATCAGCTTCCGCTGCTTGCGGAGTTCGCTGGGCGCGTCGAGCCGCTCGGTCTGCGACTGGATGCGGAGCCGGAACAGGTGCTCCTTCGTCTCGTGCAGCGTTGCCCGCAACTGCTCTTCACTCATTTCGCGAAGCTCGGAGGCTTTCATAACTGGCTACTCGACTCTGCTTGCCGTTCTGCTTACCGTACGGTCTGGAATGCCGCGCCCGCCGCCTGCCGCGGCCGCGCGGGGCGGATTTGTCACACGGGTCTCCGCTTGAGGAATCGCACGCCCACCGGCATCTTGTGCGCCAACCGCGTGAAACACAGCCGCGCGGCCTCTTCGGTCACCCCGCCGATCTCGTAGAGCACGGTTCCCGGCCGGACCACGGCGGCCCAGTATTCCGGCTCGCCTTTCCCCTTGCCCATGCGGGTTTCCAGGGGGATCGAGGTGATCGGCTTGTGCGGGAAGACGCGAATGTACAACCGGCCCTCGGTCCGCAGATACTGCTGCGCCGCGATCCGCCCGGCCTCGATCGTCGCCGCACTGATCCAGCCGCCTTCCACGGCCTGCAATCCGAAATCGCCGAAGACGACCCGGTTTCCGCGCGTCGCGTCACCTTTTATACGTCCTCTTTGGCTTTTTCGATGCTTGACCCGTTTGGGCATCAACGCCATCGGTCTCGTCCTCGCTATAAACGCCCTGATTGATCCAAACCTGCACGCCGATGTGCCCCTGGGCGATCATCGCCTCGGCAAAGCCATAGTCGATCTTCGCGCGGAGGGTGGACAGCGGGATCGAGCCGGCGATCTGCTTCTCGCGCCGCGCCATTTCCGCCCCGCCGAGCCGCCCGGCCAACTGAATCTTGATCCCCTTGGCGCCGGCCTCCATCGTCTGTTCCATCGTCCGCTTCATCGCGCGGCGGAAGCTGGCCCGCTTCTGGAGCTGCTCGCAGATGTCCTCGGCCACCAGCTGGGCGACCAGCTCGGGCCGGTTGACCTCCTCGATCTTGATGTTGATCCGCCGCCCCGTGAGATTCTGAAGCTCCGCCTGGAGCTCCTCGACGCGCTCGCCCTTGCGGCCGATGAGCACGCCGGGGCGGGCCGAAAACAGGACGACCTTGACTTCGTCCCGCGTCCGCTCGATCTCGATCTTGGCGATCATCGGGTACATCGGCTTGCCGCCCCGATCCTTGCGCTTCTTGATGAAGTCGCGGATCCTCTTGTCCTCGACCAGGAGCTCGGCGAACTCGCGCTTCGAGGCATACCAGCGGCTTTTCCAGCCGGTCATCACTCCGGTGCGAAATCCCGTGGGATTGACTTTCTGACCCATCTTGCGCTACTCCAACGCGACGGAAATGTGCGACATTCGCTTCTTAAAAATCGAGGCCATCCCGCGGGCTTTGGGCCGCATGCGTTTAAACATCGGACCGCCGTCGACGCGGACATCGACGACCACCAATCCCTCGACATTCGGGGCCCGCCGGTCTTCCGCGTTCGCCAGGGCGCTGCGGAGAACCTTTTCCAGCATCCTCGCGCCCCGATTGGGCTGATACCGCAGCAGATCCAAGGCCTCGTCGGCGCCTTTGCCGCGGATCAGGTCGGCCAGCGGCCGCACCTTGCGGGCGCTGATCCGCGCGAATCGGTGTTTTGCCTTGTATGCCATCTTGCCGTGTCCTCAAAACAACGTTGCCAGGCGCCGATGCGGCTGGCCGCTCCGCCCCGCACTCCAGCGCCGCCTTGCCTCGCCGTTACCGCTTCCCTTTGCCGCCGTGGCCGCGGAACGTGCGGGTCGGCGCGAACTCGCCGAGCCGGTGGCCGACCATCTCCTCGGTGACGAAGACCTTGATGTGGACCTTGCCGTTGTGCACCATGAACGTGTGTCCGACAAACTCCGGCACGATCGTGCACGCCCGGGCCCACGTCTTGATCGGCTGCTTGGTCCCCGCTTCGTTCTGGGTCTCCACCTTGACGTAGAGCTTCGGGTCGACAAACGGACCTTTTTTCAGGGATCTTCCCATAGTCGCTAGCCGTCTCGCGTATTCTGGTACCTAAAGTCTTTCGCTCCATCGGGCGGCCGGCGGCCTCGCCCGACGGGGCCTCGCCATCGCCTATTTGCGCAACTTGAGCACGCCGTACCGCTTCGATCGGCGACGGCGGACAATTGCCCGATTCGACGCCTTGTGCCGCTTGCGGGTCGCCCCCCCCTTGGCCGGTTTGCCGGTCGGGCTGACCGGGTGCCGACCGCCCTTGGTTCGCCCTTCCCCACCGCCGTGCGGGTGATCGATGGGATTCATCGCGGTCCCCCGGACCCGCGGCCGCCGGCCCAGCCACCGCTTCCGGCCGGCCTTGCCCAGCACGATCTTCATGTGTTCCGGATTGCTCGTGGCGCCGATCGTCGCCCGGCATTTGGCCGGCACGCGGCGGATTTCGCCACTCGGCAGATTGATTTGCGCCCAGCCGGCGTCTCGTGCCGCCAGCGTCGCCCGAGCGCCCGCCGATCGGCACATCGCCCCGCCCCGTCCGGGGTGAACCTCGATATTGTGGATGTCCGTGCCCAGGGGGATCTCCGCCAGCGGCAGGCAATTGCCCACGGCCGGCGCGGCCCCGGGCCCGCTCATCACCTGGGCGCCGAGCTTCAGGCCGTCGGGCGCGAGGATATAGCGTTTCTCGCCATCCGCATAATGCACCAAGGCGATTCGCGCGCTGCGGTTCGGATCGTACTCGATCGTCTTGACCAGTCCCGGGACGCCGTCCTTGTTGCGGCGGAAGTCGATCAGACGGTACCGCCGCTTGTGGCCTCCGCCCCGGTGGCGGACCGTAATCCTGCCCTGATTGTTCCGCCCGCCCGTCCGCCGCTTCGGCCGCAGCAGCGATTTCTCCGGCTGGACGCCGGGGGTCAACTCGGCGAAATCGCTCCCCGTCGCGTTGCGTCGCCCGGCTGTCGTCGGCTTGTACTTTCGAACTCCCATCGTGGCTTACCTTCCACTCGCGGCGCGTGATTCAGAAGAAATTGATGCGGTGCTCGGGATCGAGTGTCACGATCGCCTTTTTCCAGGCCTTCGTCTGCCCGTAGCGAGCCCGTGTCCGCCGCGGTTTTCCCTTGCGGTTCTGCGTATTCACGCGGAGAACCTTCACCTCGAACAACTCCTCGACGGCGGTCCGGATGTCCTCCTTGCTCGCCAGCCGGCTGACCTCGAACGCATACTGGTTGAGCCGCTCCGCCTTGTGGAACCCTTTTTCCGTGACCAGCGGGCGGAGAATCACCTGGTAGGGCTCCAGGCGGACCTTGGTCTTGGCGACGTCTTCTGCCATGGTCTCACGTTCCCTTCGCTCACGATGCCTGTGTTTGCTGTTTGACTTTCCCGCGGAAGGCGTCCAAGGCGGCCTTGGTCATCAACATCCGCTGCGGCCGCAGTACCTCCAGGGCATTCAGCTCGCCCACCGGCAGGACCGAAACGTCCGCGATGTTTCGCACGCTGCGGAACAGGTTCGGGTCATGCGCCTCGACGGCCACCAGCAGCGTGCCTTCGACCCTCAGAGCCTTGAGAATCGCCGCCATCTGCCGGGTCTTCGGCTCGTCGAAGGCGAGCTGGTCGATCACCACGACCTGGTTGTCCTCGATCTTCGACGCCATCGCCATCCGCGTCGCCAGCCGGATCGCCTTCTTCGGCAAGCGGTACGAATAATCGCGCGGGCGGCGGGCGAAAATGTGCCCCCCGCCGCGGCGCACGCCGCTCCGCCGATGCCCGGCCCGTGCATTCCCGGTGCCCTTCTGGCGATACATCTTCTTGGTCGATCCGGCGACCTCGCCGCGGCCCTTCGTCTTGGCCGACCCCTGGCGCTGATTCGCCTGGTACATCACCACGACATCGTGAAGCAATTGCTTCGAAATCCGCGGCGCCAGCTCGGCCGGGTCGATTTCGTAGGCACCGACCTCCTCGCCGTTTCGATTGTAGACAGGCAGGCTTACCATGGTTCCGAACGTCTCTTCTGTTACTGTTTTTCCACGAGAACCGCCGTGCCGATCGCACGCGGCCCCCCTTTGCCAACGACCGCTATTCGGGCGCCGCGGGCACGGGCACGGGCACCTTGTTCGTCGGCCGGACAACCACATACCCGCCACTTGGCCCGGGAACCGCACCGCAAACCAGCAGCAAGCCGTTCTCCTCGTCGACACGGACGACGCGCAGGTTCCGCACGGTGCTGCGGGCATTGCCATATTGGCCCGCCATCCGCTTTCCCTTGAACATCCGCGCCGGATAGGCGCTTGAGCCCTGACCGCCGATATGCCGGTGGACCTTCTTGACACCGTGGCTGGCCCGCTGGCCGCGGAAATTGTGCCGCTTCATCGCGCCCGCGTAACCGCGGCCGATGCTCGTGCCGGTGACGTCGACAGCCGCCACGTCCGCAAAGACGCCGACCTTGATTTCCTGGCCGACCTGGTAGTTTTCCGAAGAGATGCGCAGCTCGCGGACAAACCGCTTCGGCTCGCAACCGGCCTTGGAGACGGCGGCCACCCCGGCCGCCCCCCGGGACCTCTGACGCTTGCTGTCGAGCTTGGCGACATGGCCGCGCTCGCTGCGTCGGGCGAGTCGGCGAGGCTTGTCCAGGTATCCGAGCTGCACAGCCTGATAGCCATCGCGCTCCGCGGTCTTCAACTGGAGCACGTGGCAAGGCCCCGCCTGGATGACGGTGACCGGGATCACGTTTCCGGTCGGATCATAGATCTGCGTCATCCCGACCTTGCGGCCGAGTATTCCGATACCCATCGTTCTCGCCTCTCACCCGTCGCTGGCCCGGGAGCCGCCGGCCCGCGGCCGCGCTTACCCGCCCAGCTTCCAGATCATAGGAAATCCCGGAGAAACCACCACCAACCGCCCCGCCGACTCAGTGCCGCGCCGAGGCTTTGATCTTAATATCGACGCCGGCCGGCAAGCTGAGCTTATTCAGCGCCTCGATCGTCTTGGCCGTCGCCTGAACGATATCCACCAGCCGCTTGTGCGTGCGAATCTCGAATTGCTGCCGAGCCTTCTTGTCCACATGCGGGCTGGACAGGACCGTGTATCGTTCGACGCGCGTTGGCAATGGAATTGGGCCATGGACGATCGATCCGGTCCGTTTCGCCGTATCGACAATCTCGCCAGCGCTCTGGTCGAGAATGGCATGGTCGTAGGCTTCCATGCGAATCCGGATAATCTCAGTCGTTTGACCAGCCACAGACTATCTCCCCGGTCACCCAATTCCAGATTGCCAAAGACAGGCCCCGCTTCGTGGAAGCGGGAAACTACAGATCGTACCACCGAACGCAAAACGCGTCAACCGGCCGGAGAGCGTTTTTTTCCTCGCCCTCGCGGTGAGGCCTCGCAGCCGGGCTGCGGATCGGAGAACGCGCCAGCCGGCTGGCGACCTCCTTGCCCCTGCTGCACTTGCCCCTGCTGCAAAGCCGCCTCGGCCGGCAAGCCTTCGCCAGGCCCGACAGCTTGCCCAGCCCCTCCGCTCAACCGCCGTGCGGAAGCGAGCCCGTCAATTTAGCACGGCAATGCCGCCTTGAAAATGGGTGTATCGCCCAATGGCAGCCGATTCTTGAGAAAACGCCCGGTAGACTGCCTGGCCACCGCCAAACGCGGCAGCGCGCGCCCGGAGCCCAAGGGGGCGGCGCCCGCACGCGGCGGGCTGGGGCGATTCTTGGACCTGAAGATGGGAACATCCCCCGAAAGGAGTACAGCAGCCGCCCCAAGTCCGCCCGGCTGGACGCCGCGAACCGCCCGGCTGGGGTTCTCGATCGACCGTGGCTGGATTTCCTGCCCCTCCGTCTTTGAACCGCGTGCCGGGGATGATAGGATTCGTGGCGGGAAGGTCGGCGATGGACGCAGCGGCCTGCCAATTGGGGGGCTCACCGGATGCTCGAACACGAAAAATTGACAGAGCAACTCCTCTCGGAACTCCGCGAACTTCGACAACGGAATGCCCAACTGGAAACGGCGGACGCCCAGCGCCGCCGCGCGGAGAAGGAAATCCGCGACTCCCAGGCCCTGTACTCGTCCCTCGTCGAGAACCTGCCGGTCCAAATCCTCCGCAAGGACCTCCAGGGACGTTTCACGTTCGCCAGCCAGTCGTTCTGCCAATTGCTCGGCAAGTCGTCCAACGAGATTCTCGGCAAGACGGACTTCGATTTCTATCCCCGCGAGCTGGCGGAGAAATACCGCGAGGACGACATTCGGGTAGCGGCAACCGGTGGGTTGCTCGAGGACGTCGAGCGGAACACGAAGGACGGCCAGACGCGCTACGTCCAGGTGATGAAATCCCCCGTGCGGAACGCCTCGGGGCGGATCATCGGCGTGCAGGCCGTGTTCTGGGACGTGACCCATCGCATCGAGGCGGAAGCGGCTCTTGAACATGAGCGCTACCTGTTGCGCGCGCTGCTCGATAATCTGCCGCACAACATCTATTTCAAGGACGCCGAAAGCCGGTTCATCCGCGTCAACCGTGCAATCGCCAAGTACTTCGGACACGACGATCCGGCCGAAGCCCTGGGCCGCACCGATTTCGATTATTTCAGTGAGGAGCACGCCCGCCAGGCCCGGGCCGACGAAGAGCGGGTGATGCGGACCGGCGAGCCGCTCGTCGACCGCGAGGAGAAGGAGACCTGGCCCGACGGCTCCAGCACGTGGGTGAGCACGACGAAGCTGCCCCTCCGCGATCAGGAGGGCCGGATCATCGGCACGTTCGGCATCTCCCGCGACATCACCGAGCAGAAAGCGGCCGCCGAGGCGATGCAGAGAGCCAAGGAGGCGGCCGAGGCGGCCAGCAGGGCCAAGAGCGATTTCCTGGCCAACATGAGCCACGAGATCCGCACCCCCCTGAATGCGATCATCGGCATCACCGAGCTGGTTCTCGACACGCCGTTGAGCGATTCGCAGCGGGAGTATTTGGGGATGGTGATCGAGTCGGGCGACGCCCTGCTCTCGCTGATCAACGACATTCTCGATTTCTCCAAGATCGAGGCGGGCAAGCTCGATTTCGACCACGAAGTCTTCGATCTCGAGGAAAGCCTCGGCGACACGATGAAGTCCCTGGCCCACCGGGCGCACGCCAAGGGTCTGGAGCTGGCCTGCCGCGTCCACCCCGACGTGCCGGCGATCCTCGTCGGCGACATCGGCCGGCTCCGCCAGGTGATCGTCAACCTGGTCGGCAACGCGATCAAGTTCACCGAGCGGGGCGAGGTCGTCCTGGATGTCTCGCGGCGAAGCATCTCGAAGGAGACGGTCGAACTGCTGTTCCGCGTGGCGGACACGGGCATCGGCATTTCGCCGGAGAAGCGGCTGACGATCTTCGAGACCTTCGAGCAGGCCGACTCCTCGACGACGCGGAGGTTCGGCGGCACCGGCCTGGGCCTGGCGATCTGCCACCGCCTGGTCGCCGCCATGGGCGGCCAGATCTGGGTCGACAGCGTGCCCGGCCGCGGCAGCCAGTTCTACTTCACCGCCCGCATCGAGCTGGCTTCGGGCGCGATCCTCGAACCGGCGCGGCCCTGCCCGGTGATCGTCGGCGGGACCCGCGTCCTCGTGGTCGACGACAACGCCACCAATCGCGTCATCCTCGAAGAGATGCTCGCCAACTGGGGAATGAAGCCGACGGTTGTCCCCGACGTCGTTTCCGCCCTCGAGGCGCTGCGCGAGGCGTTCCGTGCCGGCGAGTCCTTCCCCCTCGTGCTGACGGACGCGAATATGCCGCAGTACGATGGTTTCGTCCTCGCCCAGCGGATCAAGCAGGACTCCGAACTGTCCAGCACCGTGATCATGATGCTGACCAGCGGCGATCGGCCGGGAGACGTGTCGCGCTGCGAGGAACTGGGGATTGCCGCGTACCTGCTCAAGCCGGTCAAGCAGTCCGAGCTGTTCGACGCGATTGTCGTCGCGCTGGGAGTCACCTCCGCCGAAGACGAGTGCGAGCGGGCGATCCGCGAAATGCCCGCCGAAGTGCCCCCCCTGCGGATTCTCCTGGCCGAAGACAGCCTCGTCAACCAGCGAGTGGCTGTCGGGCTGCTCGAGCGGCAAGGCCACACCGTCGCCGTCGCCAACCACGGACGCGAAGCGCTCGCCGCTTTCGAGTCGGGCCCCTACGACCTGATCCTGATGGACGTGCAGATGCCCGAACTGGACGGGTTCGATGCCACGGCCGCGATCCGGGCGCGGGAGGCGGGAACGGGACGCCGCGTGCCGATCGTCGCGATGACTGCGCATGCCATGAAAGGCGATCGCCAGCGTTGCCTCAACGCGGGGATGGACGACTACATCGCCAAGCCGATCCGCGCCCGGCAGCTCTACGAGACAATCGCCGGCGTGCTGGGGTTCTCCCCGCCCGTGGCGGCGGACGCGGCGCTACCGAACAGCCAACCGGACGCGGCGGGCGCGCCCTGGAACCAGGCCGCCGCGCTGGAGTCCCTCAAGAATGACCGCGACCTGCTCGGCATCGTGATTGAGACGTTTCTCGAAGAGACCCCCGAGCTGACCGCCCGGCTCCGTAGGGCCGTCGCCGAATCAGACGCCGCGCAGTTGAACCTGGCGGCCCACACCCTCAAGGGCACCTTGCGTTTTCTCGCCGCGGAAGAAGGGTTCCAACTCGCCCTCCAACTGGAGATGATGGGCCGCGAGGCGAAATTCGCGCAGGCTCCGCGGACCTTGCAGTCCCTGGAAGACCTTCTCGCCCGGCTGGTCGCCAGTCTCGGCGCCTATTTGGAGGATTCTCGCAGGACCGCGTAGGACAAGGCCGCGCTCAACGGGTCCGGCGATCGGATTGCGGCGGAGGTCTGCTCCGCCAGCAACCGCTGGCTTGCCATAGGCAACCGGGAATGTGTACGCTGGGGCCCACGGCAGAAGGGTTCAAGCTACTCGCCGCAGGAAGGGAGCCATCATGATCCAGCGCGTCTTTCTCGGCTGGGACCGGCCGGCCCTGGCGGCGGCGGCCGACTGGCTGGCCGCCCGCTACGCCACGGGCGATTCGATCGACATGAGCCAGGTGATCGTGGCCGTGCCGGGCGGCCGTGCCGGACGGCGCCTCGAGGAGTTGCTGCTGGACCGCGGCGAAGCGGCCGGGCTCCCCTTTGCCCCGCCGCAGACGACGACCGTCGGCCACCTGCCGGAGATGCTCTACCTCGCCCGCAGACCGTTCGCCGACCGGCTGACGCAGCAATTGGCCTGGATCGAGGCCCTCGACCGGACCGATCCGGCCCAGCTTGCGCACCTGGTGGCCGAGTTGCCCGCCAAGGCCGACCTGGCGGGCCGTCTCGCCCTGGGGGAGATGCTGGCTCGGCTGCATCGCGAGCTGGCGGCCGACGACCTGGATTTCCGCCGCGTCGCCGAGTGCGGCGCGGCCCTGGAAGACTTTCCCGAGGAGGCCCGCTGGGAGGCCCTGGCCATTGTCCAGGACACGTACCTGCGGATTCTTGACGAATTGGAGCTGTGGGACCTCCAGACCGCGCGGCTCTACGCAATCCGCAATCGCGAGTGCCACACCGACGGCGAGGTGATCCTTGTCGGCACGGTCGACCTGAACCTTGCCCAGCGGCGGATCCTCGATCAGATCGGCGAACAGGTCACAGCGCTCGTGTTCGCTCCCGAATCGTTCTCCGACGGGTTCGACGCGCACGGCTGCCTGGCGGTCGAGGCCTGGCAAGACGCCCGGCTGTCGTTGCGCGACGACCAGATTGAAATCGCCGGCGGTCCCGCCGACCAGGCGGCGGCGATTGTCCGCGCGATCGCCGGCTTTGGGGGGCGTTTCGCGGCCGATGAAATCACCGTCGGCGTGCCATCCGAAGCGCTCCTGCCGTACGTCGAGCAATCCCTCGCCCAGTGCGAGATCCCGGCGCGCTACGGGCCGGGGCGCTCGATCGCCCGATCCTCGCCGTATCGCCTCCTGGCGGCCACGGCCGACTATCTGGAAACCCGGTCGTTTTGGGCCGTAGCCGCCCTGTTGCGGCACCCCGCCGTGGCCGACTGGCTGGTTTCCCAGCAGGTCCGCGGCGACTGGCTGACCGAGGCGGACGCGTACCAGACCGCCCATCTGCCGGCCAGCGCCGACGGCTCGTGGTGCGGTCCGGCGGAGTCGTACCCAGCGCTCAAACAAGCCGATGCGGCGTTTTCCGCGCTGCTCGAGTCGCGTTTTGGCCGGTTCGCGCCCGCAGCGGTCCGGCCCTTGAGCGAGTGGGGGCAGCCGATCCTCGATTACCTGGCGGACGTGTTTGGAGTCCGCCCCCTGGAACGCGACAAGGAGCCCGACCGGACGCATTGGCTGGCCTGCGAGGCGGCGCGCGAAGCGCTTGCCGGCCATGCGGGGCTGAATCGCCTGGGCTCGCTCCAGCCATCGGTCTGCGCGGCGGATGCGATCCGCCTGGCCCTCCGGCAGCTGGAGAGCCAGGCAATCGCTCCGCCACCCGACCCGGGCGCTGTCGAGTTGCTCGGCTGGCTGGAGTTGCCTTGGGACGACGCGCCGGCCCTGGTCGTTTGCGGCCTGAACGACCAGACGATCCCCGACTCGGTCAATGCGGACCTGTTCCTGCCCGACCGCATCCGGCGACAACTGGGGATCGAAGACAACGACCGCCGTTACGCGCGCGACCTCTACGCCCTCTCCGTGCTGATCGCTTCTCGGCAGGAGCTTCGGGTGATTGCCGGGCGGACCAGTCCGGAGGGGAGCCCCTTGGCGCCAAGCCGGCTGCTGTTCGCCTGCGACGACGAGACGGTCGCCCGCCGCGCGCTGGACTATTTCGGCGAACGGCCCAGCCCGCGGGTGTTGATTCTGCCCGGCTCGCTCCGGCCCGGGCAGAGTCACTGCACCTTGCAGCCCCCGCAGCCGCGCCCCTCCGAGGGCGAGGTCTCCTCGATGCGGGTGACGGAATTCCGCGATTACCTGGCCTGCCCCTACCGCTATTATCTCAGGCACCGATTGGGCCTGGCGGCGGTTGCCGACAACAGCGCCGAACTGGACGCGGCGGCCTTCGGTTCGCTTGCCCACGACGTCTTGGCCGACTTCGGCGAAAGCGAGCTGGCCGCCAGCACGGACGCCGAAGAGATCGGCTTGCTGCTGGACGAATTGCTCAGCCGGCGGGTGTTCCAGGAATACGGCAAGCGGCCCTTGCCGGCGGTCCACGTCCAGATCGCCCAGCTCCGCCACCGCCTGGCCAGTCTGGCCCGCTGGCAGGCGGATTGGGCCGGGCAGGGATGGCGGATCGTGCACGTGGAGAAAGACATGGCCGCCAACGGCGTCGTGTTGACGGTCGACGAGCGGGAGCTGAAATTGCGCGGCCGGATCGACCGCATCGATTTCAACGACGCGACCGGCGCGTGGGCGATCCTCGACTACAAGACCTCCGAGAGCGGCAAGACTCCGGAGCAGACGCACCAGAAAGGGCGCGCGTGGATCGACCTCCAACTGCCGCTCTACCGGCACCTGGCTTCCGCCCTCAAACTGGAGGGACCGATCCAACTCGGCTACATCGTCTTGCCCAAGGACGTCGCCAGGATCGGCGCGCTGATTGCCGGTTGGAGCGAGGAGGACCTGGAATCGGCCGACGGCGCGGCCAAGGAGGTGGTCCGCAAGGTCTGGCGGGGGGAGTTCTGGCCGCCGAAGACGCCGCCTCCCCCGTTTTCCGAGGAGTTTGCCGCGATTTGCCAGGATGGGCAGTTCGGCGCGTTGGCGGAAAGCCTGCTGGAGGAAGGAGGCGATGCGGAATGAATCCCACCGGAGATCGTTTTCCCAACCTGGTCGTCCATGCCTCGGCGGGCACCGGCAAAACGTTCCAGCTCAGCAACCGCTACATCGCCCTGGTGGCCCGCGGAGATTCGCCGGACACGATCCTGGCGACCACGTTCACGCGAAAAGCCGCCGGCGAGATTCTTGACCGCGTCCTGTTCCGGCTCGCGGAAGCGGCAAGCGAGGACAAGAAGCTCAGCGAACTGGCCGGCCACATCGGCGATCGCGGGTTCGACCGGAGCGGCTGCCTGGCGCTGCTCTGCCGCCTGGCGCGGTTCATTCACCGCCTGCGGATCTCCACGCTCGACAGCTTCTTCATCCAGGTCGCGCAGAGCTTCTGCCTCGAGCTCGGGCTCCCCCCCGGCTGGACGATCGCCGAGGAGACCGACGACGCGCGGCGCCGCAACGAGGCGATCCAGATGGTCCTCCAAAGCGAAACGACCGACGACGTGCTGCGGCTGATGCACCTGTTGAGCAAAGGGGAGGCCTCGCGGTCGGTGGCCGAACAGATCCGCGGCATCGTCGACAGTCTGTATCCGTTCTACCAAGAAGCCCCCTCCGAGGCCTGGCAGGCCCTGCCGCGCCGCAAGCCGCTCGATTCCGACCGGCTCGAGGCGGCCCTGGCGGCGCTGGCCGCCGTCGCCCTGCCCGAGAATCAGCATTACGCGAACGCCAGGAGCGGGGATCTGGCGGCCGCCGAGGCGGGTGACTGGGAATTGTTCCTTGGCCGTGGCCTGGCGGCCAAGATTCTCGCCGGCCAGGAGAAGTATCAGCGGGTGGTGATTCCCGCGGAGGTGGTGGCGGTCTACAAGCCGCTGATCGAGCACGGCCAGGCGCTGCTGGTCGGCCGCATCGCCGACCAGACGGCGGCCACGCAGGGCCTCCTCGCCAGGTTCGATGCGGCCTATCGGCGGATCAAGCTGCGGCGCCGCGGCCTGCTTTTCGACGATGTCACGCGGCTCCTCGCCGACTCGCTCGACGAGCGGAGGCTGGACCGCGTCGTTTACCGGCTGGACGCCCGCGTGGCCCACCTGCTGCTCGACGAGTTCCAGGACACTTCGTCCCAGCAGTGGCGGGTCCTCCGCCCATTTGCGCGGCGGATCGTGGCGCATCCCGGACGGCAGTCCTTTTTCTGCGTCGGCGACGTCAAACAGGCGATCTACGGTTGGCGCGGCGGGGTGGCCGAAATCCTCGAAACGCTCCGCGGGGAACTCGACGGGCTCGCCTTCCGCTCCCTCCAGGCCAGTTGGCGGTCGAGCCGGCCGGTGATCGAAACGGTCAACCGGGTCTTCGCCAACTTGCCGGCCAATCCAGCGCTGCGGGACCATCGCGCCGCGGCCGACCGCTGGCAGAAGCGTTTCACCAGGCACACGACGATGCGGAAGGCGATCCCCGGCCATTGCCGGCTCAGCGTCGCGCCCCGCGTCGAGGAAGGGGGAGACCAGGGGACCGCGACGCTGATCCATGCGGCCGAACTGGTCGGGCGGCTGGCCGGGGAGGCCGCGGATTGTTCGATCGGCGTCCTTGTGCGGAAAAACACGGCGGTCGCCCGGCTGATTTACGAGCTTCGGCGGCGCAACGTCGAGGCCAGCGAGGAGGGGGGCAACCCCTTGACCGACTCGCCGGCGGTCCAACTCCTCGTCTCCCTGCTCACGTTGGCCGATCATCCGGGCGACACGGCCGCTCGGTTCCACGTGGCCCACTCGCCGCTCGCCGCGCCGCTGGGCCTGTCCAACCATGGGGACACGGGCGCCGCCCGGCGGTTTTCCGCCGCCGCCCGGCGGCAGCTCGTCGAACGGGGCTACGGGCCGGTCCTCCGCGGCTGGACGCAGTTGCTCGCCCCGGCGGTCGACAAGCGCGACCTGGACCGCCTCCTGCAACTGGTGGAAATGGCTTATGCATATGAACCCTCGGCCACGCTGCGGGCCGATCGGTTCATCGAGATCGTCGCCAGCCGCCGGGTGGAATCGCCCAGCGCCGCCCGCGTCCGCGTGATGACCATCCACCAGGCGAAGGGCCTCCAGTTCGACATCGTCGTGCTGCCCGAGCTGGACGCCAGGCTCAGCGGGCAGGCGCCGTCGCTGGTCGTCGGCCGCCCCGGCCCCACCCAGCCGATCGAGCGGGTCTGCCGGTATGTGAACGAGAAGATCCGCCCCGTGCTGCCCGAGGCATTTCAGCAGATGCACGAGGATTGCTCGCGGCAGAGCATCGAGGAAGCGCTCTGCGTGCTCTACGTGGCGCTGACCCGCCCGATCCACGCCCTGCATATGATCCTCGCGCCGGCCAGGGCAAACGAGAGGTCCGTGCCCGCCACGGCCGCGGGCATCCTCCGCTGTGCCCTCGGCTCGCAAGGCGCCGAGCCGCTGTCGATCCTTTATGAGTACGGCGACCCGGACTGGATCGGAAAGCGCGCCGTCGAGCGCCGGCCGCAAGCCGCCGCCCGGGAAGAACCGCTGGTTGTCGAACTGGCTCCCTCGCGGCCCCGGCCCCGCCGCGGGCTGGAATCGCAAAGTCCCTCGGAACTGGAGGGGGGGCCGCGGATCGACCTGGCCGCCGCGCTTCAGATCGGCAAGTCCGCGGCTTTCGACTGGGGCACGGCGGTCCACAAGTGCTTCGAGCAGATCGCCTGGCTCGACCGGGGCGCGCCGGACGACGAGACGCTGAGGCTGCGCCTCCAGGGGTTGCGGCTTCCGGAGGTTGACTTTGGCGCGGTCATCGCACAGTTCCGCCGAGCCCTGGCATTCCCCTCGATCCGCGCGGTCCTCAGTCGCTCCGCCTACCGCAAGGCAACGGCCGCGGCCGATGCTCCCTTGGCCCCGATCCTGGCCGCGTTCCCGGGAGACCTCGATCCGCGGGTGTGGAACGAGCGCTCCTTCGTCGTCCGCCAGGGCAAGGCGATCCTCCGCGGAACGATTGACCGCCTGGTGGTCCTGTTCGACAGGGAGACGCCCGTCGCCGCCGAGATTCTCGATTTCAAGAGCGATGTGATCGATGCGAACGATGCAGCCGCCCGGCAGGCCAAGCTCGCGCTCTACCGCCCCCAATTGGAGGCCTACCGGTCGGCGGTCTCGCGCCGCTATGGGCTTGCCGCCGACCGGGTCTCCAGCCGGCTTGTATTCGTCCAGTCCGGCCTGGTCGTTGCGCTGGAGTGAGGTTGGCGCGTCTCTTGGTGGGCTGGCGCCGGCGGCCTGATGGGCGCGAGGCGGTCTGCCCTCCCGCGGCGGTGGCCGCCGCTCAGAGCGGCTCGGGCCCGGTCCGCTCTGCACCACCCCACGGCCGTTGCGGGCTCATTCGAATCCGGCCGGCACCGGGGGGAGGTCGGCCGTCAACACGGCCGGCTTTCGCCGGCCTGCCCGGCTGTAGTCGAACGGCTCGAATCCGACCTGGAGAGCCGGCGAATCCGGCTTGAGACGATAGTCGTCGCGCGACGGATCGACGAACCCCGGATCGGCAATCAGCGAATGCCGGTCCTGCCCGCGGTCCTTGCGCCACTGGTCCAGGGTCAGATTGCCGGGAAACACGACCGGTTTGCCGGCGTGCCAGTAGACGTTGTTGTCGAGCCGGAAGTTGTTGTCTCTCCAATTCGAGCCCAGCAGGGGGCTGTCATTGTCCCAGAAGACGATGTTCCGCTCGAAGAAGAACGACGTATGCTCCTCGGTTCGGCTCCGCTGCACCTGGTGCTCGCCGCCGAAGGCGAAGATGTTGTTCTCGATGCGGTTCTCCTTGCCGTAGTGCTGGTGGAACCCGCCGCGCGAACAGCGGTAGACGAGGTTGTTCTTCATCACCACGCCGGTGGAGCCTTCGTCGGTGTACAACCCCCAGCCGCCGTAGCTGTAGGAGACCACGTCGTGAAAATGGTTGTCGTGGATCGTCGTGCCGGGCGAGACGCCCAGGGTGTAGATGCAGCCCATGTCGCTGAGCACGCCCTGGCCGATCTGGTGGGCGTGGTTGAATGCGACTTCGTTGTGGTGCGCCTGGCTCGCCGCGTAGCCCCAGACCCAGCCGACGGAAAACGCCGAGTAGTAGAGGTCGTGGATCTCGTTGTGGCGGATGACGTTGTACGGCGAGTGGCCGACCCAGACGCCGATGCCGGCCGAATGCAGCCGGCCGGCGTGGGCGATCAGGCAGTCTTCGATCGTCTGATGGGAAACGAGCGCTTCTTCGTCGCTCGGCGCTGCGAGCGTATTGCCCCACGTCGCCGGCAGCGCGCTGCCGATCTTCACCCCGCCGGCGCCCAGGTCGACCAGCTCGCAGTTCGAGACCAGGTTGTGGCGGCAGCCGGGCCCGAAGCCGATGGCGTATTCGCCCACGTGGCGGACCGCGCAGTCGGCGATCGCCACGTGGCGTGCGCCCATCGCCGCCACCGCCGCGCCGAGATTGATCTCCGCCTGGGGAAACGACTGCCCGGTGGGCGGCGTGACCCAGTTGGCATCGGCGAAGGTCAGCCCTTCGAGCCGGACATGCTCAACCCAGCGGCGCGCCGACACGTCTCCATGGAACAAGACGAGGTTGGCGATCCGCGGGGCGACGACGCGGGTGTTCTCCAGAGTCTCGCCCTCCTTGGGGATGTACGTCAGGCGGCCCGATGGCCGGTCCAGGTACCATTGGCCGGGCGCCCCGAGCGCTTCCTTGACGTTCTCCAGAAGGAAGCGGTGATCCTTCTTGAATTCGGCCCACGAACTGGTGCCGGTCGTGTGGCCGGCGAGCGTGACCGTGTTTTCCACGGTGTCGACCTCGGCGATCGGAATCCGCGAGGCGGTCCACTCGTGGAAGGCAATCACTTCCACGTCGTTGAGGTTCGCCCAGTCCGCGCGAATCTCGCCCGGGCTGAAGCCGAACCGGTCGTGGCCCTTCTTCCCGGACCGGGCCGACGGATCGAGCTTGCTTGCGATCTTGTAGTATCCCTTCTGCGGCAAGCGGGGGCGGAATCGCCGCTGGTCGTTGACGAACAGTTGCGTAAAGCTCCAGCCGCCTTCCTTCACGCCGGCAAGGTCCACGTTCCAGCGGCCTTGCGCGTCGACCTGCCAACCGGTGATCTCCTGCCCCCCGCTGAAGATCGGACGCTCTCCAGCGCAGGCCCGGTAGACGACCGGCGCCTGCCGTGTGCCCGAGTCATCGGCAGAAAACTCGATCGGTTCCGCCAGCCGGTAGGTTCCGCCGCGAATCGCCACGACGATCGGCCGCTTGCGGTCCGGCTCCGCCTGGCGAATCCGCCGGACCGCCCGCTGCGCGGCGGAGATCGTCGCCAGCGGACCGTCCGTCGCCGCCGCATTGGCGGCGGACAGTCGCCCCGACCAGGCGTCGTTGCCGCTGGTGGAGACAAACAGGTCGGCCCGCCCCTCGGAGGACGCGGGCTCGCCGGCCAGCGCTCCGCCGATTCCCGCAGCACCGCTGGCCAACAGAATCAGGACAAGCGGGATCGCGATCCGCAAGGCAGTTCTCATGGTTGGTTCCCTTCTGTTCAATGTCTTGACCGTAGATGCCGCGCGAAGCCGGCAAGGAGTCGATTGGCCTGCTGTAGGCGGTCTCCCGTCCAGTCCGATCCCGGCCTTGCCGCACGCAAGGAACTACAACGGGCCTGGAGACCTTGTCCTACAAATCGTCCAGACGGGTTGCAGACCTTCCCAGACTCAGCTCTACACTCTTAGCAGATCGTCGCTCGAGCGGCAACCAGGACGGAGGTTGTACAACGCCTCGCGCACAGCCACAATCAGGGGTGAGGTGACGGCTTCCCCCGCTGACCGCGCCGTGAAAGGAAAGGACGGCCATGGATTCCTTGCACACCGAACGACCCACAACAAGGCAACGGTCTCGACTCGTCCGCTGGATTGGCGGCATCTTCCTCTGCGCGCTCTGGGCGGCCGGTGGAGAGGGCGCCGATCCGCCCGGCAACGTGGCGACGGTGCCGCTGGCCAAGGGGGACGACGCCCTCAGCGCGGAACTCCAGTTCGGCGACGCCGAACAGTGGGCAACGCTCGCCGTGCATCTCGACGACGGCACGTCGCATGTCTTTCGCGCGCGTGTGGAGCCGGAACGGATCCGGAGAAAGACCACGGAAAACGGCGCAACCGTCTGGAAACAGGAGACCCTGCCCGAGGCCGCCGTCAACTTCTCCGGGCTGGTCCGCTACCACAGCCGGCCGCGGTTGGCCCGTTACACCAACGAACAACAAGACGACCTGATTGCCCGCTGGTCCCAGCTTCCCGCCGCTTCGCAGCGATTCATCACCTTCGAAGCGAGACAGGATCAGGGCGGCGTGGAGATCTACCTGGACGGCCAATACGCCGGGCGGCGCGACGCGGCGGGCAGACTCCAGCGCCTTGAAATCTCCCTGGCGGAAACCGGACAGGTCCGCCGCGCACGCTCCTTCAAAGGCGATCAGGATGCGGCAGCGTTTCTCCCGCTGGATCTGAAGTGGATCGCCAGGCCGGGGGCGATGCGGAACGCCGCCGTTTCGCTCCCGCCGGGCCTGCGGACCGTTGGCGGCGTGCCGATCCTGGTCGCCGCCGGCGAGGCGAGCGTCGATGTCGGTGTGGTCAAGGAGTGCAAGGGCTCCTGGGCGCTGGAATGCGACGAGCACCTGGCCCGAACCGCGCTGGACGGCATGCCGGAGACGGCCCATTTCTCCGTGCCGCAAGCCGCCTACTGCCGCGCGTGGGTGTTGTGCGCGGTGGATCCGGCCCCGGACCTTGATCCGATCCTCACGGCCCGCCTGACGCGATTCGCAAGGTCCGGCCGCGGCGACGCGATTGCCGACACGACGATCGTGCTGCCCCGCCCCGGGGAACCGCTCCGCCCCGGCCTGGCGCAAGTCGGCTCGGTCCGCTTCGAAAGGAACGGCCAGGCGATCGAGGTCCCTTTGCTGCTGGTGGAATTCCAGCTCAAGCCGGGCGAAATTCTCGACCTGTTGTCGATGGAGGAGGATCCCAACGCATCGATGACCCGCGCCGCCTACCTCGACTTCGAGTTTCTCGGCAAGCTCGACGGCCTCTCGGCCCAGTGGGACCGCCGCCACAAACCAGACAAGAAATCAACCAGCGGAGTGCACCTGTTCGGCGCGACGCTCGAGCGCAGCCCCGTCTCCCTCCGCCTTGAGAGCGGCCAGCCGGGCAACATCTTCCACAACGGCGAGCGGCCGGAGATGACGGCCGTGCTGAGGGCGAGCTGGCCCTCTGCGGCCGTGTTCGGCTGGAAGATTCGCGACGTCGATGGCCGCACGACTGGCCAGGCAAGCGAAAAACTCGTGTTCGCGGCGGCCGGCGAAGAGAAGACCGTCCGCATTCCACTAAAGATGAATGCCCTGGGCTGGTACGGCATCGACCTTGCCCTCGACGACGATCGCGGCCGCCCGTTGCTCGCGCACTCGGCCGCGTGTGCCCTCTTGGGCGACGACACCCGCAAGGCCGGCTACGATTCGCCGTACGGCACATGGTGGTTCGCCGGGGCGCACTACGGTGCGGGCGCAAAGGAAATCGCCGGGCCGATGCTCTTCAAGGCCGGCCTCCGCAAGACGACGTTCGGCTGGTCCGACTACTCGGAAGCGGACATGGCGCCGTGGAAGATCACGCTGAACCAGTTGGGCTGGAGCCTGGCGCCGAAGGACCTGGCGGACAAGAACAAGGCCTACGACGAAGCCGAAGCGCTCGTCCGCCAGATGAGGGAGCGGTTTCCCCACTGCCGCAGCGCCGACATCTTTCACGAGAGCTATGCCCACTATCTGCCGGCCGAACTGGTCGGCGAACAGCCCGCCGAAGACGAACAGGCGGTGCGGGACGGCAAGCTGCGCGTCGAAATCGGCCAGTTCGCCGCGCAGTTCTATCGCGAGCGGTTTCCCGAGGTCGAATTGCTGGTCGGCAACACGAGCAGTTCCGCGTCGATTCTGGCCGCCCTGCTGCGGCACGGATTCGATGCGAAGTACATCGACTACATCGGCGTCGAAGCGGTCGGCCAGACGGGCATGCCGGAGCTGCTCTGGGAAGGTTCGACGCAGGGCATCTGGCTGGCGCGGGAGGTAGCGCGGAAGTACGGCCACGATCTGCCGCTCACCGGCTGCTTCGAATTCACCGCCCGCACCGATCGCAACCTGGGGGCCCGGCGGCAGGCCGAGTGGATCGTCCGCGACATGCTCCTGTGCCATGCGTATCGGTTCAAGCACATCAATCCGGCGATTCTTCACGACGCCGGCAACGCGTACTTCAATACGCTCTGGGGCGCCGGAGGGCTGTGCCGCCGCAATCCGTTGCTTTACCCCAAGCCGGCCTACGTCGCCGTGGCCACGTTGACCAAGGTCCTCGACCAGGTCGGAACGCCGTCCCGGATCGCCACGGGGTCGACAACCGTGTACGCATTGGAGTTCCCACGATCCGACGGCAAGCTGGTCTATGCTCTGTGGACGGCGTGCGGCGAGGCCCGGCTGCGGCTCGCTTTTTCGAAACGCGTCGCGCCGACGCTCGTCGGCTTGTATGGCGCTCCGGCGGCAATCGGAGAGGGCAGACGTCTCGACGTCGACTGCGGCACCGCGCCGCTGTACGTCGTCGCGCCGCTGGCGTGCCAGTCGATCGAGGTCCGCCAGCGCCGCTTCGCCGCTCCACCCGACTCGTTCCGGGTCCTGGATCCAATGAACGACCTTGCGCAGTGGTCGATCGCCGAGGGGGACGCCCGTCTGGCCCAGCCCACTCCCCGCGGGCTGCCGCTTCGCGTCGCCGGCGAGTTTGCGTTGACGCAGGTTGACGATGAGGAAAAGGGGCCGAGCCTACAGCTCGCGCTCCGCCGCAAGGGGCAATTGCCCGAGATCGTCGGCGAGTATACCCGCTTGAAACGCGCTCAGCCCGAGTTGGCGCCGGGGAGGCCCGCGGCCGTTGGCGTCTGGGTCAAGGGCGACTCGGGGTGGGGCAAGATCATCTTCGAGATCGAAGACGCGGTCGGCGCGGTGTGGCGGACCGAAGGCGTCTGGCACGATTGGCCGGGCGACCTGGCGATCTGCCACGACGGCTGGCGGTTCATGAGCTTTCCCATCGACGGCAACACGAGCGTGCCGAACATCTCGCCGGGCGCCCGCTGGACCAGCACCTCGCCGGGCAGAAAGGACCGCATCCAGTTCCCCATCAAACTGGTCGGCCTCAGCCTGGCGATCAACCGCAAGGCGCTCGACCTGACGGAAATGAAACCGGTTGCCGGGGTGCTGCGACTGCGGGACCTGGGCGTTTGCCGGCAGCGCGATTGATCGAAGTCGGCATCAAGAGTGACTACGACCGCCTGACGCTCACGGGCCGCCTTGAGAAGACCACGATCGGCCGTGTTCGCCATGCCCAAGTCGCCGACGTGCTCGAGCACCGCACCGTCCGCCGCGTGAAGGCGGGCGCCGGCATCGCCAAGCCATCGATGATTTTTTGCCGAACCAAATCCTTCATTGATCCTCCCATCAAGGACATTATACTCTATTATTGTCCTTTTACGAAGGATAACTTGGCGATCTCGAGAGCGGTCGCTCGGGGCGGGGCGGCGGGCAGCATTGAGGTTCTGCCGCAGGTTGGACGCAAGACGGCCATGCAACCGGCGTGCGCCTGGCGTTTCACCGTGACGTGGTATTGCCGCGGGTGGCCCGCCGCTCCCGCCGTGGCCCTGCGGGCTTTCCTGTTGATCCAGGGCGGCAGGGCAACTCGGCCCTGCCGGGGGTGGGCCGCTCTGGTCCACCCTGCGGGCTAGAATTCGCCGACGGTCTCGCCGCCCTGCCGGGTGCACAGGGCGTTGTAGACGTCCACGTTGATCGTTTCGGCGATCATCTGCACGTGTCCGTCGCAGAGCAGGAAGTTCGTGCCCGAGGGGTGGAAGCTGCTGAAGTTGTGCGTCTTCTGCTCCACGTTGGCCTCCGAATTCGGTGGGAACTCCGCGGAGGCCACCGCAACCACGCGGGCCGGGCTGTGCCAGCCGCCGGGGACCACGCCCGTCCATGTCGAATACATCCATTTCGACCAGCGTTCGCCAACCATGAACGTGGCGCTGAGGCCGTCGACGATTTCGTTGAAGGGCACCCCGCGGTTGAGGTGGAACACGCCGTTGCCCTGGCACGCGTTGTAGGCCGGCGCGCCGGAAACGCAGATCGCGTGCAGGTCCTCGGTGCCGAAGACTCCGGGGTAGTTGCTCGCCGCCAGCCGGGCGAGCACGTTCGTCCCTTCCGTCTCTTCGTCGACGGCATCCTTCAGGTCGAACAGGTCTTCGCCGATGTCCGACGGGCAGCGGAAGGTTCGGATCACCGTCGTTCGAGCCTGCGCGTTGGCGCCGTCAACGACCGGCAGACGCATGTCGATCAAGTTGTCGTAGAGCGACTGCTGTTCGATGAACGGCAGAATCCGGGTGCTCCAGGCCCATCCCGGGTCCCCCTCGAAGTGCGGCTTGCCGCTGGAATCGAAGCCCAGCCAGCCGATCGGCAGCGTCTTGTGCACGTCGTGGTACATGTGCAGACCCAGGCCGAGCTGCTTCAGGTTATTGGTGCACGACATCCGCCGCGCCGCTTCCCGCGCGGCTTGCACGGCCGGCAGCAACAGCGCGACGAGGATGCCGATGATCGCGATCACCACCAACAGTTCTACTAGTGTAAACGCCTTGTTTCGCATGAAACGCCCCCTGGTTGCGGAGGAATGATCGGAAGCAATCCACGGAAGCAGGCCCCCGCGCGCAGGGGCCTGCTCAGGAAGAAGCGCCAAGAGGGGATCAAGCGAGCGGAGGCGGCCCGCGGCTCCAGACGGTGACTGGAATTTGCGCGATCCAGACGGTCCCGGGCAAGAGTACCACCGGTTCAATCGCCCCGGCGGACGCCGGACGCACGCCGGCAACGGCGCCAATCGGCGTCTGGGCGAGAAAATCGCAGATCGGGCAGTCCGCGTGGTCGACGGTTCGGCCGGATCGGACCATCTCTGCGGGGGACCCGGCCCGGTGCGACGCCGCGACGCCGCACGCGTGGCAGCCGACCAGCGCGTGCCGGCCGACCGGATTCGCTTCGCCCGTCGTAGCCGAACAGGCGGAACCGCGATGGGTATGGAACGCCCCGCCAACCGTCACGGCCAGAAGATAGCCGCTGAGGAGGACAAGAACGCTCGTTTTGTGGAGGAGGATCTTCATCAGGGTCCGCAATTCGCCCGCCATGCAGCAAGGGGCGGCGCCGACTCTCACGGTCCGCGGGCTTGCGCCCCGACCGCGATCTGCCCGGTCCGCGCGGTGAGCCGTCTCCCTCAGCGTCTGTCCGGCGAGGGGCACAAATTCATGCTAAGCAAGTACTACCGTCGCGTCAATCGGTAAGGCGATGGGCCGGCCCGAACCGCCCGTCTGACGAGGGAGAATCAGCGGCCCGTTAGAGCAGCTCCGCCCGGCGCGTCCACCGCCTCAGCCGCAGCCGGCAGCGCCGCGAACGCGAGAGACTCGATGGCGATGTCGTCGAGGTAGGCGTCGCCAAGGCCCGAGAGGGCGAACGTCACGCGGACCGGACCCGACTGCGTGCACACCCGGTAGAGGGTGAACTCTTGCCATTGTTCGGCGACTTCGATCCGGTCGGCGAGGGCCCGCCCGGCAATCGAGTCGAAGATCAGCAGTCCATCCGGGCTGCCGGTGATCGGCCTGGGGACGCGGACCCAGCCGCGAATGGCCAGCAGGGTCCCCGCTTCGATCTCGACCGGCGCGGACGCGATCCAAACCGGGGGGGTTTCGACCAGCTGTGGAACCTCCGCGGGGTCGGACGGCCGGACGGAGATTCTCAGCCCCAGTCCGCCGGAGCGGGCGGCTTCCGGGGCGAGATTGGCTTCCGAGTGGACCGCCGGAACGGCGTGCTGGAAATGATCCCAGCCGGACGCAAGCCAGGTCCGGAGGTCTTCGAAGTCGCCCCCCGGCAGCCGGCTGGGGGCCGACTTGGCCTGCACGACGCTGTGGAGGAGTCTCCAATGTGCGGGCAGGCCGGCGAAGCTGATCGCCGCCGGGCTGGTGACCGGGCGGGCGACGCTTTGCGAAGCGGCCAGCCAATGGGCCCGCTCGAAAAGCATCAACGGGCGGAACGCCTCTTCGGCCGCCGCATAGGCGGCGCCGTAGTCGCGGGCGGCCAGCCGTCCGGCGCACGCCTGGCTCGACTGGCGGGCCGCCCGGCGGAGGACCGGCACGTCGTTTTCCAGCGTTTTCAGTTCCGCGGTGCGGGGCGCGGCGAGGCTCAGCGGGATCAGCGTGCTTTCGAACTGCTCGATCTTCAGCTCGACCAGCGCGCGCTGGAGTTCGGCGGCGCGGCGGCCGATCTCGGCGACCCGCCGGTTGCAGCTGTTGTGGGCAAGCGGGTCTTCGGTGAGCAATACCTGGGCGGTCAGGCTGAACGATTCAAGCGTGATCCGCGTGCCGCCGGTGACGCGCTTGCGGCGGACCGGGTGCAGCCTGCCCGGGATCATCTCGTAAGCCGTGTGCGATTCGGGCACGCCCGGCACAACCACCGAAATCGTCCGCTGGGAGGAAGGGCCGGGCGCCTGCTGGGCGCCCCGCCCCGACCAGATCGGCAGCAGTAGGCTTGCCCGATCGGTGCGGAAGACGGCGGCGGCGATCTCCGGGTCGCTCGCTTCGGCGAGCGTGACGAACGTGCCGCCGGCGAGCCACGGCTCGGCAATCGAGAGTTCGAGGTTCAGCAGCTCGAGCGCCGCGCTGCGGATTCGCGAAGCCCGATCGCTGCGGTCAAGGGGCGTGAACGATTCGAACAGCAGCCCCCGCGCCCCGCCCGAGGCCGAGGCATACGTGATCAGCCGCAGTTGTTCAGCGGAGAAGCCCGCCGCCGCCGGATCGCCCGGCGCAATCGCCTCCCATTGGGCGCGGACAAGCCGGTCCGGCTCGGTCGACACGGCGACCCAGACGGGAGTGCCAGGCCGGGCAAGCTGCGGCCGCTGGCGAAGCCAGCCGGCATAGTCGCCCAGTTCGAAACTCGAGCCCAAGACCGTCCGCCCGATCACCAGGACATCGACAATCCGGCTGTAGGCGCGCAGATCGCTTTCCGGCCGGGCAATCAGCGGGCGGCGGACCTGGCTGTCCGCCGCGCGAATCTGTTCCGCCCAGAGGCGCGTCGTCTCCACCTGCCGACTGCCGAGCCCGTCGCCCAGGTCCCACGCCAGGACCGGCCGGCACTCCGGGCCGATCTCCGCAATCGGCGCCGGCGAACCGTCCGGCAGCGTCCCCTGCGGCATCGGGGGCGCGGGGCTAATCAGCCAGATCCCCGTGCGCTCGGCTTCTTCGAGCAGCCCGGCATCCGGAAATCGATCGAGCCATACCGTGTTGAAGCCCAGCACCTTGAAGACGGCCAGCGGCTCGCCGCGGCGCCGCGCCGCGCGAACGAACATCGGGCGATCGCCGACCAGCAGCACGGATCGGTCGAGCCGGACGGGGCGGACCTGGCCCTCGCCGGTTGCAGACAAGGCGGCGCTGGCCCACGCCGTGGGGGTCTCGGCCAGCGGCGGGAGCGGTTGCGGCGCGGCGGCGATTTCCACATGGCCGGCCAAGTCGAGGTCGTCGATCCACAGATTGGTCTGGCCCGGCCCGCCGTAGACATTCAACACGATCCGCGACAGGTAGCTCTGGCGGGAATCGACCGACGGCCCGAACTCGCTGCGAAGAATGTGGGTCTGGCGGACGAGGAGTCGCGGCAGGTCGTCGATCCGCAGCTGTTGCCATCGCCCGACGGTCGAGTAGCTGGTTCCCCGCAGCAACGCGGTCAGTGGTTTGCCGGTCTCCGGGTGGCGGGTCCGTGGGAGGGTAATTTCGGCGAGGAGCTGGATGCCCGCGCGGTCGGCGAGGATTTGGACGGACGGGGCGAGTTCGGCAATGACTTGCGGCCGGCCGACTTCGTGACCGAAATAGACGTGCGTTCCGCCGTCGCCGACCAGCTGGATGAACTCGGAACGTTCCCCCGTGCGGCGGACGTCGGCCGTGCGGCGATGCTGCTTGACGGTGAACCGCGCGTCGCCGCCGAGGTTCTGCCACGAGACCTCGGTGCTCTCAAAGCCTTCGTACCAGGCCTGTGCCAGGACGGCGGCGGGACACCAGGCCGCGACGGCCACGGCGGCCGCCACCAGCGCAGCCCGGATGGCGACGGCCGGTTTCCCGCGGCTCGGGCTGATCGATTGGCTGGAATTGCGGCACAAGATGGTCGGTCCCCGCAGCATTGTCCGGTTTGGGAGGGGAACTTGTCGTTCTGCCGGGGCGTCTTAAGAGAGAGAATATCGACGCAACACGCGCTTCTATCACGATTTGCCACATACATCCAGGCCAAACGTGGCGAAATGTCACCGCGGGCGAAGCCGCGAGGCGTTTGCTGGAATCACATAACCTGTTTACAGAACGGGAGTTGCATCACATGACGAGCATCAGACCGCGGTGTGGCACAATGGATGCGTGTCTCTCCGATCGTCTTACCGAGTGAAGGAGACATCCATGGCGAGTCATTCCGACAACCCCCACGACAAGGCCAACGATATTCCCACCGAGTTAGCTGACCTGGTCGAAGCGATTCGCAAGCTGCCCGCCGAAACCCGAAATCAGGTCGAGACGGCCCTCGAGCGGGTGGTCGACAACACCCGTCGGCGGCGACGCATTCTGACCCTGGTCCAAGACGCCCTCAGCCAGTTGCGCTTGGATATGAAGTACTTGATGTTCGACCTGGAGGCGACGCGGCGCGAACGGGACGACTACCGCCGGCAATTGGAGGAGGCCTCCTGAGACCCGCCGAGCGAACCGCAGCGTGGTATCCGCCAGAACTCCGTCGGGGCGTGTTGTCGCGGCGGAGTTTTCTCCTTTCTTGGGGGGCTGGTTTCCGAGAATCCCGCCCGCGGATTGCGGGTTTCCCCCCCTCGGAATACGATGGAATGTAGAAGTTCTGCGCCGTTTGGGATAATCGAGGAGTCACACCGCATGGCCGAAGCCAAAGCCGAGCGATTGGCCAACCGGGCCGTCGACCTGGGATTGGTCACCGATCGCCAGGTCCAGGATATCTGGACCGAGCTGGGTAGCCGCAACGTCGCCACGGACGACTTCTTCCAGTTGTGTGTCCGTCGCGGGGCGTTGACGAACTACCAGGTCGAGTTGCTGACCAAGGGGGAGCGCCGCGGGTATTTCTACGGCGACTACAAGATTCTCTACATGGTGGGGGCCGGCACGTTTGCCCGCGTGTTCCGGGCGAGCCATCGCCAGACCGCGGAGACCTATGCGGTCAAGGTCCTCCGCCGCCGCTACAGCGACAGCAACACGCAGTCGAGCCAGTTCGTCCGGGAAGGCCAATTGGGCAAGTCGTTGCAGCACCCGAACGTGGTTGCGGTGCACGAAGTCACGTCGGCGGACCGCGCGCACTTCATTGTGATGGACTTCGTCGAGGGCTGGAACCTCCGCGACTTCGTCAGGATTCGCCGCCGCATCGAGCCGCTGGAGGCAACGCGGATCATGGCGGACGTGGCGCGCGGCCTGGATTACGCGCACCAGCAGGGGCTCGCCCACCGCGACATGAAGATGACGAATGTCCTGGTCTCCAGTCGCGGGCAGGCCAAACTGGCGGATTTCGGCCTGGCGTCGATCAGCGACGAGCTGAGCAATGAGATGATCGCCGAGATGGACATCCCCAACACCCGCACGATCGAATACGCGGCACTCGAGCGGGCCACCGGCGTCCGCCGGGACGACACGCGGAGCGACCTGTTCTTCCTGGGCTGCATCTATTACCACATGCTCACCGGCCAGTCGCCGCTGGCGGAGCCGAAGGACAAGTACCACCGGATCAGCCGGGCCCGGTTCGAGGACATCGTGCCGATCCAGCAGGTTCTGCCGAACCTCCCCCAGCCGGTGCTGCTGGTGGTCAAGCGGGCGATGCAGCTCGACCCCGATCGCCGCTACCAGACGCCCGACAAGATTCTCAACGACTTGGAATCGCTTCTTGGACGGATGACCGGCAAGTCGGTGGAATCGGGCGAGGGGGCCGCCGCGGCCCAGGCCGCCCACGCGCCGGAGCAGCCGCTGAAGAACCTCGTCCTCGTCGAGGGCAACCCGAAGCGCCAGGATCTGCTCCGCGGCGCGCTGGGCAAGGTCGGGTTCGCCGTCGCCGCGTCCGCCGACCCCTACGGAGCGATCGGGCGGTTCTTTGAAAACCCGCTGGTTGCCGACGGCCTGGTGATCAACGCCCAGGATGTCGGCCAGCCGGCGCTCGACGCATTCAACCGGCTGGCGCGGAACGAGAAGACGAAGCAGGTGCCGATCGTTCTCTTGCTCGACGAGCCGCAGAAGGACTGGGAGGCCAAGGCCGAAACCAGCCCCAATCGCGTCGTTCTGCACATGCCCGTGAAGGTCAGCGATCTTCGCTCGACCCTCGACAAGATCATCCCCGAAAAACCCTCTACGTAAACGGTCCCCTCAACATCATGCCCGAATTGCAGCTGACACCCGTCGAAACCCGCGCCCTGGAACAATCGCCCCTCGATCCGATCTACACCCCCGACGAGAAGATCCCCGTGATTACGGTGAGCAATTTCCCGGCTCTCGGCCGGCTCATCGCGATGCGGTTTATCGAGTGGGTCCAGGCGAACCCGGGAGGAGTCATCGCTCTGCCGACCGGCAAGACTCCCGAGCACTTCATCAAGTGGGTCGAACGCCTGCTGACGACATGGGACGCGCCGGAGACCCGCGCTCTGCTCGAAGAGAGCGGCGTCGACCCGGGCCGGAAACCCGACATGAGGAGCCTGCACTTCGTCCAGATCGACGAATTCTACCCGATCCCGCCGACCCAGAAAAACAGCTTCTATCATTACGTCCGGAAGTACTATCTCCGCGGCTTCGGCCTCGACCCGAAGAAGGCGATGTTGATGAACTGCGCGGAGATCGGGCTCCGGCCCGGCGAGACCCTCGCCTCGGCCTGGCCCGATTCCAGGGTCGATCTCTCGTTGCGGACGCGGCACGCCGTGACGGACCTGGAACGCGTGCAGGAGGACGTAATCGCCAGAATCGACGACTGGTGCCGCCGGCACGAGGAGCAGATTCGCTCGTTGGGCGGCCTCGGGTTCTTTCTCGGAGGCATCGGCCCCGACGGCCACGTGGGCTTCAACATCCGCGGCTCGGACCACCTCTCCACGACGCGGCTGATGGCGACCAATTACGAGACCCAGGCCGCCGCGGCCGGCGATCTGGGGGGCATCGAGGTCGCCCGCCAGCGACTGGTGATCACGATCGGACTGGGCACGATCACCTACAATCCCCAGTGTGCGGCGATCATCATCGCCGCGGGCGAAGCGAAGGCCGGGGTGATCGCCGACGCCGTCGAGGGCAAAGAATCGATTCGCATCCCCGCCAGCGCGCTCCGCACGCTCCCCAACGCCCGGTTCTATGTCACGCTGGGAGCCGCCAGGAAGCTCGGCCGCCGGCAGGTGGCCCTCGTCTCCAAGGCCGGCCAGTTCACCGACGAGCAGTTGGAGCGGGCGGTGATCGACCTGGCCCTGGCCAGGAACAAGCGGATCCTCGACTTGACGGAGGTCGAGGCCGGGCAGGCTCCGATGCTGCGGATGGTCCTCGGCGGCCGGCAGCAGTCGATGGCCGACGCCGCGGCGATGGTTTACGAGCGGATCGTCGAGAGAATCAACCGCGGCAGCCAGTCCAGCCAGGAAACGCGATTCCTCCACACCGAGCCGCATCACGACGACCTGATGCTCGGGATCATGCCGCACATCGTGCGGAACATGCGGAACCCGACCAACGACCATTACTTCGTAACCCTGACCAGCGGGTTCACCGCGGTCACCAACCTGTTCATGCTCCGGCAGTTGGAGGGGCTCAAGGAGTGGATCGATTCGGAGACGTTCCGCGCGCTCTACGCGGAAGGCTATTTCGACGCCGACAGCGAGCAGGGCCGCAACCGCGACGTCTGGCAGTATCTCGACGGCATCGCCGCCAAGAACGAGGACATGCGCGCCGAGGGCGCCGCGCGGAGGCTCCTCCGCAACCTCATGGAGGTCTACGACGAGAGCAGCCTCACGGCGATCCGCGATCGGATGACCGAACTGGAGCACTACTTCAGCAGCGTCTACCCGGGCAGGAAGGACCCCGAGGCGATCCAGCGGCTCAAGGGGATGTGCCGCGAATGGGAGGCGGAGACCTTGTGGGGCTATTTCGGCTGGCAATGCTCCCACATCCGGCACCTCCGCCTGGGGTTTTACACCGGCGACGTGTTTGTCCCCGAACCGACCGTGGAACGCGACGTCAAGCCGGTGCTCCGCCTCCTGGAGGATGTCCAGCCGGAGGTCATCTCCTGCGCGCTGGACCCCGAGGCGAGCGGCCCCGACACCCACTACAAGGTGCTCCAGGCAATTAGCGAGGCGGCCGGACAATACATCGAGAAGTGCCCGCAGGCCAACCTGCGAATCTGGGGCTACCGCAACGTCTGGTACCGGTTCCATCCCAGCGAGGCCAACGTCTACGTGCCGGTTTCCCTCAACATGTTCTCCAACATGGAGAGCGCGTTCCTCAACACGTTCGTCTCGCAGAAGGAAGCCTCCTTCCCCAGCTACGCCCACAACGGACCGTTCTGCGAACTGGCCCAGTCGATTCAGGTCGAGCAGTACCAGATGCTCAAGACCTGCCTTGGCCGGGCGTGGTTCGCCGAGCATCCCAGCCCGCTGATCCGCGGCGCCCGCGGATTCGTCTACCTCCGCGAAATGGACATGGCGGAATTCCGCCAGACCGCCCGGACCCTCCGCAAGGCGGCCGAAGACGTCTGACAACGAATCGATGGCATCCGGCAGGCGCCTGGCTGAGGCGTCTTCCGTCCCGCTGGAAATCCACGATGAACCAGAACTACTGCCCGGCGTGCGGCGAGCCGATCTCCGCGGAGCAGATGAACCTGGCGGAGGGCGTGGCGCTCTGCCCGAGCTGCGGCCAGTTGTCGCGGCTGGCAGACGTGCTCAACGCCGCCGGGCCCGCCGCGGAGCTTCTCGAGCAGACGCCGCCGGGGTGCCGGGTCAGCATGTGGGGCCAGGAAATCCGCGTTCTCGCGCCGCTCCGCTCGGGCGGCGCGCTGATCGGAACGCTGTTCTTCGCGCTGTTCTGGAACGGCATCGTTTCGGTCTTCCTGCTGATCGCGCTGGCCGGCCTCTACACGAACCTTGTCGGCCCCCTGCCGGTCTGGTTTCCCGCCCCGAAAATGGATCATCCGATGCCGCTGGGCATGACCCTGTTTCTCTGCGTGTTCCTGCTCCCGTTTATCGCCATCGGAGCTTCGCTTCTGGCCACGGCGCTGCTCTACGCGGCCGGCAAGATCGAGGTGCGGATCGGCCACCAGGAAGCGGTCGTCCGCACCGGGATTGCCTTTCTCGCCTGGAGCCGCCGATTCGATCCGACCCAGGTCCGCCGCCTTGAAGTGGGAACCACCTCGTGGGAAACCAACGGCCGGCCCGGCCGAACCGTCGTCGTCGAGGCGGACCGCCAGCTGAAGTTCGGCTCGCTCCTGACCGACCAGCGCCGCGAGTGGATGCGGGCGATTCTGCATGTGCTGCTCGTTCAGCCCGGGGCCCGCCAGCGCGACGAGATTCTCGCCCGGGCCAGGCAGGCGTTTTGAGTTCTCACCCGCCTGCCGGTATGCGATCGCGGTCCGAAAAACAGGGCGGACTGCCGCGGGGCGGGCAGCCGGCCATCATCCGCCCGGTTCCCCACTACCGCCTTCCCGCGACCTGCTCTCCGCACCGGTCGCCGCGTAGGCCTGGAGCAGAGCGAGAACGAGGCCCGCGGCGGCCACGCCGGCAACCACGATCACGGCGAGCACGAAATAGCCCACCGCCTCGGTCATCCCCAGCCAGTTGAGCACGCCAAAAGTCACCCCGATCGCGGCAATCGCCCCAAACAGCCCGGCAAGGCTGAACTGCGGCGGGCGGACGCCGAGCCGGGTCCGGCCCTGTTCGATCGATGACGGTTCCATGGTCTCGATGCTCCCTTTGAAGACGGCCGTTGTTCAGCGTTTGGTCAGATCGCGTCCGTTCCCCGGCAGGAGATCGCGCCGCTGCCAGTTCCAGAACCGCTCGAAGGTCTCGAGAATCTGTGGTTTCTTCTTCTCGAACACCATGAAGAAGGCAAAAATGGCAATTCCCAACAGCAGCAGCGAGACCCCCAGGACCCACGTGTGCTGCTGATCGATGCCCGCGTAATAAATCAGCGAAACGATCACCAGCGCCAGCGACGTGAACCCGACGATCACAAACGAGCGGATGCGGAGGAAGACACCGGCCAGGACCCCCAGCACGGCCAGCGCGACGAGCGCCAGCGGCATCCAGGGCGTGCGGCCGATCTCCCAGAGAAACTCGGCCGACGAGGTCAAATAGACGAACGAGAGCGCCATGTAGCGCATGCCCGCGGCAACCCCGCCGGGCAGTTCCCGGTGATGAATCTGCTCGGCCACGAGAATCGCCAGGCCGATCGGGATGCCGTAGAGCTGGACGTGCTCGGCCAAGCCGAGGTCCATCCGTTGCCAGAGCAGGCAGAAGGCGGCCGAGAGGCTGCCCAGGGCAAGGAAGCTGAACGCCTTCGACCGCTTCGTCGCGGCCAGAACCCCGTAGAACAGGCTGGCGAAGAACCAGACCGCCGGGCTGCTGCCGGCCAGCGACGAAGCCGGATGGACCTGGCTGGGAATCCAGTATCCGACGGCCGGCACGAGCGGCAAGAAGACCGCGGTGTTGGCCAGCGGCTCGCCCAGCACCGGCATCCCCAGGCGGTGAAACCATTCGCTCAGGCCGGCGCCGAGAAACGCAATGCCGATCACCAGCAGCATCCAGTACTGCTCCATCAGGCCAAGCTGGAATAGGTTCGGCTCGGCCAGGTAGAGGTGCAGGGCAATCAGCCCGCCGATCGCTTCGCTCGCGTAGACATAGAACGTCCGCCCTCGTCCGCTGAGCCTCAACGGGTCCCGCGCCGGCGAGACGGCGAATGTCAGGAGGGCGACGATCAGGCCGGCCAGGGCCGCCGTCACGCAGACCACCGACCAGGTGGCCATCGGCGCCCCCCCCTCCGGCTCGAAGAGCCACGCTTCCTGGATCAGGATCGCCGCCAGCGCGACGCCGGCCAGGCCGCCAAGCCCCGCGGTCATCCTCCGCCCGCAGACGGCCCAGGGGTCGCCTTCCGCCGCGATCCGCGGGAGGACGACGCCGGCAACGAGCACCATCAAGATCGCCGCCACCATCAGCACGGCCGTCTGGTTGAGCATGTTGACGTCAGCCGCGGGCAGCCAGGCCCAGCCGACCGTCGCCAGGAGGAGCGCGGCGGCGGCCAGCGCCGCATAGCGCCAGCCCGCCTGGAAGCGGCCGGACGTGCCACGAGCCATCAGCCACGCCGCCGGCAGCAGGGCCGCCGCGGCCAGCGGCCCCGACCACCGCCCCGGCCCAAGCCAGGCGAGCCCGGGGCGGACCAGCGCGTCGAACGAACCGGTCAACGCCGTGGCGATCGCCAACACGCCGGCCGTTGCCGCCAGGGCGAATTGCGCCGGCACGAAGCCGTTGCCGCTCTCTTCGACCTCTTCGCCCTCCTCCCCGGCCGGCTCCCCAGCCCAGGGCAAATACCCGCTCCGCAGCAGCCCGAACGCGGCCGCCGCGGCCAGCGCGTAGCCGGCCAGCTCGGGCCCGGCCAACCAGCAGAACGGGCCCGGGCCGGCCGCCCGGGCGTCGAGCCCGCAGGCCACCGCAAACAGGCCCAGACAATAAAGTCCCATAAGCCAGCGCGGCGACCGGTCGATCGCCAGTCGCAGGACCAGCGCCAGCGCAACCGCCACAATCGCCGTCCACGTCCATCGATCGGCGATTGGGTGGGCGATTGCCTCTAGATCGAGCGTCACGAGGACCGCCGCCAGGCCGGCCAGCAACACCAGCGCGGCATGGACGGCAAGTTCGGCAAAGCAGACCTCGCGTTCGCCCAGCGGCAGGCGAGCCACCCTTGCCGGCGCCAGCCGGGCGGCGATCGTCCAGAGGATTGCCGCGGCCGCCAGGCAGATCGCATTCGTCTCCACAAGGCCCGCCAGCGGATGCTCCCGCCAGGCGAGCCAGGCGACCGTGCCGGCCACGTTCACGAGCAGGCCGGAGAGGAGGACATCCTCGGCGTGCCGCCGCCAGATGGCGGCGCCGCCCGCCCCCAGGGCCGCCGCCAGCGCGAGGCCGCCGGCCCAGTACGGGCGCTGCGGATCCGCGCCGCACCAGGCAAGTCCGGCGACCACCGCTGAGAGCGCCAGGCCGAAATGCCAGAGCCGCGCCGATTCGGGCTGGAAGACCTCGCCGAGCCGTGCCAAGGCCGGACGGGCGGACGGGCGAGAACCCGCCCGGCCGACCGCCGCGCCGACCGCCAGCAGCAGCAGCGCCGCCACGGACCAGAACGCGATCATCACATGGTAAGGCAGCCACTCGTCCAGGGCAAACCAGGCCGTCCACCGCAGCGAACCGGCCCCCAGCAGCACGCCGGCGGCACCGAGCCCGCCGCCAATCGCGTGGATCACCCGCCGCGGCCGCGTCTCCGACAGGTACCAGCCGGCAGCCACGAAGGCCAGCCCAACGGCGACCGCGCCGGGCCCCGAACCGATCTGCATCAGCCAACCGGCGGGCAGCTCGCCGGGCAAGGTGAGCAGGGCAACCAGCGCCGGCGCGACAATCGCTGCGGCCCCCGCGCTGGTCAGGGCGATTTGGAGAGCCAGCAGCGGCCCGCTCCAGACCTGCCGTTCCTGGAGCCTGGAGAGGCGATTGCCCACGCCCAGCCAGGCCAGCGCCACGGCGGCGCCCGCGATCACGTTGGCTTCGACCAGCAGGAGGAGGCTCGACCAGTCGTCGAGCACCGCCCGGTAGTAGCTGACCGTCAGGGACGCCGCCAGGTTGACGCCCAGCCCGGCGACAAACGCCCACGCCTCTTGTCGCCGCCAGACGCCCATGCTCGCGGCGGCGGCCGCGGCCAGGCCGATTGCCGCGGCGGCCCACAGGCCTTCTTCTTTCGGCTGCAACAGGCCGGCGGCCACAAGCCCAAGCAGCACGGCCAGCGCGCCCGAGGCGATCACCCAGACGTTGGCCGCGCGGACCAGCGCCTGCGGCGGCCCTTCCGCCCCGGCGGCATGCACGTGCGCGGAGAGCCACCACGTCGCAATCGCGATCATCACGGCATAAGCGGCCCACCCGAGCATCATCATGTGGAACCCCCAGAGCTGGCCGTGGGCGGCCAGCCCCAGCGGGCCGCTCAGCGCGGCCACCGTGCAGGCCGCCAGGCCGATCAGCGCCAGCCCGGCCAGTCCGGCCACGTCGGCGGGCACGGGGCGGCCCACGTCCAACTGGTGGAAAACGGTCGCCCCGACCACCGCCAGGAAGGCAAGCCATCCGAGCCAGCCGCCGGCCGCGGCCGAAATCGACGACGGGCTCGTGGGCAAATCAAACAACAGGCCAAACAGGCCGGGGACGAGCACCAGCCCGGCCGCCGCCGCTCCGATCCCCAGTTGCAGCCGCATCAACAGCGAGGCCCGGCCGGGCCGCTGCTCGCGCCAAACGTCGACCCACCTGCGGGCAACCATCCAGGCGGTCGCCCAGGCGGCCCCCGTGATCGCCACAGAGTACCAGACGAGCGCCCACTCGACCGCGCCGAGGCGGCCGACCGGCGGCATCCAGCAGGCCAGACCGGCGCTCAGCTGGGCAACCAGTCCGGCCGAGAAGGCATAGCCGCTCGACGACTCGCGCCAGGCCAACACGACCAGCGCCGCAATCGACACCAGGAGGGGAACCAGGTAGGAAGACGCGGGCGCCAGTTGGCTGAAGAAGCTGCCGGCGGCCGGGCCGGCCGGCGGCGTGCCGCTCAGCGGGAGCAGCGCCGCAAGCACGGTGATCGCCAAGACCGGAACGAGCGTCGTCAAGAGCACGATCGCTCGGGCCAGGCGCGGTCCTGACGGGCCAATTTCGATCCTCGCGCCCGCCGCGGTGGCCAGCCGCTCGAGCGGCCGCCGGCAGGCGACCAAGGCCGTGGCGGCCGCCAGCGCGGCGGCCGAGGCCCAGCGGAGCGCCGAGGCGGCGTCCAGGTTGCTCCCCACCGCCGCGCCCCCAAGCCACGGCGCGGTCCCCAGCAGAATCAGGCCGGCGGCCAAATCCGCCTCGCGCCACCGGCTCCAGGCGGCGACGGCGCAAGTTGCCGCCAATCCGCCCCAAAGCAGCCAGGCGGCCGGCGAGGCGGCCTGCCGCAGCGCGGCGGCGGCAAAAGTCGCCGGCACACTGCCCATCTCATGGCCGATCGCCGGAATCACCGCTCCGGCAGCGACTAGCAACTGCGCTCCACATAGCGCCCCGGCCACGACCCGATCGAGGCTCGGCCACTCGGGATCGATCAGCCTGGCCGCCGGTTCGAACCGGCGCAGGCCCGCCCTGGCCGCCGCCCAGCCAAGGCACACGATCGCCAGCGACGCGCCATAAGTCTGCCAGGTCCGCAGATCGAGAAAGTCGATCTGGCCGGAGGCGTTCCACGGATGCGATTTCATCCAGGCCGACGCGGCAGTCACGCTGGCCAGGCAGATCACCGCCTGCGCGGCGGTCACCAGGCCGGGCCAGCGGTTCATCGCCGCCACCACCAGCCAGATCGCCGACAGCCAGAACAGGCACAGCGACAGGTTCAGCGCGTGATCCCAGGAGGAGACGAGCAGCAGCGGCAGGGCCAGCGTCGAGGAGACGAGCGCCGACTGGCTGACCGGTCCGAGCAAAACTCTCGTGATTCGTTCTTGGGGAGCCTGCGACGCGGCTGTCAGCCCGAAACGCGTCGCCAGGGTCGCCGCCACGGCGAGGGTCGCGTGCAGCAGCGCCGCGTCGAGCCAGGGCTCGCGGAGCGCGCTAGGGTAATTATAGACAAGGCTGTGGGCAAGGCCGAGAAACACCAGGCCCGACCCGATCCACGTCCGTTCCGGCGAGGTCCGCGTCCAGGCGTTCACCAGCCAGGCGGCGGCCGCGGCGGCAAACGCCGCCACGGTCCACGGGGAGCCGGTGATTTGATCAAGCTTGGGCAGCAGGACGACCGCCGCGGCGGCCACGGTCAGCGCTGCCACGATGTCGGCCATGTCGACGACGGGCATCCGGTAGGCGTCAACGAGCCGCTTTGCCGTAACCAGTGGTTTCGTATCAGACGGCGTCCCCCCGGCCAACCGGCCCAAGCCGCAGGCCGCCAGCGCCAGCCCAAGCGCCTCGATGCCCAGCGCGCCGATCCACACCGGCGATGGCGTGGGCGCGATCCAATACAGCCCCCAGGCGAGCGATCCGGTCAGCAGGGCCAGCCCCGCGTGGGCCAGCGCCGGCAGCCTGATCCAGCCGTTAACCGCCAGGGATGCGGCGCCGTAGGCCCCGAAGACGGCCATCGCCATCGGCACGGCCCGGCCGCCTTCATCGCCGGCGGCCCAAGCCGACGCGCTGAGGCTGACAACGGCCGCAACACCGGCGCCGATCGCGTAGACGCGGGCGTCCCCGGCCCGCTTGGCCCGCGCCAGCATCGCGGCGGCCCCCGCCAGCAGACCGCAGAACACCGCCAGAATCGGCCCGCTCGCGCCGCCGGCGGCCGTGCGAATCATCGCCGCGGCCAGCCCGTCGGACGGCACTGCCGGCAGACCGCCGCTGATCCAGTGGTAGCCCACCAGCCAGGCGACCGCCCCGGTGGCAATCGCGCCGCCGTGCGCCCAGGGAAAGCGGCATTGAAAGGCGATCCACGCCAATCCGCACGTATCGAGCAGGGCGACGGCGAGCACCAGCTTCGGCAGGGGCCAGGCCATCGCCAACCCGCCGACCAGGCCGAGGATCGAAGCCAGGGCGACCGCGGTGGCCGCCGCCCGCCACGAGGCCAGGCCCGCGCGGCCCGCCAGCCGTTGGTTGAGCGTCAGCGCGAACGCCAGGACCATCGCCGCCGCGATCGAGATTCCGATCGAAAGCCAATCGGCGGCGGCCGCCACGCTCCCGATCGATCCAGCCCCCAGTTTGCCGGCCAGCCCGAGGGAAAACGAAAGCGAGAACAGCGAGGCTCCGAGGAGCGTGAACGCCCCAATCAACGTCTCCAGTTCGACGGTCTTGAGGGCGGCCAGCACGCGGCGATGCAAAACCACCGGAACCCCGAACACGGCGGCGGCCGCGGCTCCGAACCCGGCCAGCGCCCAGGGGCCGGCGACCAGCCGTGGGGCGACGGACAAGACCACGATCGACGCCGTTGGACCGAGGATCGCGGCCGCGAGGTGCCAGGGCCGGTCGGGCACGAATACGCGGCCCGCAAGCGTCACCACGTAGGCGAACAGGCCGATCGACGCCGCTTCCGCCGCAACCACGGTCCACTGGTCTCCAAAACCCGCCACCGACAGATAGCCGAGCGGCACGAGCAACAGCGAGATGGCCAGCAGCCCGCGGCCGGTCGTCTGCAACTGCCAGCGGTGGTGGGCATAAAGCCCGACAAGCAGGCCCGAGAGAATCGCCGCGGCGGAGGCAGTGAACTTCAAGACCGGGTATTCCTGGAGGGTCTCCCAGAAACTGATCACCAAGATCACCGACGCACCGACGATCAGCAGTCCGCCGAGCAGGACGCCGAGCAGTTCGGCCACCGGGATCTCGCGTTCTTCGAGGAACGCGTGGAGCAGCTCCGCCCAGGTCTTCCGGGGCGGCCGCGGGGCAACCGGCGGCTTCGGCTTGGCCGGCCTGGCCGGCCGCCGTGGCAGAGCGGGCGCGGGCCCAGCACCTGCCGCCGGCGGAGCCAGCGGCGGTTTGGAAACCGGCTTGGGCGCCGCGGGCGGCGTTGCGGGAGCGGGCCGCGCGATCGGTTCTTCAACGGCCGGGCGCTTCGCCGCGACCGGTTCGACCACGATCGCTTCGATCGGCGACTCGGCCGGCGGGCTAACCGCGGCCGCTCCCGGCGCGTGCCGCGCTGCCGGCAGTTCAAGCAGCGCCTGCCGTTCCGCCTGGACCGTACCGAGCAGCTTCTCGGCGGCCTCTGGCTTGATTCTTCCGGTCTCCTGCCAGCGCTGCAATTGCCGCCGCGTGGCAGCCAGGTCGGCCAGCCGGATCGCATTTCCTTCGTAAATCGCCAGCCCGCACCACTCGCATCGCGGCTGGGCGGCGGAAGTGGCCCGCTGGCACCACGGGCAAGGGATGCGGAGAGACTCGCGGGTCGTCGTCGGCCCGAACAGCAGACGCACGGCAGCGGCGATGATCACCCAGATTGCATGGCCGACGAGCGTGATGATCGCCAGCGCGATGAATAGGAAGACGAGGGCTTCGGCCGGCATTGCAAACGCCTTTCTCTCCAGCGGCGGAGACCGAACTGGGCTGGACACTGCCTCGCAACCGGGTTTCAAGAAAAGTGTAGCCCTTCTGCATCGATCAGGCTCAGCATCGCCCTGAATATAACGCATTCCCCGAACTGCCGTTGCCGGCCAGAACAAAGAAGCATCCCGAGGCATCAAGCTATCCCCCACCTCCCCCGAAAGTGGCATGCAGTTCCGGGGACGCCGCAGTTCCGGCAGTTCCGGGGACGCCATACATAACTAGCAGTTCCGGGGACGCCATACATAACTATTGACGGGAAATGAGGGTCTTGGTAGATTCACGTTCATGGCACGACTTGCACGGGTGGTAATTGCTGGTATGCCGCATCACGTGACCCAACGGGGGAACCGTCGGCAGGCCACTTTCTTTTGCGACGAGGACTATTCGGCGTATCTGGAACTGATGGGCCAGTGGTGTCAGGAAGTGGGCGTGGCGATCTGGGCTTATTGCCTGATGCCCAATCACGTCCACCTGATTGCGGTGCCGAAGTCGGCGGACGGCTTGCGGCGGGGGATCGGCGAGGCGCATCGCCGCTACACGCGGCGTGTGAATTTTCGCGAAGGCTGGCGAGGCCATCTTTGGCAAGGCCGCTTCGCATCCTTCGTGATGGACGAGCCTTATCTGTTGGCGGCGGCGCGGTATATCGAACTCAACCCGGTTCGCGCCGGGCTGGTCGTCGCGCCAAGCGATTATCGCTGGAGCAGCGCGCGGGCCCATTTGAAAGGAAAGGACGACGCGTTGGTGCAAGTCGCGCCGTTGCTGGCGATGACGGGCAAGTGGCGTCAACTTCTCACCAGTGCGGTGAGCGAAGAGCAACTTCGACAATTTCGCGAACATGAGCGAACCGGCCGCGTTTTGGGGGACGATGCTTTTCAGCGGCGGCTGGAGAAGAAACTTGGCCGCGTGCTGCGCCGCCAAAAACCGGGCCCTAAACGGCAGACGGCAGAATAGTTGTGTATGGCGTCCCCGGAACTCTGCCGGAACTCGTGCTGAAGGCTGACCGCTGAAGGCTATTCCAAGGCTGCACTCATGAAATACCGTTTGCTCGGCAAGACCGGTTGGAGCGTCTCGGAGATTGGCTTTGGCGGATGGGCCCTTGGCGGCCAGTGGGGAGGGCAGGACGAGGCCGATTCGGTGGCCGCGCTCGACGCGGCGATCGATCGGGGCGTGAATTTTATCGACACGGCCCAGGGCTATGGCGAGGGGCGGAGCGAGCGGGTGATCGCCAAGGTGCTGCCCGGGCGGCGCGACCAGGTCTTCGTGGCAACGAAGACGCCGCCGGCCCCGGGCCCCTGGCCGCCGTCCCCATACTGCAAGGCCGAGGAGCGCTATCCCGAATCGTACCTGCGGGCGAACGTCGAGGAGCGGCTCTCCAATCTCCAGACCGACTGCCTCGACCTCCTGCAACTGCACACCTGGACCCGGGCCTGGAATCGCGACCCGGCGCCGCTGGAGATCCTCGCCCGGCTCCGCGAGGAAGGCAAGCTCAAGCGGATCGGCATCTCCACGCCCGAACAGGACCAGAATGCGGCGGTCGAGCTGATGCGCCGCGGCCTGATCGACACGGTGCAGGTGATCTACAACCTGTTCGAACAGGAACCGGCGGCCGAACTCCTCCCGGTCGCCAGGGAGACGAATACCGGTGTGATCGTCCGCGTCGTTTTCGACGAAGGTGCTCTGACGGGCAAGTACAAGGCGGGGCACCGTTTTCCGGAGAACGATTTCCGCAGCCGGTACTTCGCCGGCGACCGGCTGGAGCGGACGGTCGGCCGGGTCGAGCAGATTCGCCGCGACGTGGCCGAAGCCGGGCTTGGCGACACGCACACGTTGGCCGACGTGGCGATCAAGTTTGCCCTCGCCGATCCTGCGGTAAGCACGGTGATTACGGGGATTCGCAATGCGGACCAGGCGCGGCTAAACGCGGCAGCGTGCGACAAGCCCGATCTGCCGGGGCCGCTGCTGGCGACACTCCGGCGACACAACTGGTTGCGTGGGGTGTGGTATTCGGGCAAATGACACACCCCTGGAGCTTTGGAGAGTTCCGGAAAGGACGAGCCCTGCAAGCCCTGAAAGGGCGAAACAGGGCGGACTCGGCCCAGCGGTGCCGCCCGACCCAAAACGTGTTGACCGGATGGAGCGGAAGATGGACCGCCAGCACGAAGGTTCGCAGATTCTCCGATTAACCCAGCCAACGCGAGCAAAAAGCTGACGTGCACCTTTCGCCGCCTTTTCACGCTGGAGTGGATTTGCCGGCCGTGTTGGTTTCTGGTATCTATTGATGGTCCCCCGCGTTCATCCGGCCAGGTCTTGCCGCGCTGCCGGGCTGCGTGTCGGCGGGAAATGGGGAACTGAGAACAGGAGCGTGTCATGGAATCGACACGATTGCACCCGCACCACGGTCGGGGTGTGGCGAGGTCGGCGGGTTTCGACTTCACGGCGCGGATTCGCCCCATCTGTGCAGACATGACCCGCCGCGTGCCCGAGCTGGCGCACATCGATTTCGGCCGCGTCGCCGTGAGTTTCCGCCAGGCCCGGAAGGCGGTTTCCCACGGCATGTACGCATCGCTGACGCCGTTGCGTTTTGCCGGCGGGGCGCGGTCCACCGTCCGCGGCCGCCGCGCGTGGGGCATTCAGCGGCTCGAAGACGCGTCCGGCCGGGAAATGCTCTACATCCTGAATTTCTACCTGCCGCGATTCCTCGACTTGGGGTTCCGCGAGAAGCTGACGACGATCGTTCACGAACTCTGGCACATCAGCCCCGAGTTCAACGGGGATCTGCGGCGGTTCGGCGGCCGGTGCTATGCCCATACCGGGTCGCAAAAGGAATTCGACGCCAAGGCCGAGCGCCTCGCGGACGACTGGCTGTCGCTAAACCCGCCGCTGGAGCTGTACGACTTCCTGCACCACGACTTCCGCAAGCTGAATGCCCTCCACGGACCGATCTACGGCACAAAAATCCCCAACCCGAAGCTATTCCCCCTGGAAGCCGCCGCGCGGAAGAGTTGAGCCCGCGGCCCGGTCTCACTCGAGAGCGATACGAACTCGGCGGAAGATGGCGCTAGTGGACCGCGATCGGGAGATGCGGATTCAAGCCCCGGAGACCCGGCAGTGCGGCGAGATTGAAGATCATGCAAGCTCATTGGTAGGATGGGCATTCCTGCCCGTCGTTCTTTGTCGGGCGGGAACGCCCAACCTACATCATTGAAGGAACCCTGACATCATTTCTGAAATGGACCACTTAGTTCCTCGCGAGCCAGCGCGATTCCCGCGCCGGCGTTTCTCGGGGCAAGAGC
>JAAYCB010000247.1 GCA_012744395.1 Pirellulaceae bacterium
GCCTGTCGGCGCGGGTCATCATGCGCCGCCGCCCTGTCGGCGTCTCGCTGGCCTGGCTGACGATCATTCTGATCTTCCCGTTCGGCGGCGCGCTGATCTACCTGGCCATCGGCGAGACCCGCCTGGGTACGCGGCGGGCGCGGCGCGCCGAGCGGATCCACGCGCCCTATCTCGAGTGGCTCAACCACCTCGAGACCCGCAAACACATCGACTGGTCGCAGCTCGGCCAGGAATGCGAACCGCTGGCGCGGCTCACGGAGGCAACCGTCGGGATTCCGGCCCTGCCGGGCAACGCCCTCGAACTGATCGACAACGCGGAGGATGTCTTCCGCGCGATCATCGCCGATATCGACGCGGCGAAGCGGACCTGCCACCTGGTGCTCTACATCTGGGGCAACGGGGGAACGGCCGACGAGGTCGCCGAAGCCCTGATCCGGGCCGCGGCGCGCGGCGTGATCTGCCGGATCCTGCTCGACGACGTGGGGAGCATGGACTTTCTCCGCAGCGAGATGGCCGACCGGATGCGCCGGGCGGGCATCCAACTCCGCGCGGCGCTGCCGGTCGGCCTCGTCCGCGCGCTGTTCGTCCGCTTCGATCTCCGCATGCACCGCAAGATCGTGGTCATCGACGGCGAATTGGCCTACGCGGGCAGCCTCAACATGGTCGATCCGCGCTACTTCAAGCGCGGTTCGGGGGTCGGCCAGTGGATCGACGCGATGGTCCGCGTGCGGGGACCGGCCGTGGAGGGGCTGGCGATCACGTTCCTCGAAGACTGGGAGTTGGAAACGGCCGAAGGGGTCGAGCAGCTGCGCGAGACGGGCGACGTCCGCGCGCTGGAGGAGCAGGGCAGCGCCGCCGTCCAGGTCGTCCCCTCCGGCCCCGTGACCGAAAGCCACACGATCCAGCAGGTGCTGCTGATGGCGATCTACGCGGCGCGGCGCGAGCTGATCCTGACCAGCCCCTACTTCGTTCCCGACGAACTCCTGCTGACCGCCCTGGTCTCAGCGGCCAGGCGCGGCGTGGACGTCACGCTGATCGTCCCGGCGCGCGTCGATTCGCACCTCGTCCGCCTGGCGACGCAGGCGCACAAGATCGACCTGCTCGCCGCCGGGGTGACGATCGCGCTGTTCGAGCACGGGCTGCTCCACACGAAATCGATCACGGTCGACGGCGAGTTCAGCCTGTTCGGATCGCTGAACCTCGATCCGCGCAGCCTCTGGCTGAATTTCGAGATCACGCTTTCCGTTTACGATCGCCCGTTCACCAGACGCCTCCGCCAGTTGCAGCAGCGCTACCTCGCGCAGTCGCAACGGATGGACCTGGAAACGTGGAGGAGGCGGCCGAAGGTCGAACAGCTCGTGGTTAACGCCGCCCGCCTGCTCGCTCCGCTACTCTGAGACGGTCGGTTTTTCCAGTTCGAAGTCGACGATCAGGGGGAGATGGTCCGACGCCTGGCGCGCCACGCCGCTGCGGGCCGTGAACGTGTGGCAGTGGCGCACGTCGCCCCGGTAGAAAATCCGATCCAGCGGTCGCAGCGGCATGACGGCCGGGAAGGTCCTCTGGTTCCGCGCCGCGGGCAAGAATCCCAGCGGCAAGAGCGTCCTCCGGCCGAGCGTTCCGTAAACGTCGTTGAAATCGCCCGCGATCACCACCGGCGTCTGCCGGTGCGTGTGCGCGAATACGTCGGAAGCGACCAACCGCCGGAGTTGGAGCACGCGTTCGAAGCCGGCCAGCCCGAGATGCACGTTCAGCAGCAGCACCCTCCGCGAGTGCCCCCCGTCATGCAGGCGGCAATGGGCGACCAGGGCGCGGCGGCGCTTCTTCATCCGCACCGAAAGGTCGACGTGATTGACGTCGAACAGCGGATGGCGGCTGAGGATCGCGTTGCCGTAGCCGCCGCTCTTCAGCCGGATGTTCTTCTGGTATGCCCGGTAGCGATAGTCAAGCGCGTCGCCGAGCAACTGGACCTGGCAATCATGCCGCGACCGCGGCACGCCATCGTCCACCTCTTGCAGCATGGCGATGTCGGCGTCGTATTGGCGGAGAATCGAAATGATCCGGTCCGGGGCGTATCGGCGATCGACCCCGCCGATGCCCTTGTGGATGTTGTACGTCAACAACCGAAAACGCATATCACAGGTCAATCGATGCAGTCCCAGTCCGCGGCCCTGCTCCCGGCCGCCAGGCTCCCGCTTCTGCTTCCTGGTTCCCAATGGGAACCTCACCCTTGCGGCCTGCGCGGGGATTCGGCCAGATGTCAATTCTATCTCAACAGGCCGAGCGGGCGAAGGAGGCCCCGCTCCCAGTTCCCGCCCCCGGCGAACCCCACCCCGACAATCCCTCGAATCCCGGCTGGTGGAGCGGGCGCGGACCGTTTAGAATTCGAGGACACGGAGATCACTTGGCGCGACTTCGCGGACGGGAGGAGGATGGTGAGACAGACACGGACAAGGGCCGGCCTCGGGGCGGCAATCCTCGTTTGGGGAGCGATTCTGATGGGCGCTGCCGCCTGCGGTTCCGAAAGCATTGTGCGGAAACCGTTCGGAAAGACACCGGAGGGCCAGGCGGTCGAGCTCTACTGCCTGACCAACCGCAATGGCATGCAAGCGTCGATCATGACCTACGGCGGAATCGTCGTCTCGCTCACCGCGCCCGATCGCGACGGCCGCTATGCCGACGTCGTTCTGGGATTCGACCGGCTGGAGGACTACCTGGCGGGACACCCTTATTTCGGGGCACTGATCGGCCGCTACGGCAACCGCATCGCCAAGGGCCGGTTCACCCTCGACGGCACGCCCTACACGCTTGCCGTCAACGATGGGGAAAACCACCTGCATGGCGGCATCCGGGGATTCGACAAGGCCGTCTGGCAGGCAAGGGGGGCGATCGAGAAGACGGGGCTCGAGGTGGCCCTGGCGTACGCCAGCGCCGACGGCGAAGAGGGTTATCCCGGCAACCTGGCGGTCAAGGTCGTCTACACCCTGACAGACAGCAACGAGCTGAAGATCGAGTACTCCGCCACGACGGACAAGCCCACGCCGGTCAACCTCACGAACCACTCCTACTTCAACCTCGCCGGGCAGGACTCGGGCGACATCCTGGGCCACGAATTGGCGATCGCCGCCGACCGTTTCACCCCAGTCGACAAGGGGCTGATTCCCAGCGGAGAACTCCGCCCCGTCGCGGGCACGCCGTTTGATTTCCGCCAGCCGACGGCGATCGGCGCGCGGATCGAACAGGCCGACGAGCAGCTCCAGTTCGGCGGCGGATACGACCACAACTTCGTCCTGAACAGGCGGCAGGAAGGAGCACTGGAGCTGGCGGCGAGCGTCTACGAGCCGAAATCCGGCCGACTCATGGAGGTCTTCACGACCGAGCCGGGCATCCAGTTCTACTCCGGCAATTTCCTCGACGGAACGAACGTCGGCAAAGGCGGCAAGGTCTACAACCGCCGCAACGGTCTGTGCCTGGAGACCCAGCATTTCCCCGATTCGCCCAACAAGCCCGCCTTCCCCGCGGTGATCCTCAGGCCGGGTCGGGAATATTCGACGACGACGGTCTACCGGTTTTCCGCGCAGTAGCCGCCTCTGGCCCGCAGCCGAATGGACTCCGCCGGCCCGCCCTTGGCGGCGGCAGAGGCTCGATGCCGCTTACGGCAGGCCGTCGAGGCCGAAGTCATGCTCGATCGGCGGATTGCCGACGCGGATCTCCGCCTCCTTCCAGACATACTTCTGGTCGCCGACGAGTTGTTCCGCTTCGGCGAAATACTGCTTCATTTCGGCCAGGTCCCTGGCGCGAATCGGCTGTTCCTTCGGGCGCAGCGTGTTCCGCGAAATCAGCAGCAAATGGTAGCGTCCTTCCCGCGGGAGGACGGCGGCCACGGTTCCATCGGCGGCGGCCCTGACGTGGATACCCCCAAGCGATTGGAGCTGCTGCGCCGAAGACGCGTCTGCCGCCGGTTCGTCGGCCGGCCGGAGGCCCCCGATCGGCAGCGATTGGCCGGGAATCTTGTCCCGCGGGAGGAGGAGCAGCACGGACTGCCCGTCGCCCGCCGCCTGGCCGAAGGTGGGCATCCAGAGCATCCGGCCCTGAAGCAGGACCTCCTCGTCGCGGAATCCGTCGCCGGGAGCCGGCGCGGCCGCCGCCGCGGCGGCGAGGGGGAGCTGGACGGGCAGCGCCGAGCCGTCCTGCCGGCCGAGATAATACCCTCCGGCAAAGCCGCCAATGCCCACGGCGGCCAGGATCAGCGCCTGGCAATAGACCGCCCAGGCGGACAACTGCCGGGAGATCGGCGGAGGAGGAGGCAGAATCTCCAACGGCTGCGGCGCGGCGGCGGAGACCAGGCGAATCGACGGGGCAATGTCGATCGCTTCCGCCGCCGCCGGGAGCGGGAACGACGGGCATGCGGACGGCTCATCCGGCAGCAAGTCGGCGCTAAGGTCCAAACCCGTGTCGCTGGACGACGAATCGGTCTCGACCGGCAGATCGATCAACCCGGAATCGCCGTTCTCGTTGGGAACCGTCTGCGCTTTGCCGCAGACGGGACAGACAATCTGGGCACCGGCCTTGCGGCGGGCGATGCTCAGTCGCTGGTGGCACCCGTCACATGGAAAACGGATCGGCATCGGGGACGCACAGTCAATGAAGAAAACAAGAAACGCCTCTAGCTTCAGCCTAGCAGACGATTCGGGCACGTGACAGGATGTTTTCCACACTTCCCGGTGAACGCCCCGGGCGCCGGCCGCGATGGCGGTCGCCGGATGATCGCGTCTTGCCTCTGGCCGGATCGGTCCGCACCGCCGCCTACGCCGGCGGTTCGTTGCGAGAATCCTCGGCCAGCAGCGATTCGATCGTCTGGACGACGACCAATGCGACCAGATCGAGCACCCAGAGGACGCCGGCCGCAAGCGCGACCCAATCCAGCGCGGCGGCTCCGAGCGCGTCGCCCATGGCAGCCAGGAGTTTGGCCAGCCCGAAAAGCACGGAAATGGCGACCGGCAGGATCAAAGCCCCCACAAGGAGTAGCAGGACGATGACCCGAGGTACGACTTTTTCTCGCATAATAAACTTCCCAAGGCCCCCAATTCTGCCAGTCCGTTAGCTTTGCGTCAATAGCCAAACCTTTGACTTATGTCCAGATTGGGCAAGAATACGGTAACGGCGGTCTTGTACCCGGATTGCCCCCGGCGAGGAGTGTTTGGCGTGCGAAAAGCGAGGATTCTGTTCACGGCAGCGGTTGTTGCCAGCATGTTGGCGCCGGCCAAGACTGCCCGGGCGGCGCGTTTCTTCCTCAAGGACGGCCGGATGTTGCAGGGCAAATATGCGCCGGTTGCGGGGCTCTCCGAGCGGCTTGCAGCGCCGTCGAGCGATGCCGGCGTGATCCGGCAGATCGCCCTGATCAACGACGACCTGCGGCGGACGTTCATCTGCGAGCGGCAGATTCTGGAAGTCCGCGAGGATGAGCCCGGCGAGGCCTTGGAGAAATTCCTTCTGCCCCAGCAGGCCCGCCGCAGCGGGCCGCAGATCACCAGCATGGGGCCGATCATCCGCAGCACGCCCTTCGACGAATTCGGGCGGCGGATTGTCACGGTCAACACATCCAAGGGCCAGGTGAACATGATCCAGGGGATCACGGAGCTGACGCCGGTTTGGACCAAGGCCGAGGGGATCAAGTACTTCGTCTCCGATACGCGGTTGGCAACCAGTTCGATCCCGCCGGAGATCCTCGAGAAGATGCTGCGGCGGCTTGTCGGCACGAGCGATCCGGAGCAGCGGAAGAAGCTCGCCCGCTTCTACATCCAGGCCGAGCGCTACGAAGCGGCGACGGCCGAACTGGAGGCGATGCTGTCGGAATCCAACGACGCCGCGATCCGGGAGCAGTTGGAGCCGACGATCCGGGCGCTGAAGCAGATGGCCTCGCGGCGGTTGCTGAACGAGCTGCAACTGCGCCGCGCCGCGGGGCAGCATTCGTTCGTTTACTCGACTCTGAAGGTCTTCCCCACCGAGGGGGTCGCCGGGGAGATTCTCCAGCAGGTGCGGGAGATGATCGACCAATTCGACGCCGAGCTGGGCCGCCGCGAGCAGGCCCTGAAGACGTTCGACGGGCTGCTGGCCAAGCTGGAACTGGAGGCCGACCGGCAGAAGATCGGCGCCCTCCGCGAGGAGCTCGCCGGCCATCTGAATCTCAGCACGTTGAACCGGATGGCGGCATTCATGCAGATGGCGGGCGACGAGACGATGACGCCGCAGGAGCGGCTTGCCCTGGCGATCAGCGGGTGGCTGGTGGGCGCCGACCAGGCGACGGTCAACCTGCCGGTGGCCCTCTCGATGTACGCTGTTCGCGGGCTGGTCCGCGAGTACCTGACCACGCCCGACGCGCTGAAGCGGAGCCAGATTCTCGCCGAGATCCGGGCGCAGGAGGCGGGGACGACGGCCTATGTCGCCCGGCTCGTGCGATGGATGCTCCCGCTGGTCGAGCTGCCTGCGGAGAGCCAGAAAGAAACCGGGTATTACGAGCTCAGCGTCACCGGCCCCGACGGGACGCCGATCCCCTATTGGGTCCAGGTGCCGCCGGAATACGATCCCTTGCGGCGCTACCCGCTGATCGTCAGCCTCAACGGCGCCGGCACGAATCCCCAGTTGCAGATCGACTGGTGGGCGGGCGCGTGGCAGGAGGGAGGCTGGCGGGCCGGCCAGGCCTCGCGCCACGGCTACATCGTGATGGCGCCCAAGTGGAGCGGAGATCACCAGTCGAGTTACGA
>JAAYCB010000248.1 GCA_012744395.1 Pirellulaceae bacterium
CGGTGTTGACGTCCTTGGCCGGGCAATCGATGTAGTAGGCGGTCATGCTGCTGGAGGTGAAGGCATTCGTCGCGCCGCCGAATCGAGCGATGATCTGCTGGATCTCCTCCTCGCTGCGCCTGGTCGTCGTTCCACCGGCGACGACGTGTTCGAGGACGTGGCTGATGCCGGCGCCGAGGTGACGCCCCTCGAATGCGCTGCCCGTATTCTTGACATAGCAGCGGACCGTGGCGACCGGGGCGAGATGGTTCTCGGCGACGATCACGACCAGTCCGTTGGAGAGCGTCGCCAACGTTGTCGATTTGGGGAGTTGGCGGATGCTTTCGTAGGCGATCGCGGCCGTCTCGGTTGGGGCCGGCTGCGGCGCGCTTGCGGCGGCCAGGACCGCGCCGCCCAAGGCCAGCAGAAGGACGAGGATGCGGATCGCGAACGTGTCCAAACGGGAGAAGGCCATGGGTTTCCTTCCGAAGTAGTAGAAACAAGTCTCTCGCCGGACTATATTCTTGCAGATTGTCGGCGACGCGACCAGGGTTCGCGACCGGCTCGGCCGCCCGACCCTCGCCGGATTGCGGAACGCTGCGGTGGCCGCTAGAATTCTCCCCACGGGGAACGATTCGCCCTCCAACGGGCGTCCGCCCTCCAACGGGCAGGCGAGGCGTGATTGCGGCCGGATTGGTGATCGATTTCGAGCATCGGAGAACGAAAGGAGCGGGATGATGAGAGTACCACGATGGCTGTGGATGGTGTTGTTGATCGGCGGCGCCGGTTGCCTGCTGGTGACGCAAGTCGGTTGCCCACCGAGTCAACCAGAGCCGACGGTTGTCGGGACGAGCCCGACCTTGACGGGCGAGACGGCGGAGACGCCGGAGGCCCCAGCGCCGGGGGAAGAGCCAGACGAGGCCGCGCCGAAGGAGCAGCCGAAGGAGGCCGCGGCGGACGAAAAGCCGGAGGCCGCGGCGGCCGCGCCGAAGGAGGCCGCGGCGGCGGGCACGCCCTACACGGTCAAGGTCCCACTCGGCCTGCCCGAACTGAAGATCCCCGCGGACAATCCGATGACGGAAGAAAAGATCGCCTTGGGCAAAAAGCTCTATTTCGACAAGCGGCTGAGCAGGGACGGCACGGTCTCGTGCGCCACCTGCCACGATCCGAAACTGGCCTGGACGGAGCACAAACCCACGAGCGAGGGCATCAAGGGGCAGTTTGGCAACATGAATTCGCCGACGGTGATCAACTCGGCCTACGCGGAGGTCCAGTTCTGGGATGGCCGGGCAGCCACGCTCGAGGAGCAGGCCGTCGGGCCGATGGAGAATCCGGTCGAAATGGGCCACACGCTGTCGGAGTTGGTCACCGAGTTGGGAACCCTGCCCGAATACAAGGAAGCCTTCCAGCAGGTGTTCGGCACGGGTCCGACCCAGGATGGGCTCGCCAAGGCAATCGCCGCGTTTGAGCGGACGATCCTCAGCGGCAATTCGCCCTACGACAAATTCGAGGCCGGCGACAAGGCCGCCCTGAACGACGCCCAGAAGCGGGGGATGGAGCTGTTCGAAAGCTCCGGGTGCGCGGATTGCCACGCGCAGCCGATGTTCAGCAACTACCGCTTCTACAATGCCGGGATCGGCATGGACAAGGAGAAGCCCGACGAAGGCCGCAAGGCGGTCACCGGAAAAGACAGCGACCTGGGCAAGTTCCGCGTCGCGCCGCTCCGCGAAGTCGCCAACACCTGGCCCTACTTCCACGATGGCAGCGTCGAGAAGCTCGAAGACGCCGTGAAGATCATGGCCCAGGGCGGAAAGCCGAACGACAACCTCTCGCCGATGATGAAGGCGGTCGGGGACAAGAAACTGACCGAGGAGAACATCAAGGACCTCGTGGAGTTCCTCAAGGCCCTGTCCGGAGAGTATCCGGTGGTTGAGGGGTAACCCAGTGGCGTTTCGCCGCCAGCGATCGGCTGCTCGTCTGGCAGGCTACAGCAAAGACAGGTCACAGGCTGCGGGCGAGGGGCTGCCGACGGTGGCGCGGCCCCCTGCCTGGCCTGTGGCCTGTGTCTTTTGACGGCTGATTGTCCGCAGCCGAAAAATCGGCTAGAATCGAGCTTTTTCTCGCGGGCACTGGGGCAGCAAGGAGAATCTGGAGACAAACCATGGCAGACAAGTGCGATATCGGCCTGATGGGTCTGGCCGTGATGGGCGAGAATCTCGTTCTGAACATGGAGGACCACGGTTTCTCCGTTGCCGTCTACAACCGGACCACGAGCAAGGTGGACGATTTCGTCAACCGTGCCGGCGTCAAGGGCCGCAAGATCGTCGGCACGCATTCGCTCCAGGAATTGGCCGACGCGCTGGTCAGGCCCCGCAAGGTGATGTTGATGATCAAGTCCGGCGACGCGGTCCCCGCCCCAACCGCCGGACTCTATCCGGAGGCGGCCGCTGCCGACGGCGTGATCCAGCAGTTGGCCGAGATTCTCGAGCCGGGCGACATCATCATCGACGGCGGCAATACCCACTTCCGCGACACGGAGCGGCGGACCCGCTACGTCGAGTCGAAGGGGTTGCTGTACGTCGGCACCGGCGTGTCCGGCGGTGAGGAAGGCGCCCGCTTCGGACCGAGCATGATGCCCGGCGGCAGCGAGCAGGCCTGGCTCGAGGTCAAGCCGATCTTCCAGGCGATCGCCGCCAAGGTTGGCCCCAAGGGCGACATCCCCTGCTGCGAATGGGTGGGACCGCGGGGGGCCGGCCACTACGTGAAGATGGTCCACAACGGGATCGAGTATGGCGACATGCAGTTGATCTGCGAAGCCTACTGGATGCTCAAGCTGGCGCTGGGCCTGTCCAACGACGAGCTCTACGAGGTCTTTGCCGAGTGGAACCGCGGCGAGCTGGACAGCTACCTCGTCGAGATCACCCGCGACATCTTCAGCGTCAAGGACCCGGAGACCGGCCAGTACCTGGTGGACTTGATTCTCGACACGGCGGGCGCCAAGGGGACCGGCAAGTGGATGAGCCAGTTGGCCCTGGACCTGGGCGTGCCGAGCACGCTGGTGACGATGGCCGTCTACGCGCGGAGCATCTCGGCGATGAAGGAGGCGCGCGTGCGGGCCAGCGGCAAGCTGTCCGGCCCTTCGGGCACCTACGGCGGAGACCGGGCGGAATTCATCGAACAGGTCCGCCAGGCTCTCTACGCCTCCAAGATTTGCAGCTACGCGCAGGGCTATGTGCAGATGCAGGCCGCGGCCAAGGAGTACGAATGGCCGCTCCAGTTCGGCTCGATCGCCATGCTCTGGCGCGGCGGATGCATCATCCGCGCTGTGTTCCTCGAGCGGATCAAGGAGGCCTTCGACGCCGACCCGAAGTTGGAGAACCTGCTCCTGGCGCCGTATTTCAACGAGGCGGTCGCCGAGGCCCAGGGCGCCTGGCGGAACGTCGTCAAGACGGCGATCGATCTGGGCATTCCGGCGCCGGCCTTCGCCACGGCCCTGGCTTACTACGACAGCTACCGGTCCGAGCGGCTGCCCGCCAATCTGCTCCAAGCGCAGCGCGACTATTTCGGCGCCCACACCTACCGCCGCGTGGACAAGCCGGGCGAGGGGCCGTTCCACACCGATTGGATTGGCGAACGAAAGCAGCCCGAGTAAGGAGAATGATCATGGCAGTTGGCGAGTTTTTGACCAGGTTGTTCGGGCTTGAGGGGCAGACGGCGGTCGTGATCGGCGGTGCCGGCGAGTTGGGCTTCGCGCTGTGCAGCGGGCTGTCGCAGGCCGGCGCCCACGTGGTGATTGCCGACGTGAATCTCCAGGCCTGCCAGAAGCGCGTCCGCCAGATCGAGGAGGCGGGCGGCCGCGCCTCGCCGGCCGAGGTCGACATCACATCGCGGGCCTCGCTCGAAAGCCTGCTGGCCGAGGCCCTCAAGGTCAGCGGCCGGGTCGAGATGCTCGTCAACTCTGCGGGGATCAATGCCGGATCCCCCTTCCTGGACGTCGATCCGGACTTCTGGGACAAGATATTCGCCGTCAACCTCAAGGGGATGATGGAAGCCTGCCAGGTCTTCATCGCGCACATGAAAGAGGCTGGCGGAGGCTCGATTTTGAACATCGGCAGCGTCAACTCCCACCTCCCGCTGTCGCGCGTCTTCGCCTATGCGGCGTCGAAGGCGGGGGTGGTCAACCTGACCAAGAACATCGCCCAGGAGTTCGCCGCCAGCGGCATCCGCTGCAACGCGATCTGCCCCGGATTCTTCCCGGCCGAGCAGAACCGCAAATTGCTCGACGCCGAGCGGGTGGAGAACATCATGCGGGGCACTCCGATGCACCGCTACGGCGAGCCCCACGAACTGGTCGGCGCCGCGCTGCTCCTCCTCTCGCCCCAGGCCGGCAGCTATATCACGGGGGCCGACTACTACGTCGACGGCGGGTTCACCTGTTCCTGGTTCTAGCCGCCGTGTAGAATTCCCGGCAGTCTCGGCGTTCTCCTCCCCGCTGACCCTGCGCGAGGTGCCGGCAACCCGGCGGCGATTGGCCATGGAAAACACGATCGTGATCTTCGGCGCTTCGGGCGACCTGACCAGCAGGAAGCTCATCCCCGCGCTGTATGAACTGAAGCGCAAGGGGCGGCTGCCCGACGGCGCCCGGATTGTCGGCACCTCGCGAACCGAGTTCTCCCACGCCGCGTGGCGCGAGACGCTCGCCCAGTCGACGGCCGAGTTCGTCGGCCAGCGGTTCGACCGCAAGGTGTGGGACGAACTGGCCCCGTCGATCTTCTACCAGCCGGGCGACATGGACTCGCCGGAGTCGTTTCCCAAGCTCGGCGATTTCCTGGCGGAGCTCGAAGCGGGCCGGGCAACCACGCGGGTCTACTACCTGTCGACCGCCCCCCGCTTCTACGAAGCGGCCGCCCGCGGGCTCGGCGCGGCCGGCATGGCCGCGGAGACCGACGGGCCGCGGCGGATCGTCATCGAGAAGCCCTTCGGGACCGACCTGGATTCCGCCCGGGCGCTCAACAGGGTGGTCCACGAGACCTGCGCGGAGCACCAGGTCTACCGGATCGACCATTACCTGGGCAAAGAGACGGTGTCGAACATCTTGGCGCTGCGGTTCGCCAACACGATCTTCGAACCGGTCTGGAACCGCAACTACATCGACCACGTGCAGATTACCGCCGCCGAGTCGGTGACGATCGGGCATCGGGCGGGTTTCTACGAATCGGCCGGCGTGCTCCGCGACATGTTCCAGAACCACCTGCTCCAGCTGTTCACGCTGACCGCGATGGAGGCCCCCGCGCGGCTGGATGCCGACGCGGTTCGAGACGAGAAGGTCAAGGTTCTCCGCGCGGTCCGCCCGATGCGCCCCGAGGACGTCGGCCGCGACACGATCCGCGGCCAATACCGCACGTATCGCGACGAGCCGAATGTGGACCCGAGAAGCCAGACCGCGACGTTTGGCGCCGTCAAGCTGAGTGTCGACAACTGGCGCTGGCAGGGCGTGCCGTTCTACCTGCGGTCTCTGAAGGCTTCGTCGTGCCGCACGACGCAGATCGTGATCCAGTTTCGCCAACCGCCCCACATGATGTTCGAATCGGACGCCAGGCCGTTCGACGCCAACCGGCTCGTGCTACAGATTCAGCCGGCCGAGGGGATCCAGATTCACTTCATGACGAAGGTTCCCGACTCGGGGATGAAGCTGCGGATGACCGACCTGGATTTCAGCTTCCGCGACCAGTACGCCGGAGGGATGCCGGAGGCCTACCAGCGGCTGCTTCTGGATGTGCTCAATGGCGATGCCAGCCTGTTCGCCCGGAGCGACGAAGTCGAGCTGGCCTGGGGGATCATCGATCCGATCCAGCGCGTCTGGGAGTCTTCCTCGGCGCCCCCCCTGGCGTTTTACGCTGAAGGGGACTGGGGGCCGGCGGTTTCGAGCCAGTGGATGGCCGGCCAGGGCCGCGCGTGGTTCGACCTGTGCCCCGTTTTGCATTAAGTCACTCCATCTCCGGCCGTGTTCATGCTCCGCATTGGTCCGATCGAGTTGGCGGGGCCCGCCGTGCTGGCCGCGTTGAGCGGCTACAGCGACTGGCCGATGCGGCGGATTTGTCGCCGCATGGGCGCCGCCTACACGATCTGCGAGGTCCTGCTCGACAAGTTCGTCCTCGACGTCAGCAAGGGGCGCAAGGCGCGGCGGTATCTCCGCGTCGATGACGAAGACCGGCCCGCCGGCGCGCAACTGATGGGGAGCGATCCGGCGCAGTTTGCCGCGGCCGCGGCCCGGCTCGCCGAGCTCGGCTTCGACGCGATCGACGTCAATTTCGGCTGCCCGGTGAAAAAAGTCCTCGGGCGGTGCCGCGGCGGCTACCTCCTCGGCCAGCCGGCCACCGCCCTGGAGATCGTCGCTCGAGTCCGTCAGGCCCTGCCGCCCTCGATCCCCGTGACCGTGAAGATGCGGCGGGCGATGGACGACTCTCCGCGGAGCCGCGACCAGTTTTTCGAGATCTTCGACGGCGTTTTCGCCCTCGGGGTCGCGGCGGTCACGGTCCACGGGCGGACCGTCCGCCAGGGTTACGAGGGGAGCGCGTCGTGGGACTTCCTCCGTGAGGTGAAGCAGCGCGCCCCGGGGTGCACGGTGCTCGGGAGCGGCGACCTCCTCTCGGCGCCGGCATGCCTGGAGATGATCGCCCGGACCGGCGTCGACGGCGTTGCCGTCGCCCGGGGCGCGATCGGCAACCCGTGGATTTTCGATCAGATTCGCCAGCTTCTCGCCGGGCGCCCGCTTCCACCGCCGCCGAGCCTCGCCCAGCAGCGCCAGGTGATTGGGGAGCACTATCGGTTGGCCGAGGAGGTCTATGGCCCCGAGCGATCCTGCCAGAGGATGCGGAAGTTCGGGATCAAGTACGCGCGGCTGCACCCCCGGACGGACGAGGTTCGCGACGCCTTTGTCCGTGTCCGCACGCCGGAGGACTGGAAAGCGGTCCTGGACAGGTATTATACGGCCGAGAGCGACCGGCGGTGAGCGTTCGGACCGTGGGAAGAGTCAATTCCCCTCGAAGAGCAGGCCCATCAGGTCGCGCGTGCCGAACGCCGTGGGGTGGGCGAGCACCTCGCCCGCCGCGAAGCCTGCCGCGGCCCCTTGTTGCTGGGCGTAGACGCGAATCCGCTCCAGCGCGCCGGCCCGTTCGGGCGGGAACTGCGAGGCATAAGCGGCGATCGCTTCGAGCTTCGTCTCCAAGGTGGAGGAAATGTCGTGAACGATCGCCGTCGGGGTCTCGGGCGCCAGCGAGCGAAATGCCAGGAAGTAGTGCATTTGGGCCGGGACCGCGTGCGGCTCAAGCGGGCCGAAATGTTCGGGCCACTTGGTCAGCCGGGAATAGAAAATCGCCGCCTCGGTGATCAGCATCGCCTGGCGGTGGTCGGGCGAGGCCATCGGGGTCGGCGCGCCGAGGCCGAGGACCAGCCGGGGCCGGTAGCGGCGGAGCTGTTTTGCCAGGGCCAGGCGCGCGTCGAAATCGTCGAAGAGGCGGCGGTTGGGCAGCGGCAAGGTGACCCGCACGCGGACGCCGAGGATTTCGGCTGCGCTCCGCGACTCGGCCAGACGGGCCTCCGGGCCGGGAGAGCCGGGCGTCGGTTCGCCATCGGTCAGATCGACGATCCCCACGCGGTACCCCTGCGCGGCGAGCCGCGCCAGCGTGCCCCCGCAGCCGATCTCCACGTCGTCGGGATGGGCGCCGACGGCGATCACGTCGAGCGTCTCGTCTTCCATGGCATCAACCCGCCTTGACCGCGGAAACGACGAACGTCGGGTTGATCGCCTCGAAACGAATCCGCTCCAGTTGGTGCGTTCCGCGCGCGAAGTTCATCATCCAGACGTTCACATTCGGGCAGTGCTTCCGCAGCAGGGCCTGCACGTCGCTGAGGTTGTCGATGCTTCCCATCGTGGCCACGAGCCGCCCCCGGACCTTGAGCCGGGCGAACGCCAGCTCGACCAACCGGCTGAGCTGGCGGCCGCTGCCGCCCACGAAGATGCAGTCCGGGTCGGGCAGATCGCGCCAGGCGTCCGGAGCGCGGCCGAGGATGGCCGTGAGGTTCTTCGTGCCGAACCGCTCGGCATTCCGCTTGATCAGTTCATAGTCTTGCGGGTCCATTTCGATGGCGAATACGCGGCCGCCGCTGGCAATCTGGGCGGCCTCAATGCCGATCGAACCGCTTCCGGCGCCCACGTCCCAGACGACGCTTGACGGTCCCAGGTCCAGCTCGGCCAGGGCCATCGCCCGGATCTCGCAGGGCGTGAGCAGGCCCCGCTTGGGCCTCGACTGGAGAAACGCCTCGTCGGGGTTGCCGAACAGGCGCCGCCCGATCAGGTCGCTCGGCCGGTCGGCGGCCGTTGGCTTGCGGACCAGAATCATCACGTTCAGCGGGGCGAAGTCCTGCTCGGCCAGTTCGCTCAACTCGCCGCGCGTGACGCGTTCGTCGGGCGAGCCCAGGTTTTCGCAGACGTAGCCGGTGAAGGAGTCCAGACCGTTGTCGATCAGCGTGCGGGCCACCAGGCGGGGAGGGGACTGGTCGCTCGTGAACAGGCCGACCTTCTCGGCGCCGCGAATCTGGCCAAGCACGGCTTCCAGGCTGTGATCCGCCAGGTTCGTCAAGAATGCTTCTTCCCAGCTCTCCTTGACGCGCGCGAATGCCAACTGCATGCTGCTGACGTGGGGCAGGACCTCGAACCGGTCCTTGCCGAGCTTGTCGCAGAGGTAGCGCGCCACCCCGTAAAACAGCGGGTCGCCAACGGCCAGAATGACCGTTGCCTTGTCGCCGCTTGCGGCCAGGCGCGCCACCACTTCGGCGAGATTCGTGCCCACCGCCATCCGCTCGGCCGTTGCCTCGGGCACGAGCGAGAGGCATTGGCTCTCTCCGACCAACAGTTCCGCATCGAGGATCAACCGGCGTGCGGCGTCCGTCACGCCGTCCAGGCCGCCTTCCCCGATGCCGATGATGTGGATCTTGCCAGTAGTCGCCAAAGCGGAACCTCGAATTCTGGGTTCAATGGGAAAATGTCGCGGCACGCGCTGAGCCGGGTCGAAACCCTTCGACAATCCCTGGATTGTAGGCGCTCGCACGCCGGCAGGGCAACCCGGTTGCCCTGCCGGCGATAGCCCCTGGGCGCGGGGGCCGGGTCGACGAGAATGCCCTGGTGGCGGCCCTCCGCTCGGGAAGCCTTGCCGGCGCGGGGCTCGATGGCGGTCAGAGGGCGCGACAGGCGCGCAACTCTTCCAGGACCGCCGCCATGTCGCGGGGGATCGGCGCCGTGATCTCGATCATCTCGCCCGTTTCGGGATGGGTGAACTTGAGCCGCCGGGCGTGCAGCGCCTGCCGCTCGAGCAGCACCTGGGGATCGTCGCAGCGGCGGATCTCGCCGCGAGTGATCAGCGCGCGGCCGCCGTATTGGCGATCGCAAAGGATCGGGCAGCCGACGTGGTGCAGGTGGACGCGGATCTGGTGGGTCCGCCCCGTCTTGGGCAGGGCCCGGATCGCGGCGAAGCCCAGGAACCGCTCGACAACTTCGTAGAAGGTCTCCGCCGGCTTGCTCTCCCCGCCGCCGCGAATCGCCATTTTCTCCCGCTGGGTCGGGTGGATTCCGATTGGCCGATCGATCAGGTCGCGATCGTGCTCGGGGACGCCGGCGACGAGGGCGAAATATTCCTTTTCCACCATGCGATCGTGGAACAGCGCAGCCAGCTTTCCGTGCGCCAGGTCGTGCTTGGCCACGAGGATCGCGCCGCTGGTGTCGCGGTCGAGGCGGTGGACGATCCCGGGCCGGGTCGGGCCGCCCGCGGAACTCAGCTTGCCGGCGAAGCGGTGCTGTAGCGCCGAGGCCAGCGTACCCGTCCAGTTGCCGCGCGCCGGGTGCACCACCATGCCCGGCGGTTTGTTGACGACGGCCAGCCAGTCGTCTTCATAGAGGACCTGGAGGGGGATCTCCTCGGGCGTGGGGGCCTCGCGGGGGATCTCGGGCAGGATCGCCCGGACCCGCTGGCCGGGTTTGAGGCGGTAGCTCGGCTTGCCCCCTTGGGCGTCGATGGAGACGCCGCCGGCGGTGATCACGCGGCGGAGATGGACGCGGCTGTAGTCGGGGAAATGGTGGACGAGGAAGACGTCCAGCCGCCAGCCGGACTCGGCCGGCTCGACCACCAGTTCGACCGGCTCCTGAGAGAGACGTTTTGGCATTGCAGGGCGGCCCTGGTCGCCGCTACTTCTCGTCCGGCGTGTCCTGGGGCGCCTCGCCGGCCGGTTCGGCGGCTGGTTTCGCGGGGGCTTCGGCAGGCTTGGCTTCGGCGACCGGCTCGGCGGGGGCTTCGGCCCCCTGGGCGGCTGCGTCGGCGGCCGGGCTACCGCTGGCGGTGCTTTCGGGCGCCCCGGCTTGCTTGGCCCCCTCGATCTTCTTATCGAGCCCCTCCTTGATGTCACCGAAAAAGTCCTTCGGCTGATCGCCTTCCGTCAGGCTCGCATCGTCGAACGGCAGGTCGATCTTGTCCATCCCCTCCGGCGACGTGAAGGCGGGCTTCGGCTCCCACGCCGCGAACGCATCGTAGAACTTTCTCGTTCCGAGCTGCTTCAGTGCAGCGGCCCGGCGGGCGGCCTCGGCGGCATAGGCGCCGTCGGGCCACTCCTGGGCGACTTTTTCGTAGTGCTCGGCGGCCAGGTCCAGGTCGCCCTGCGACTGCCGCGCGCCGGCCATCGCCTCGTAGGTTCGCGCCAGGCCGTAGGTTGCCCGTTCGCGGACCACCGGCGCCCGCGATTTGGCCAACACGGACTTGTACTTGTCGAGCGCCCGCTGAAGCTCGTCGGCCGCCGTTGCCTTGGTGGTGAACAACTCCTCGCAGCCCGCCTGGAGATAGAGATCACCGGCGACGACGGCCGCCCACTCGGCGGCGGTTGTTTTGGGGTATTGCTCGACCGTTCGTTCCAGTTCGCTGGCATTGCCGGCGCCCATCGCCAGGAAAACGGCATCCCAGGCGTTGGCTTCCTTGCTGGCGGAGCTGCCCGACACCCAGGTGTAACCCAAGAACGCCAACATGGCGACGATCACCCCGATCAGGATCAGATTCAAATAAGGTTTGACGGTTTCCCACGACTGGATCAGCCACTTGGCCAGGGCATTGCGATGGAGTTCGTGGCGCCGTTCGCTTCTCATTTCTCACGCACCTATCGTAGACTTGCCCGCCGAACCAGGCCGTTCCATGCTTCCGCCGGGATCGCCGACCACCCGGAAAGGGCGGAGCCGGACCACCGGACATTGGAGTATAGAGCCGCCTGGCGAGAGCCGTCAAGGTCGCTGGAGAAGCTCGGCATTGCCGCCCTGGAGACCGCCCGCGGTGTCCACGACCGCCTCGACGGTCAGATGTACCAGTCCGTGGCTATTCAAGAGCCGCTCTCGATACTCGCCGACCGGCCGCGACTCGGCCGCGACGACCGTAATCGCCGCGCTGTAGATTCCCGGGCCGATCTGCCAGACGTGGAGATCGGCGACGGTCGTCCCCTCCTCCGTCTCGATCCGGCGGCGGATGAAATCCTGCAAGTCCGCCGGCCCCTGATGGTCGAGCAGGACGCGGCTTGTCGTCCGGACGAGTCCGATCGACCAGCGGGCGATCAATGCCGCACCGACGATCCCCATCGCCGGGTCGAGCCAGAGGAGGCCAAAATACTTGGCGGAAACAAGCGCGGCGATCGCCAGCACCGAGGTCAGGGCATCGGCCAGTACGTGAAGATAGGCCGCGCGGAGATTGTGGTCGTGCCTGCCCGCGTGTCCCGGAGGATCGTGGCCGTGGTGCTGCCCGCGGTCGTGCAGCTCGTCTTCATGGCCGTGACCGAGGATTGCGACCGAAATCCCGTTGACGAGCAGTCCGAGGACGGCCACGAGGATCGCCTGGTCAAACGCGATCGCCACCGGGGCGATCAGACGATCGACGCTCTCCCAGGCCATGGCCAGGGCGAACACCGCCAGCAGAATCGCGCCGGTGAACCCGGCCAGCGAGTTGACCTTGCCGGTGCCGAACGAAAAGCGTTGGTCGCTGGCGTGGCGGCGGGCGTAGACATAGGCGAACATGGAAATGCCCAGGGCCGCCGCGTGGGAGGCCATGTGCAGCCCGTCGGCCAGCAGGGCCATGGAGCCATAGGCCATGCCCGCGGCGATCTCCAGGACCATCGTCGCCGCGGTGAGGATCACGACGATCAGCGTCCGCGCCTCGCCGGGCCGGCGCTGCTCCTGGCCGAACGTATGGGCGCAGCGCAGATTCCTTCCGGAGACGATTCCACGCCCAGCGGCGACTCGGTCCGTTTCCGCGTCTGCTCGGCTCTCGACGGGTTCCCGCGACGGTGTGTTGCCTACCCTGTGATGCACGGACCGATCCTCAAGGCGACTCGTGTCATGCCCTACGAAAGTCCAGTGGAACGGAATGCATTCCGTTTGCCGCAGGGAGCCGCAACGGGCCTGGCGCCCCGTTCTACGGACCGCGGCGATGGTTGTTGATTCGTCTTAGCCCTTGACCACGCCCAAGGGCCTTAGGCGGGCGACTCTCCTGGCAAGGCCCGCGCGGTGGACGACGTCGACCACAAGGCTGACATCCTTATATGCGTCGGGCTGTTCTTCGGCCAGGCCCTTCCAGCTCCGGCACCGCGCCACGATCCCTTGCTCGGCAAGCTCGCGATCGATGCGGCGGCCCTGGGCGTGTTTGATCGCGGCGGTCCGGCTCATCACCCGCCCGGCGCCGTGGCAACTGCTGCCGAACGATCGCTGCATCGCGCCCGGCTGGCCGGCGAGCACCCAGCTTGCCCGGCCCATGTCGCCGGGAATGATCACCGGCTGGCCGATCTGCCGGTAGCGGTCGGGCAGCTCGGGATGGCCGGCGGGAAACGCCCGCGTGGCCCCCTTGCGGTGGACGCACAAGCGCTTCACCTTGCCCTCCACCTCGTGCTGCTCCATCTTGGCGATATTGTGGGCCACGTCGTAGACGAGGCTCATCCCCAGCGCCTCCCAATTCTTGCCGAAGAACTCCTCGAACACCTCGCGGGTCTGCCACATCAGCAACTGGCGATTGGCCCAGGCGTAGTTGGCCGCGGCGCGCATCGCGCCGAGATACCGCTGCCCCTCGGGGCTCTCGACCGGGGCGCAAGCCAATTGCCGGTCGGGCAGGCGGATGCCGTACCGCGCGGGGGCGTTGCGGAGGGTCCGCAGGGCGTCGTCGCAGACCTGGTAGCCCAGGCCCCGGGACCCGCTGTGGATCATCACGGCGATTCCGCCCAGTTCGAGGCCGATTGTCCGCGCGGCCGCCTGATCGCAGATTTCTTCGACCACCTGGATTTCCAGGAAATGGTTTCCCGAGCCGAGGGTGCCGCACTGGCCCTTGCCGCGAGCGATTGCCTTCTCGCTGACGGCGCTGGGGTCGGCGTCGTCGAAGCCGCCGCCCGCCTCGGTGTGCTCCAGGTCGCTGTCGGTCGCCAGACCCTTGGTCTTGAGGAATTTCGAGCCGTCGCGCAACAGCCGGGTCATCTCCTTGCCGGCGAATTCGTAAGGCCCCCCCCTGCCGACGCCGGCGGGGATGCGGCCGAAAAGCCGGTTGGTGAGCTGCTCGATCTGTTCCGCCACGTCGGCCAACGCGAGGTTGGTGCGCACCAGGCGGACCCCGCAGTTGATGTCGTAGCCGACACCGCCCGGCGAGATCACGCCGCCTTCCTCCGGATCGGTTGCGCAGACCCCGCCAATGCAGAAGCCATAACCCCAATGGATGTCGGGCATGGCCAGGCTGGCCGACTGAATGCCCGGCAGATGGGCCACGTTGGCGACTTGTTCCGGCGCCTGGTCGCCACGAATCTGTTCGAGCAGCCGACCGTCGGCAAAAATCCGTCCTTCGACGCGCATCCCCGGCTTGTATCCCTTGGGAATCCGATAGAGGCAGTCGTCGACCCTCTCCAGGGGGCCCGTGTAGCTGTCTTTTGCCATCGAACCAGTTCCTTACTGCCGGCCAGAATCGCTGTCCGCTGCCGGACAAGGGCATGCCGCTCCCGCCCATTCCTCATTTTCGCACGATCGACTAGACCCGGCCAGGGGCGAAAGGTTCCCAAGCTGGAGCTTGGGAACCAGGAAAGGCTGGAGCTTGGGAGCCAGGAGAATTGAGCTTTGAACCTTGAGCGGTTTCACTGGCGTGGTCCGACGATCCGGGCAAGAAGTGTCCCCACGGCCGCGCCGCAAGCCAATCCGGCCAGGTTCTCCACGTAGTCGAGCAATTCGACCGAACGCGATTCGACGAGCATTTGCAGGGTCTCCGTCGCCAAGGCGTAGAGGACCAGGTAGGCCACGAGCCGGCCCGTTCCGAGCGGCAGCCGGCTGGCCAGGGCGAGCAGACCGAGAAGGGCAAACGCGCAGAAGTGCACGCCGCGACCCTTGTCCGGACCGGGCAATTCCTTGATGCCGAGCAAAGCGAGCGGGTCCGGCACCAGCAAGAGGGTTGTGAGCAAGACGAGGTAGAGGGCGAAACCGACTCGGATGGGCCAGTTGAGGTTCGACATGGTTGGACAGTTTGCGCGGCACTGGCAGGGGAAAACGAGGGGAGGCACGCGCCGCTGCGGGAAGCCGGCGATGCCCTGCAAAACGACTCCATTGTACCTTGTCCGGCCGAGGTGCGTTGCCGGCGTTCTTTCTCGATCGATTCCCCTCCCTGTCCGGATCGGGCGGGTCGCCATAAAATGGCGGACATGGCCGCTTCCGATATCATCGTAAAAGGCGCTCGCGAACACAATCTCCAAAACGTCGATCTCGTTTTGCCGAGAAATCGGCTGATTTGTTTCACCGGAGTGAGCGGATCGGGCAAGAGCTCACTGGCCTTCGACACGCTCTACGCCGAGGGCCAGCGGCGCTATGTCGAGAGCCTGTCGAGCTTTGCGAGGCAATTCCTCGGCCAGATGCCGAAACCGGACGTCGACGGGATCAGCGGCCTGAGCCCCTCGATTTCGATTTCGCAGAAGACGACCGGCCAGAGCCCGCGGTCGACCGTGGGCACGATCACGGAGATCTACGACTACCTGCGGATTCTCTACGCCCGGGTCGGCAAAGGGCACTGCCCGGATTGCGGCCGACCCGTGACCGCGCAGACCCGGCAGCAAATCTTGAGCCAGATAGAGGCCGTGGCCGAGGGCGCGCGGGTGCTCGTCATGGCCCCCATCGTTCGCCGGCAGAAAGGCGAATACCGCGAGCTGTTCGACGATTTGCTGAGGCAGGGATATGTCCGGGCGCGGGTCGACGGCAGGGTGATCCGGCTCACCGACGAGCAGCATCTCGAGCGCCAGATGCGCCACGACATCGACGTGGTCGTCGATCGCGTGGTGGTCGGCCCGTCGTCGCGGGGGCGGCTTGCCGAGGCGGTGGAGTTGGCGCTGAAGATCGGGGCCGGCAGCATGGTCGTCCGCTCGGAGGAGGGCGGCGGCTTGGAGCTTCCGCTTTCGGCCCACTACGCCTGCACGCATTGCCAAGTGAGTTTCGAGCCGCCGAGCCCCCAATTGTTCAGTTTCAACAGTCCTCAAGGGATGTGCCTGGAGTGCAACGGGTTGGGGGAAATCTACACGTTCGATCCCACCCGGCTGGTCCCCGATCCGGGCAAATCGTTCCAGCAGGGCTGCATCGAGCTGATTGGCGCCTGGAAGGACCTCGGCCGCTGGCGGCGGCACATCTATGGCGGCGTGGCCGAGACGCTCGAGCGGTTGCATGGTTTGGCGCCGGGCACGATCCTGGAAACAGCCTGGGAAGAGCTGGATCCAAAGTTCCAGAACGCCCTCTTGTGGGGCACCGGCGACCAGCACATCACGTATACCTGGCGGGGCGGCGCGCACGGGCATAAATGGGGCGGCAAGTTCGAGGGGATCATCCCCAAGCTGCTCTCCCAGTACAAGTCTTCGAACAGCCGTCTACAGCGCCGCGCGCTGGAAAAATACATGAACGTCGTGCCTTGCGGGTTCTGCGCGGGACAGCGGCTGAACCGCCAGGCTCGGTCCGTCACCCTGGCGACTGCGGCGGCCGATTTCGAAGGCCGCCAGCGGACGCTGCCCGAGCTTTGCGCGCTGCCAATCTCCGAGGCGGAGCGGTTCTTCGCTCGACTGGAACTCGACCCGACCGCCCAGGCGATTGCGGCCGAGGCAATCAAGGAGATTTGCGGACGCCTGCGGTTCCTGGCCAACGTGGGCCTGGAGTACCTCACGCTGGACCGCACGGCGCCGACGCTTTCGGGCGGTGAAATGCAGCGGATCCGGCTGGCCGGGCAGATCGGCTGCGGGCTGGTCGGCGTGCTCTATATTCTCGACGAGCCCTCGATCGGCCTGCACGCCCGCGACAACGACCGGCTGCTCGAGACCCTCGGCCGACTGCGGGATCAGGGCAACACGGTGGTCGTCGTCGAGCACGACGAAGACACGATGCGCGCCGCCGACCACGTGGTCGACTTTGGACCCGGGCCGGGCGTCCGCGGCGGCCAGGTGGTGGCCTCCGGCCCGCTCGGGGCGATTCTCCGGCAGCCGAAGAGCCTGACCGGCCAGTTCCTTTCGGGCAGCCGGAAGATCGAGATCCCCGCCCAGCGCCGCCAGCGGAGCGGCCAGTGGCTCGCCGTTCGCGGCGCCGCGCACAACAATCTCAGGAACACGGACGTCGAGATACCGCTCGGCGCGTTCGTGTGCGTGACCGGCGTCTCCGGGTCGGGCAAGAGCTCGCTGGTCAACGACATCCTCGTCGAGGCCCTGCGCCGCGACCTGAACGGGGGAATCGGCGCGCCCGGAAAGCACCGGGCGATCGAAGGCCTCGAACACCTCGACAAGATGATCGCGATCGACCAGTCGCCGATCGGCCGCACGCCCCGCTCGAACCCGGCCACGTACATCAAGGTCCTCGACGACATCCGGCTGCTCTACACACAACTGCCCGAGGCGAAAACCCGCGGATACAAGCCCGGCCGCTTCAGCTTCAACGTTGCCGGCGGGCGCTGCGAGGCCTGCGAGGGGAACGGGGCGAACCGGCTTGAGATGGATTTCCTGGCGGACATCTGGGTGACTTGCCCGGTCTGCGAAGGGCACCGCTTCAACCACGAGACGCTGCAAGTCCGCTACAAGGGGAGATCGATCGCCCAGGTCCTCGAGATGGACGTCCAACAGGCCCTGGAGCATTTCCAGAACGTTCCCAAGATCCGCCACAAGCTCCAGACGCTCCACGACGTGGGGCTCGACTACCTCAAGCTTGGCCAGCCCTCGCCGACGCTCTCCGGCGGCGAGGCCCAGCGGATCAAGCTCGCCCGCGAGTTGATCAAGGTCAGCACCGGGCGGACCCTCTACCTGCTCGACGAGCCGACGACCGGTCTGCACTTTGCCGACATCGAGCTGCTGCTGCGGGTGCTACACGGCTTTGTCGACGCCGGCAACACCGTGCTGGTTGTCGAGCACAACATGGAGGTCATCAAGACCGCCGACTGGATCATCGACCTGGGGCCCGAGGGAGGCAAGGCTGGGGGCCGGCTGGTCGCCGCCGGCACGCCGGAAGAGGTCGCTCGAACCAAGGGCTCCCACACCGGCCAGGCGTTGCGGGCGGTGCTCGGGATCGGCAGCCGACCGCCGCGTGCCGCGGCCGCCGCGGCGGCGGATGTTCAGCCGGCCACGGCGATCAAGCTCCGCGGGGCGGGGCAGCACAACCTGAAGCACCTGGATGTGGAGATTCCCCGCGACCGGATGACCGTCTGCTGCGGTCCGAGCGGTTCGGGAAAGACCTCGCTGGCGATGGACACCGTCTACGCCGAGGGGCAGCGGCGCTACGTGGAGAGCCTCAGCGCCTATGCCCGGCAGTTCGTCGGCCAGATGCAGAAGCCGAAACTCGAGCACATCGAGGGCCTGTCGCCGGCAATTGCCATCGAACAGAAGCACGCCGGGCATTCACCCCGCTCGACGGTCGGCACGGTGACGGAGATCTACGACTACCTGCGAATCCTCATGGCCCGCCTCGGCCAGCCCCATTGCCCCGAGTGCGATCTGCCGATCGGCACCCAGTCGACGGACGAGATCGTCGCCAAGGTGATGGCGCAGCGGCCGGGCACGGCGGCCTTTCTGATGGCCCCGGTCGAGGTCCCGGTCGGCCAGCGGTACGAGACGCTCTGGGAGGAAATCCGCGCCTCGGGCTACGTCCGCGTGCGGATCGACGGCCGGGTGCATGCCCTCGACGCGGTTCCCGACATCGATCGGCGGCGGCGCCACCGCGTGGAAATCGTCGTCGACCGCGTTGTGATCCGTCCGGACAGCCGGGGGCGAATCGCCGAGGGGGTTGAAAACGCCCTGGCGCTGGGCAAGGGCGTGCTGCACGTGGCGTTTCCCGACCGCGAGCTGCCCGAGGCCGAGTGGCCGCTGAAGGTCTTCAGCCAGCACTTCGCCTGCGATCGCTGCGGGCGGTCGTTCGAGCCTCTCTCGCCCCACCATTTTTCCTTCAACAGCGCGCTCGGCTGGTGCCCGGCCTGTGAGGGGCTGGGCGTGCAGACCGGCGCCGACCCGGCCGCGCTGCTGAAGAGCCCCAAGGCAACGTTGGCCGAGGGGGCGGTGGCGATCTGGCCATCGCCCCAGGGACGCCTGTTCCCGCTCCTGCTCGCCGCGCTGGCCCGGTCGGCGGGGATTCCGCTGGACGTGCCCTTCGACCAATTGGGCGCCAAGCACCGGCGGCTGATCATGCACGGGGCGGGCGACCGCTGGTTCGACGTCGATCCCTTCGACTCCGC
>JAAYCB010000022.1 GCA_012744395.1 Pirellulaceae bacterium
CCTTTCAATTCTTCCGGGCACTGGCCGGGCCCCTGGCTGCAAAACGACGCGGCGATCTCGCCGATGGCGCCCGAGGGGGTGCGGCGCGGCTCCAAAATGAGCAGGTTTGCTCCGACCGAGGCCGCATCGGCGGCAGTCCGGCTCGCATCGCTGGCCAGGATCGCGCGGACGCGCGGATGCCGGTTTGCCAGACAGAGGGCGATCGCCGGATCGTTGCTGAGGATGATCCCACGGCAATTTCCGGCGGCCAGGCGGCCGGCCAGGTCGTCCGTTGCCTTGACCAGGCAATCGAACCGCCGCAGATCGACGGCGATTCCGGCACGGCCGAGCTCTTCAACGACCGGCGCCGGGTCGATCCGCGTTCCGAGGACGGTCACGATCGCCCGCGCCGCGCTGGCCGGCGTCGGACGCGGCTCCTCGAAAGCAAGCACGATCTTCCGCCGGCGGAGTTCGTCGCGGAGGGCCGGAGTGACCACGGCCCGGGGGGGAACAACCAGCCGCCGCGCGGTTTCCAGCCGTTCGCCCACCCCGGCCAGCGTCACCACCCGGTCGCGGACGACGACGTCGCCATCCGCCGCCGGCGGCACCGGCGCGGCGGCGACCGCGGCGGCTTCCGGAACCGCGGCGCTCGGCCCACCCGTGTCCGCCGCGCCCCGGTCCGAGGCCTGCGGCAGCAGCCCCATCTCGCTGAGCACCTCGCGAACGATGCGATCGATTACCTGGACGTTTTCCACCATTGAAACGTTTTCTTCAGCGATCCTTGATCCCGATCACCGACCAGCGGACCGGCGTGTTGTCCGACCCGAGCAACGCGCGAGTCGCCTTGCCGTCGCTGGTGATCAATACCATATCCCGCGCACCGGCGCTCAGCGAATCGACGGCCAGGACCGGGTCGCCGTCGGGCGAGCGGCCGTCGGCCGCCAGCGGCTGGACGACCAGCAGCTTCCAGCCGGCCATCGACGGGTGTTTCACCGTCGCCGTCGCATATCCAATCACGCGGGCAGCCAACACGATCCAGCGCGCCTCATTTGCCAAGGATGCGGAGATTGTCGATCATCGAGCAGCGGCGTTCACGGGTGAACGTCAGCGGCGTGGTGATCCCTTCGCCGGTCGGCCCGGCAATCGAAAACGAGATGTATCCCTCGCCGCCGAGCCCGAGGCCCGCCATCGACGTTCCGTTCTTAACGAACAGCGTCGTGTCCACGGCCTTGCCCATCTTCGTCATATTCGTCACGTCGTGGGAATGGATGATCGCCGTGTGGCGGAATCCGTGCTCGCTGCGGACCGCCATCTCAATCGCGTGGTCGATGTTCCGGGCGCGGACGAACGGCAGGAAGGGCATCATCTGCTCGACCGGGACGAAGGGGTTCGATTCGTCCGTCTCGCCGAAGATCAATTCGACGTTCTGGGGAATCGTCTTGCCGATGCCGGCGGCCAGCTTGGCGGCATCCTGGCCGAGGAAGTCACGGTGGGGCGCGGGGTGTTGGTGTTCGCCCTCGCCGACCGTGGTGATCGCGGCCTTGGTGAAGGCATCGACTTCGGCGGCGTTCAGGCGGACGGCGCCGGCCCGCTCCATGGCGGCCATCATCGCGTCGAAGACCTTCTCCACGACGAACACCTGCTTCTCGGAGACGCACAGCAGGTTGTTGTCGTAAGCGCCGCCCTCGATGATGCAGCGCGCGGCGCGGTCCAGGTCAGCCGTTTCATCGACCACGACCGGCGGGTTGCCCGGACCGGCGACGATCGCGCGTTTCGGTTGGGCCATTGCCGCCCGAGCCACGCCCGGCCCGCCGGTGACGCAGATCAGGTTGACGGCGGGATGCTTGAACAGCGCCGCGGCCGTCTCCAGCGTCGGCTCGACAACCAGCGAAATCAGGTTGTCGATGCCCAGGTCGCGATAGATCGCCTCGTTGTAGCGGCGGATGCCCTCGGCGGCGACGCGGCGTCCGCTCGGATGGGGGTTCACGACCAACGTGTTGCCGGCGGCGATCATGCTCACCGCGTTGCCCGTCACCGTCGGCAGCGAGTGGGTCACCGGCGTGATCGCGGCGATCACCCCGAATGGGGCGTGCTCAATCACGGCCAGTCCATGGTCACCGCTGAAAATCTCGCTCCGCATGAACTCCACGCCCGGCGACTGCTCGCCGAGCGTCTTGAGCTTTTCGATCTTGTGCGGCAGGCGGCCGATCTTCGTTTCGTTCATCTCCATCGTGCCCAGTTCAACGCACTGCTCGATGGCGATCCGGCGGATGTGGCCGATGATTCGCTTGCGGTCTTCGATCGTGCGGCGGGAAAGCTGCTCGAAGGCTTCGCGGGCGGCGGCGACCGCCTCGTTGGGGTCGGTGAACAGGCCGAAGCGGCCCCGGTATCCGCTGCCGATTTGCCCGGCCGGCGCGCCGTTGCCCAACCGGCTGATGACTTCTTCGACGACGTTGCGAATTAAGGCCTCGTCAACTTGCATGGCAAATCACCCTCTGTCTGGTTCAAGTTTCCGCCAAGGGGCGGTACGTTTCACCTGGAGGAAATCCGCGGCCGCGACCGCGACCCGGCGCGCCTCCGATCCGGATTATTCTTGCGACTCGCTCTGCTGGGCATAGACGCATCGCTGGTCGATGTGGACGCTGTCGACGATCCCGATGACGACCGTATCGACGGGCAGGTTCTTCGTCTCCGGCGTCAGCCGGGCGCTCGAACCTTGGACGATCAGCACGTACTCTCCTTCGCCGGCGCCGACCGTATCGACCGCCACGAAGGTCCGGCCCGTGGTTACCAGCCGGTCGCGCGTCTGGCCGTCGAGCCGATAGGGTTCCACCACCAGCAAGCGGCGGCCGACCATCGATGCGACCTTTTGCGTCGCGACGAGCGATCCGGTGACTTTGGCTACAAACACGTCTCTTGGCACCTTTACGGAAATTCGCAGGGGCAGTCCGCATCGAGGGCCGTCAACCCTCCAGGAGTTGCCTCGTCTGCCGCGCCACGATCAATTCTTCGTTTGTCGGGATAATCCAGATCTGCGTGCGGCTCGACTCGGCGTGAATCGCCGCCTCGCCCCGCGCGGCGGCATTCTTCCGTTCGTCGAGGACGATGCCCAACTCGCCCAGGCCGCGGCAGACCTCCGCGCGGAATTCCGCCCGGTTCTCACCGATGCCGCCGGTGAACACGATCACCTCCGCGCCGCCCAATTCCACCAGGTAAGCGCCAAGGTACTGCCGCACGCCGCCAGCAAACACCTCAAGGGCCAATTTTGCCCGCGGATTGCCCTGCTCGGCCGCCTCGGTCACATCCCGCACGTCGCCGCTGATTCCGCTCAGGCCGAGCAGGCCGCTCCGGTTGGCCAGCGTCTCGAGCACTTCTTCCAGCGACTTCCTGGTCCGCTTGATGATCACCGGCAGCGCGAACGGATCGAAGTCGCCGACGCGGTTGTTGTGGGGCAGGCCCGACTGCGGACTCATCCCGAGGCTGTTCGCCACGCTCTTGCCGTTGCGGATCGCCGCCAGAGAGTTCGAACCTCCCAGGTGGCACGAAATCACCCGCAGGTCCTCGCGCCCCAGAAGCTCGGCCGTTCGCTGGGCGATGTACCGGTGGCTGGCGCCGTGGAATCCCCAGCGCCGCACCAATCCGGCCTCGGCCCACTCGTAAGGGATCGCGTAGTAGCGGTTGCGGCCGGGGATCGTCTGGTGGAAATCCGTTTCAAAGGCGGCCACGAGGGGGATCTCCGGCAGCTTCTCGTGGACCAAGCGCATCGCGTTGATGTAGGGAGGATTATGGGCGGGCGCCACACCGCTCATCTCCTCCATCGCGTCGAGCACCTCGTCGGTGACCTTCTGAACGCCGCTGACAGCGCCGCCATGAACCGCCTTGAAACCGATCGCCGAGACCTCGTCCGCCGACTTCAGGCAGCCGCTCTCCGCATCGGTCAACTGTGCCAGGCAGCGGCGGACCGCCTCGGCATGATCGGGCACGGGGACCGTCTCCTCGCGCCGCCGCGGGCCGATCTCGACAAAACATGGACTTTCGGCGGCCCCGATCCGCTCGATGCCGCCGCGGGCGATCTGCCGCTCGTCGGCCATGTCGAACAGCCGGTACTTGAAGCTTGTCGAACCGAGATTCGCAACCAGAACCTTCATGGCTTCCGTCTCCTTCGAGCGCAACCGGGCGGCGCCAACCGCCCCGCCCCGGGTGAACTGGCCGCGGCGCGCCGAGCGCGGACTCCGCCGGAAGCGAAAGCCGCGGCGGGCCGCCGGCTCAGCGGGCGCTGCCGGACCCTTCGATCCCGTCCCCGCTCAGCTCAGGTAGGCCTCGATCACGCCCTCGGCGGGCCGGGCGATGATGTGGCTGGCGACGAGCTCGCCGATCTGGCTGGCCGCGTTCGCGCCCGCCTCGACCGCCGCCCGGACACTGCCGACGTCGCCCCGGACGACCGTCGTCACCAGGCCGCCGCCGATCTGAATCCGCTTGACAATTTGCACGTTGGCGGCTTTCGCCATGGCATCGGTCGCCTCGACCAGCGCCACCAACCCCTTCGTTTCGATCAATCCAATCGCGTCTTGCATCGTCATTTAGTCCCTGTTGAAACAATCGTCGAAAAATAGTCCAAACTCGCTCCGCCGGCCCCGGGCTAGACCGTCGTCTTCCGCGGGCTTTTGGCCGGCGGCGGGAGCACGATCTCGAGGTCTTCATGCGGACGCGGAATCACCTGCACGCTGACGATCTCGCCGATCCGCGCCCCCGCGTTGGCGCCCGCGTCGGTGGCCGCCTTGACCGCCGCAACGTCGCCGGTGACAAACGCGCTGACCAGTCCGCTGCCAACCTTGTCCCAGCCGAGGAACTGCACATTGGCCGCTTTCAACATTGCGTCGCTGGCTTCAACCAAGGTCACAAATCCCTTGGCCTCGATCATCCCCAGCGCTTCCAGAGATTTTGCCATAACTTGCTTCTCCCAATTCGAAGAACCAGAACTCTCGTCGTGGTCGGGGTGGAATAACGTGGAACCGCGGTCCCGCTCGCCGTTGCCTTTCGGGCATCCCTGGCGGCCGCGGACCCAGCCGATCGGATCGGCCTTTATGCTTTCAACAACTCCACGGATTGGGCGTGTTCCAGGTCCGCTGCGTTGCCCTCGTCCGTGTCCAGATGGACCTCGAGCTTGATCCCCTGGCCGACGCGCACGAGCAGGTTCTCGAACACTGTCGCGCAGGAGGAATTGACTCGCAGGCTCATCCGCTGGCCGTCCCTGACCCCGTAAAATTCCGCGTCGGCCGGCCCCATGTGGACGTGCCGCTCGGCGCGAATCACGCCCTGCTTCAAGTCGATCGACCCGGCCGGTCCGATCAGCGTGCAGCCCGGCGTGTCTTGAATCTCGCCGCTCTGGCGGACGGGAAGATCGATCCCCAGGGAGATCCCGTCGGTGAACGCCAATTCCACCTGGGTGGCCGAGCGCGTCGGGCCGAGAATCCGCACCGAGGGGAGCATCCGCCGCCGCGGGCCAACGAGCATCAGCGTCTCTTCCGCCGCGAAGTACCCCTCCTGATAGAGTTCCTTGGCCGGCGTCAGCGTGCGGCCGGGGCCGAACAGCCGCTGGCAGTCTTCGTCCGTCACGTGGACGTGGCGCGCCGAGATGCTCACGACCAACTCCGGCCTGCCCGGCGCGCCACCGAGCTGCTTCAAGACGATCGCGCGGACAATCCGCTCCACGGCACTGCGGTCGATCGGCCTGGCAATGCTCATCGTTTCATCTGTCCTCTGGAAAGTCGCACTTCTCACGCGCCACCGCCCGCCACCAGCAACTTCAGCTGCGATACCGTCCGCAAACGCCACTGGCGGGAAATCTCGTCGTCCACGACCAGGATGTCCGGGGCCGAGAGGTCGCACAGCCGAGCCAGACTCTGCCGCCCGAACTTCGAACTGTCGGCCACCACGACCACCTCGTCGGCCGCTCTCATCATCGCCCGTTCCGTCTCCACCAACAACAAGTTGTTGTTGAAGAAACCCTCCTCGGTAATCCCGGCGACACTCAATACCGTCTTGCCCACGCGGAGCTCGGAGATCATCTTCTCCGCCACCGGACCTTGTGCGACGCCGCTCCGCGGGCATATATTCCCGCCGATCACGACCAGGTCGCTGCCGCTGTCGGCAGCGAACAGGTTCGCCACCGGCAGTGACGTCGTCACCACGTGAAGCGGCCGGCCGACCAGCAACCGAGCCACCTCGAACGTCGTGCTCCCGCCATCAAGGAGAACCGTGTCGCCGTCGTCGATCAACTCGACGGTCCGCCGGGCGATTGCCTGCTTCTGCTCCCAACGAGCCGGCTGCCGCCCCTCGAAATGGGGCAATTTCGGCGATCCGCCCGCATAAAGCACGCCGCCGTGAATCCGCTTCGCCGTCCCCTGCTCCTCCAACTGCTCCAAGTCACGGCGAATTGTCGACTCGGATACCCGCAAGGCTTCGACCAGTTCCGGAAGCGAGGCAAACCGCCGCTGGCGGACCAATTCCAGCAACCGGCTTCTCCGTTCTTCCACCAACATTGAAATCTAACTCATGGCTAGGCGCGCGGCATTTCTCAAATCAAGTATCCTTCACGAAATGGCGACCCGCAATCACTTGGTGACAGAATTCGGTCAAAATTCGGAAAAATTCTGTCACCCCGACGCCACCTTTCTCGCAGACAACCTAGACAATGGACGTAACACCAACAATTGAAACAGCTTACACAACGCCGCTAAAATCCCCCGGGACAACGCCAGCACCTGCAATCTCGCCTGTTTCCTAATCGGCATCGCTTGCGAAAGTTAGCCATCTTTTGCCCCCCAACAGGCCCCGTCGTTCCAGCGCTGCGTGAATTCGGATCGCCACGTCTGTGGACCTCGGGTCTTGAGCCCTGGTTTTCGAGCCTTGCCGGCAGGCGATCGCCCTTCCACTCATAAGTCTCTGTCGCAAAAAGTTTTATGAAATCCACTCCCCCTCACGGAGAAGGCAAAAGTGGGGTTTCGAGAGTGAGGAGACTTTGTCTATAATCCGGCCCCGAAATCTTGTCGATTGCATGTCCATCTTACCGAGAATGGCCAGATATCCCAGAAGAACCGGTGCAACGTGTCTCACCGGCGCGATCATTGCCATCTGCGTGGCGTGCGCCGGGTGCGGGACGACGAAGTTCACCGACACCAGCCGATCCGCCACCGAGCAACTGCTGATCACCGACGCCATGGATCGCGCGGTGAGCCGGCTCGATTTTCGGGCGTTGGCGGGCAAGACAGCGTACATCGACAACACGGCGCTGAAGAAAATCACGGACTGGGAATACCTCGTCAGCTGCATTCGCCAGCACATGTTGGCCAATGGCTGTCTGGTGAAGGAGGCCAGGGATGAGGCGGACTACATCCTCGAGGTTCGCGCCGGCGCGGTCGGCACCGATCGTCACGATCTCCTTTACGGCGTTCCGTCGGTGAACGTTCCGACAGTCTTCTCCGGGTTCGGCCTGCCCGCGCAAATACCCGAGATGCCGATCATCAAAAAGACCGATCAGCGCGGAGTGGTCAAGGTCTCGCTGTTCGCCTACAACCGCGAGACGGGCCGACCGCTCTGGCAGTCGGGCGCCGTGCCCGAGCAGAGCGATGCGAAAGCCGTCTGGGTGCTGGGGGCCGGTCCCTTCCAGCGAGGAAGCATCCATGACGGGGTAACCTTTGCGGGTCGCAAGATCGACATTCCGCTGATCGACGTCTACAGGGACAATCCGGAAACCGTGTCGGTGGCCGACGAGGCCTACTTCGTTGATCCCAAAGACCCGGCGGTCGAGGTGGCCGAGAAGCCCAGCCCGCCCGAGCAACCACAAGCCGCCGCGAAACCGCCCGCGCCGGCTGGCGGGTCAGCAGTCGTGCCTGCCGCGCACACGGCCCCTGCCGCGCCCGCAGCCCCTGCCGCGCCCGCGGCGGGCCCAACGCCAGGCGAAACGGCCCCCGCCGCCAATTTCCCCCAAGCCAAACCACAGGCAGAAAACCCCACCGCCGCGCCGGCATCGAATCCGCCGGCCGAGCAGAGGGAATCCTTGCAGGAACCTGGCCAGGCCGCGCCCGCCGGATCAAGCGAACCGATGCCGGAAGCCGCGGCCGGCGGCCCGCCGCTTGGACAATCGAGCCGGTTGGACATCCAACGGCTGCTGCTCGATCCGGCAGGGCCGGTCACGGTGCCCGTGATCCCCGAATGAGCCGGCACGCGCGCCCCTCCGCAGCGAGGATGATTTCCCCGGTCTGTTCAGCGATTCCTCTGCTCTTCCGCGAGATCGAATGCGAGCGGATGATCCGACTTCGGGTCGTCGATCCGCACAGACACTCTCCCCGCGAGCAGGTCGTCGAACAGCCGGCCGACAAGCCTCGCGCGCCAGCCGACGGCAAGAATCGGCGGCGGTCCAGGGTGGTTGTTGCCGGTCCGGTAGGCGATCAGGTCGCGGATATCGTTGGGAGAGCCGACGAGCGACGGCGCCAACTCGGACTGGCGAGCAACGCTTCCCAGCGCGGAGAAGAGGAACTGCCCGAGGACGGAGAACTGGGGTTTTGGTTCCACCACCGCCTTCGCCGGCCAATGGTCCTCCGGCTCCTCCAGCGCGCGGGCGATATGCCGCGCAATCTCCGGGATCAGCTTGGCAAGGTTGCGGCGGTCGAAGCCGCGGACGGCACGGATTCGCTTCTCGTCGGCCGACTGGCGTTTGGCCAACTCGATCAGCAAATCGTCGCGGAGCACCCGCCGCGGAGGGCAGTCCCGGCGTTCCGCCTCGGATTCCCGCCATCTCCAGAGCTCGCGGGCGATGGCCATGCTCTTGCGATCCATGCCGGAGCTTCCGGACAGCCTGCGCCAGCGCTCATGCAGCAAGAACTGTTCCACCTCTCCCTGCCAGCGGGCCATCTCGTCGTGGAGCCACTCGAGGCGCCCCAATTCCGTGAGCCGAGCGTGGAGCTTGTCGCGAATCGTGCGGAGGTGGCGGACATCGTCCAGCGCGTAGTCGATTTGCCGTTGGCTGAGGGGGCGGCGGCGCCAATCGGTCCGCGTCTCATGCCGCTTGGGCGTGCCGCCGATGATTTGCAGAATCAGATTCCGCAACCCGACCGGATACTCGATGCCGACCAGCCCGGCGGCGATCTGCGTGTCGAAAAGACTTCTGGGCGCCTTGTTGACCGCCCGCAGGCAAAACTCCAGATCGCCGCGGCCGGCATGAAAAATCGTCTCGTGCCGGCCCTCGGCCAGAACCCGCCAAAAGGGCGACACGTCTCCGACCGATACTGCGTCGATCAGCGCCAGACCGTCGCCGCTAGCAACCTGAACCAGGCAGAGCTGCGGGCGGTACGAGTCTTCCGAAACGAACTCCGTGTCCATGGCGATCCACTCGGTGCTGGAGACCCGGGCGCAGTAGTCGAGCAGCTCCGACTGCGTGGAGATTGTCAAATGGGGCACGGTTGGAATCCTCGGGGCACCAGAGTGGCTGGGCGCACTCAACGCGAAGGTGGGGGTGACGCAGTTTGGGGAATCTTGCGACCTGGCTCCGCTGGCAGACCGGCGCGGCCTTGGTCCAAGTTAACCGAGTTAGCAAACTCGATATTCCGCCGAAAATCAAGGGCGCGGCCCAGAAATCTGGACAAGCTCAAGCTCCGATTGTCAGAAGCCAGGGTCCTGAATCCAAGGTTCAAGGCCCGGACCCCCAGGCCGGTGGTCCCGATCAACGGGCAGTCCTGCCCACTCGTGTGCGCCCTGAAACGTGCCAGAACGGGGCCACGCTCTTTGCATCCGACACCTCTATTTAGGGGGCACACTTCCGGGTATCTGGCACCCACACCCCGCTGGAAATACCCATCAAACCCGACTGTCTGAGGGGTTATTTCAGCCTGAGAGGGCCTGCCGCATTTGTCCAATCGGGGGGAATTTGCCAGGTTTGCTTGACTTTCCGCTGATGAATCGAAATACTAAGCACAATAGGCGTCCTCGAACCACCTCAGGGTGCATGTCGCAAGCGGGGCGTGGCGTTCGACTCATCGAAATTTCATCTTCATGAAGACTCGTGCCGCTCGCATTTGTTGGCGCGAGTTGCCACGGAGCGAAGAACGGTTGCTGTCCGTGGTTGTCAGGGAAGCCGGAAACGGCATGGCTGGAGGCGACTTTTGCAGTCAAGCCTTGGCTGTTTCAATCTACCGCCCGTGCAGCGGTTCCGCTGATTGGGGTGGGTGTGCGTTACGGGAAGGAGTCGTGTTGTGCCCAAGTCCGTGTTGGAGGCAATCAAGTTAGGCCTATGGGATTTCGAGCCCGCGGACGTTCCGGCGGCGGAGTACGATCGGACGGACGCGATGCCCGGCACGAAAGCCAAGCTGGCGGTGCTCGCGGCGCGCGTTCGCAGCGGACTGCCGCTATGGCACCCCGACGACCGCCACGAGGTGGATGAACCCACCCTCGTCGGGGAAGCTTTTCCTCGAAGAAAGCCCCGCTGAACGGGAACCGGCCGAACAGACTCGGTGCCGACTCGTCTCTTGCGCGACGCGCCAACGCGGTCCTCTTCCAGCACGGCCCTGGCGGCCGAATGCCCGGGAGGATTGACGGGACCGTGAGAAAATGCCACGCTACCAGGACATCCGGCGGGCAGCCCCCCTTCGGCTGGTTTGCGGCCTGGACGGGCATCCGGCGGGCCGTAGCCCGTGTGTTCCCGCGCTGGCTGGTGGCGGGGTGGCGGCGGCCTGTGTGTTCGCCCTCCGCGGATGTGTCGACTGAACACGAGAGGATCCAAACCATGACGTGGACCGTCGCGATGGTTGCCGGAATCCTCCTGGGGCAAGTTCCGACTTCGGCGCCTGGGCATCCGGCGGCGGAGTTGGGCGGCTACTGGGGAGGAATCGCCCCTGCGGCACAAGCGGCTGCCGAAACCGCAAGCCAGGGGGACCAGGTCCCCGCGCCAGTTTCGGGCGGCGGTTTTCCGCTCAATGCTGCCGCCGGCGCCTCGACTCAAGCCCCCGCGGCGGAGGACGGCGCGCAGCCGGCGATTCCAGCGGCCGGCCAGAATCCACCCCAGAGCGCCGCGGCCGCCGATCCGATGTCGAATCTCGGCAACCCGCTCCAGCGAATCATGAGCATCACGGACCCGAAGAACCTCGGCCGTGCGGGCGCGCAGGGCGCGGCGGGAGCAGGCGCGGCGGCCCCCCCCGGCGCCGAAAGCGAGGGTTGGGCGCCCTCGGGGACGATCCCCGCGCAAGGCGGCCAGCGGCAGGGCCCGCCGCCGGCGAAAGCGGCCGGCGCGGCGGCCCCGGCTGCCAGGCAGACGGCCGGCGAGTTCCTCCAGGCGGTCCTCGCGCTGCCGGCGGGTTCAGGGGTGAAAGGCCGAGGCGTATCGCTGCTGGATGTCCTGGGAAGCGTCAGCGAACGGGCAAAGCGCCAAGACGTCGCCCACGCCTATTGGCGGCTGGCTGAGGCGGTGGGGGAATACCGGATCTGCTGGGACCAGGCCGAGCAGTTCCAGGCGATCCGCGTGGGCATCGTCGACTCTTCGCTGCTGCAAGCAGCGCAACAGACGTCGCGGACCGCGCTTGCCGGCGCGGAGTTGGCGCTCGTCCAAGCGCAACACCGCCTGGCCGAAGCGGCTGGGCTGGATACGAACGCCGAATTGCCCCTCCCCTCGGATCATCCCCACATCGGCACCTACACGACCAACTTCGAGCGAATTTTCGTCGATCAGTCGCCGCCCACCGGCACGCGGCTGATCCACCGCACGCTGCCGCTGCAATTCCAGGCGATTGGAGTCCGCCTGGAGGCGATCCATGCCGCCCAGGAAGCGCTCCAGACGATCAACAAGGCCTATCTCGCCGGCCAGGTTGACGTGGGCCAACCGTTTGCCGCGATCCGCGGCCTGACGGATCAGAAGCGGGCATGGCTGGCTTCGGTTTGCCAGTACAACCACGCGATTGCCGACTACGCGCTGGCGGTGGTCGGCTCGGAGACGGTCGGCCACGAGCTGGTTTCCGTGCTCATCAAGCTGAGCAGCGCGGAGCCGAAACGGACCGAGAGGGGAGAATCGGCGACCGCAGACGGCGTGGTTTACCCGAAGTCTTCAACCGGCGTGGAACAGGCCGACTACGAGACCCCCGCCCCTCCGGCGCCGGCGGCGAGCGCGGAGGAAGAGCCCAAACGGCCGACGTTCGCGCCGGCGGCGAGCGCGGAGGAAGA
>JAAYCB010000249.1 GCA_012744395.1 Pirellulaceae bacterium
ACGTGACCGAGGCGGCCAAGGCCTCGAAGTCGTTGGCGATCCGATTCCGCGTCGTCGACCGCCAGCGCGTGGGCAGCTACGGGAGCGTGACCTTCCTCGGTCCGCTCCGACTCCGCGCGGCCGAGTAGCACGGCAGACTGCGCGGGGCGGCGATCGAACGGCGGGCGGCAGGGTGCAAGACGAGGCGATGCCCTTGCACGGTCGGTCGGAGCCGTGCCGTAGGCAGGGATCTGGTCCAGGTGGCAATCGAGAAATGGTCGGAGCAAATGATCAGGAAGCGGACGGCGGCGGACGAATCGGCATCGCCAGGGCGCAAACGCATCGCGGTCACCTCGGCGACGCTCCAGCGCGGAGCGGAATACCCGGCAGGCACGCTGCGGATCACGTACGTCAGCGGCGTGGACGGAGCGGAGGACTGGGCCCTGTTTCTGCCGGGAGATGGCCGCCAGACGACGATTGTCTACCTGCACGGTTCGTTCGCCTCGGCCGACCAGATCTTCACCCGCAAGGACATCCGCCAGTTCTGGCTGGCGAAGATCATCGAGGGGCGCCACCCGCTTCTATCGGTCAACCTCCGCGGCACGTCCTACATGAGCCCGGCGGCGACGGAAGACATGACGGACCTGCTCGATTACTGTCGCGGCGAGCTCGGGTGCGACCGGTTCGTGCTGCTGGGCGGGTCGGGCGGGGCGTCCAGCGCGATGGCCTACGCGGTCCTCCACCCGGACCGGATTCATGGCGTGATCGCGATGGGGGCGTGCGACATCCTCGGGCGGCTGGAGTTCGCCCGCAACAGCGGCCAGCCGGTTCTACAAAAGCTGGTCGCGGCCGTCTTCGCGGCGTACGGCGGTGCGCCGGAGGACAAGCCGGACCTGTACCGCGCCCGATCCGTGCTGGCCCACCCCGAGAAGCTGACGATGCCGTTCGTGCTCACGATGGGGGAGGACGACCGCTTGATCCCGGTTGCGGAAGCGCGCAAGGTCGCACGTGCGATGAAGGAAACGCGCTCGTTCGTCTACCATGAAATCCCCCACGGCGATCACGACGCGGCCCTGTGGGTCGACGTGGACCTTGAGACGCTGCAAATCCGCCAGTAGCAGCCGCACGGGGGGGCGCCCCGGGGGGTGGAATTCCGTCCGGGTTTGCCGCTGCCGATCGAAGCGGAGTGCATTCCCGGTTCTCCGCATGCCGGGGCGTTCAGCCGGGTACGGTCAGCGGCTGGCCGTTGTCCTTGGCGCCGAGCCCGAGCAGAAACGGCACGGCGCGGCGGGCCCACTGGGCGGCGGCGGGGTAGGCGGACGCCGACGGCCCGAAGCAGCAGCGCAGCATCTCTGTGTCGATGATCCCCGGGTTGAGCGGCACGGCGGCGATCCCTCGCGGCAACTCCGCGGCCAGTGCCCGGGTGAGCCCTTCGATCGCCCACTTGGCCGCGCAGTAGGGCGCCACCTCGGGCGAGGCGGAGCGGCCCCACCCGGAACTGAAATTGACGACTACGCCCGTGCCGCGGGCGATCATCGCCGGGACGAAACGGCGGATCACGTTGGCCGTCCCCTTGATGTTGATGTCGACCACCTCGCTGAATTCCCGATCGGTGATCTCCCAGAGCGGGGCATTTCGATTGATCACCCCCGCATTGTTGATCAGCAGGTCGACCCCTCCGGCGGCCAGCACCCGCTCTGCCCATTGCCGGACCGCGGCATCGTCGCGCAGGTCGACGCAATCAAAACGGTGGGGCGGGCCGAAGCGGTCGTTGGCCCGCTGGATCGCGGCGGCGCTTCTCGCGCAGCCTGCCAGGCGGTGTCCGGCGGCGATGAAGCCTTCGACCAGCGCCTGTCCCAAGCCGCGGCTGATTCCCGTGATCACGATTCGCCTTGCTTCCATCGGCCCGTCTTCCTTGCCAGCGGGTCCCCTCCGTGTTGCGCAAGCGGCGCCGGGGCCGCCTACTGCCAGGCGGGCTGGGCCCTGTCCTGGGTATCGACGCGGTAGGGGGCCCAGACAAGAATCACGTTCGTGTCGCTGATGTCCGCCTTTCTCGGGCGCAGCGGCGCTGCCTCAATCACGAGGTTCTCCTCGCGGATCGCCGTTTCCAGGTGATTCACTTCAGCCTCGAATTCCGCTTCCAGATCGGCCAACCGCTGCTGGATCACCGCCACGTTTTCCTGCACTCGGCCCACGTCCTGGTGCTCGCGCGCGGCACGGCCCGCCGAGCGGACGGCGCTCGCCGCGCTGGACAGGCTCGTCTTGCTGACGACCTTGCGGCCGAGGAATGCGCCGAGGATCGAGGCGCCGATCGACACGGCGGTCTGGACGGCCTGGTGCCGCGACTGGCTCTTCTCTCGAGCGACGCGCTCCTCGGCGCGGCGGAGCTGGTCCTTGAGCGTGTTGAACCTGGCCGCATAGCGGCGGCGGAGGTCTTCCAGCGACGCATCGCGGGCCTCCCGCGCCCGGAGGCCGAGGCGGAGGCGGAAATCGGCCTGGCTCTCGCCGGGCTTGGAGTCTTCGCGCAGGCTGGGGCAGGTCCAAAGCGGGAGCGACTCGTTGCGATGGAGGTGGGTTTGGAAGTCTTTGAGCCACCGGGCATATTGCCTGGCCTGGCTGACCGCGGCCGGCGCGGAGGCGAAGGCGGCGCCGTCCTCGGGCCGGTCGTCGAATTCCGCCGCGCCGCCCGCGAGCGATTCAGCGTCCTCCCAGACATCGGCCGGCGGCTGCTCGCCGAGGAGCGCGATCCGCGCGCACTCCTGCCAGAGGTCGACGCCGCGCTTGGCGTTGACGTAATGCACCTTGCCCGTGCCCAGCAGCGTCGGGCGGTATTCGATCCGCTCGCCCTGGCCCGGCCTGGCGCGGCAGGCGAAGAAGCGCTCACCGGCCTCGGGGGGGACGATCGGGCGCTGGGCCTGGGGCGCGGCCGGCGGCGCGGGCGCCGGGAGGACGGCCGGCGGCGGCGTGGCGGCCACGGCCGCCGCTTGCTTGCGCGGGGCCATCAGCGACTGGATCTGCCCGCGGCTGAGCGGCCCGCCAAGGTAGCTCAGGCACCAGCGCGTCTGGAAGACGACCGGCTGGTCTTCGTGCACGTTGTTCATCAGAAACACGCGGTTGCCCAGTCCCGCCAGGATCGCCTCCATGTCCTTGCGGTTGAATTGGGCGCCGGCGGCGGCCGAAGCGCCTTCGAGCCCCTCGAGCACGCGGAGCTTGTCGCGCTCGGTCTGGAGCCGGCCAAGCAGCCAGGTGCCGGCGTTCGACAGGCCCTTGTAGTCCAGGTCGACGGGGTTCTGGGTGGCCAGGACCACGCCCAGGCCGAAGGCCCGGGCCTGTTTCAACAAGGTGAGCATCGGCGTCTTCGTGGGCGGATTGGCGGTGGGCGGGAAGTAGCCGAAGACCTCGTCCATGTAGAACACCGCCCGGAGGCTCGTCGTCCCCGACTGCGACCGCATCCAGGAGATCATCTCTCCCAAGAGGATCGTGACAAAGAACATCCGCTCGGCGTCGGACAGGTGGGCGATCGAGATGATCGACAAGCGCGGCTTGCCCTCGGGCGTGTAGAGGAGCCGCTGGATGTCGAGCGGTTCGCCCTCCAGCCAGCCGGCGAACCCCGGCGACGCGAGAAGATTGTTGATCTGCATGGCCAGGGCGGTGCGATCTTTCGCGGGGAAAAACGTCTCCAGGTCGACCAGGCCCATCTTGTCGAACGGGGGTGACTGGATCGCCCGGACCAGCCCGGCCAGGTCGAGGTCGCGCCCTTCGCGCCAGGCGTGTTCGAAGATCTGCGCCAGGAGGATATGTTCGCGGCTGTTGAGCGGATCGGCTGCGATGCCCAACAGCGCCAGGAGCCCCGACACGGCCGAGGCGATCCGCTCGCGCAAGGCGTCGGGCTGGTCGAGCATGCTCCGCGGCGGGACGGTGAACGCCCGCAGCACCGCCAGCGGCAGCCCTGCACTGCTGCCCGGCGTATAGATCGCCAGATCGACGGAAGACCGGAAGCGTTCGATCCGGGCGGCGTCCTGCCCCCATTCGGCCAGGCCCTCGCGCCACTTCTTGGCCGTCGCCTCGGCAAGCTGCTCGGGGGTAATCCCCTGGCGCGCGGCCTCGGCTTCGTCGATCCAGGGGCGGAAGTCGGCTGATTCCAGTCGTGGAAATGTCAGCAGGAGATTCCCCAGATCGCCTTTCGGATCGACGAGGATCGCGGGGATGCCGTCGATGGCCGCTTCCTCCAACAGGGTCAGGCAGAGGCCGGTCTTGCCGCTGCCGGTCATGCCCACGCAGACGGCGTGCGTCACCAGATCCTTGGAGTCGTACAAGACCAACTCGTCCTTGAGGCTTCGGCTCGCCGGATCGAACTGGCGGCCGAGGTAGAACACGCCCAGCTTCTCAAAGTCCTGCATGGGAAAAACCTTTACAGCGGGGGCCGGGAGATCGACAACAGGACACGTCTCAGGTTGACGGCCCGCCGACCAACACCGAGCCATCGCCAATAATCGCACACTTGCCATCCAGCGACAAGGTTTTGGGCCCCGAATGGGCTCAGAGCGAACCAGCACCGGCCGAATGGCATGGCGGGAGAAGACTTGCGGTTGGCTGCCGGCGGGGCGGGGTGAGGCGGAGGTTCCCAAGCTGGAGCCTGGCAGCCAGGAGCGTGGCTGGAGCGCGGCTGGAGCGCGGCTGGAGTCTGGGGACCGGGAGCGAGACTTGCCGCCCGGCGGCCGCCCGTCAGCCGAGGTGCGCGACGATGAAATCGACCGCCTTGCCGATGGTCTTCACGTCGAGGGCCTGTTCCTCGTCCATTTCGATGTCGAACTCCTCCTCGAAGGCGGCGATCAGTTCGACGCTCTGCATCGACTCGGCGCCGAGGTCGTCGACGAACCGCGCGTCGTCGTCGATGCGGGCAGGCTCGATCTTGAGGGTTTCCGCAACCACCTTGATGACACGGTCGCGCACATCGTGCGACATGGGAAGACCTCCTGATGGCTAGGCCGGCGGCGCGCTATGCTTGGGCGGTCGCGGCTCGTTTCCATTTCTCCACGCGATCCGCCAGGCAGGCGATTTCCGCCTTCAACTCCTTGGCGAACCGATTGCTCTCGAAATCTCCGCGGACACGCGCGAAATCCACGCCCGCGTCCGCCGCGGTCCCGTCCTGGCCGAAGCCCGTCTGAACCGCGTTGTCGAACTCTTTCTGCGCGTCGTTCAGCACCAGGCTCAGGAACTTCTTCCGAGCCTTCCGCCACTCGTCGGCGATTCCCGGCATGTCCTCGATGGCCAACTCGTCGAGGCTCCGGGCAAACACGCGGGGGTACGTCTCGCGGACCCAGATCCATTCATCCTCGGCATAGCAGCGGAGAATCGCGTCGAGTTCGGCGTTGATGCCGTCGAGGTCGCCGATCGTGCCGGCGGCAATCGCCGCCGCGAGGTCGTCGAGCCGGCGGCGGGGCATCATCTGGCCGCCGACGTCGATCCAGTCGGGATCGTACACGGCGTCCGTCGCGGGCGCCAGCGCGGCGGCCAGCGAGGGCTGCCGCTGCTCGAGGGCTCGTTCCGCTCGAGCGAGGACTTTGTCGAGCATGTACATCTCGATGGCCGATCGGTAGAACTTGATGCCCGTGCGGAGCAGCACCCGCTTGACGTCCGTGCCGCCGAGGCCCACCGTGTCGACGGCGCGGTCCGTCTTTTCGACCAGTTCCTTCATCCGCGCAGAGCCGGTGATCATCCGCCCCGCGGTCAACGGGCTGAAGACGTCGAACGTGAGCCGATCGCGGCGGACCTCGCCGCGGCGGCGGTCTCGGGCGGGCCACTTGGCGCCGTCGCGGACCGTTCCCACGGTCGTGAAATTGAACCCGGGCGTCATCATGCACCGCCCGTTGGGCAGGGCCTCCAGGTAGCTGAAGGGGAAATCGGCGGTGTCGAATGTCCGCGTGTGCTTGCCGAGGACGACGCTGAACGGGCCGACGCGGCAGGGCCACATGATGTAGCTCGACGAGCCCGTCTTGCAGCCCCGTTCGAGCCTTCCTTCATGGACCGGCCCGAGCTTGTAGAGGTGGTTCGACTGGTTCGTCCCGCTGCCGGCGTTGTAGAAGCTGAACAGGCCGGCGATCAGCAGCGTGGACTTGTGGTGGGTCACCGTGTAGGGGCCCGCGAAGATGCTGCACGCCTCGCCGTGAAACGCCTCGCAGTTGGCGAAGAACAGCGACCCTTCGCTGGAGAACTGCTTGCCGATCTGGCAGGCCTGGCCGACGAAGCTCTTGGCGAGGATCGCCCCGCCGGTAACCGTTGATCCCTCGGCGATGATGAAGTCCGCGGCCTCCACGCGGCTGCCGATCATCGTCGGCGCCGCCTGGCTGCTGAGGATCGTGCCCCGGGCGAGTGCGGTCGCTCCGTCGATCACGGCATGCGCACCGATGTTCACGTCGACGATGCTGGCGGTGTTGGCGATCCGGGCGCCGGCGCCGATCCGGCCGCGCTCGGCGGCGGCCTTGGCGGCCTCGGCCTTGGCCACGGCGATGAGTCTTTCAACCAGTTCGCCGCGGTAGCGATGCAGGCAGACGAGGTGCGCGAACTGGCTGTCGAGGCGGTCGAAGAGGACGACCTCGCGGCCGCCGGCTTCATTGAGGACCTCGACCTCCACGCCGTTGCCGAAGGTTGCTCCGGGACGCGTCTCGATCCGGCCGGCGTTCTCGATGCACGCGCCGGCGCCGATCTCGTAGTTGGCGATATGCAGCCCCACGTTGGCGATCCGGGCGCGATCGCCGATCGTGCAGTTGGCGAGCAGGGCGTGGTAGATTCCACAAGGCTTGCGGAGCGGGCCGTCGCCGGCAACCGTGCCGCGGTTGGCTCCGATCTCGACGTCGCCGAGGAATTGGGCGTTGCGCACGGCGGCCGGGTCGAATCCCTCGGCGACCCGCACCCGGCTCCAGTCGGCGGCGGTGCAGCCCTGGGCGGTGAGGGTTTGAATCTCGGCGGCGGCCAGCGGGCGATAGGGTCGATCGGTTACGGGATTGGGCATGAACGTTGTCTCACGATCTGGTAGGTGTCGTCGGCAATCGCCGCTTCTTCGTCGGTGGGGACGACCAGGACCGCCGTTCCGCTCTGCGGCGAACTGATTGCTCCTTCGCGCCGCCCGACCATCTGCTCGTTGAGCGCTTGATCGATGGCAATTCCCAGGCAGTCCAGGCCGCTACAGGCCGCGGCGCGGACCGGCACGGCGTTCTCGCCGATGCCCCCGGTGAAGACCACGGCGTCGAGGCGGCCGAGCACCGCCGCGTACATGCCGATGTATTTCTTGATCCGGTAGCAGAAGACGTCGATCGCCAGGGCCGCGCGGCGGTTCCCCTCGCGGCTCAATTCGAGCAGCAGCCGCATGTCGTTCGACCTGCCGCTGATCCCCAGCAGGCCCGACTGCTTGTTGCAGAGCTCGTTCAGTGAACTGACGGCATAGCCGCGGTCGGCAAGGTAGAAGAGGATCGCCGGATCGAAGTCTCCGGTCCGCGTTCCCATCACCAAGCCCTCCAGGGGGGTCAGCCCCATCGACGTGTCGATCGAACGGCCGCGCTGGACCGCGGTCATCGAGCACCCGTTTCCCAGGTGAACGGTGATGCAGTCGATCTTGTACTTGCCCAGGCCGAGCATCTGGGCGGCCCGCCGGGCGACGTAGCGGTGGCTCGTGCCGTGAAAGCCGTAGCGGCGGATGCCGAACTTCTCGTACAACGGGTAGGGCAGGGCGTAGGTGTAGGCGACCTGGGGGATCGTGGCGTGGAACGCGGTATCGAAGCAGGCCACCTGGGGCACGTCGGGCAGCTCGTGCATTGCCGCGCGGATGCCGGTCAGGTTCGGGGGGTTGTGCAGCGGCGCCAAGTCCGAAAAACGTTCGATCGAGGCGATCACCCGGGGCGTGATCAGGACCGATCCGGTGAACTCCTCGCCGCCGTGGACGACGCGGTGGCCGATGGCCTCGATCTCCTCCGCCGACGCGAGGACCCCCTCGCCCCCGGAAAGGGTCTCCAGGATCAGCGCCATGCCTTCTTCGTGGTCGGCGATCTGGCCCTCCAGCCTCCGGACCTCGTCGGCGTAGTGGTGTTGGATGGCGCCGCTTTCTTCCCCGATCCGCTCGACCAGCCCCCTGGAAATCACGCGTTTTTCGGGCATCTGGTAGAGCTGGTACTTGATCGAAGAACTGCCGCAGTTGACGACCAGGACCTTCATCGCATGGGCTCCCTGCATTTCTCCGCTCAGGCCTGCGCCAGGCAGACGGCCGTGGTGGCGACAATATCCTCGACGCTGGCCCCCCGCGAGAGGTCGCTGATCGGCTTGGCGAACCCCTGGAGGAACGGCCCGATCGCTTTCGCTCCGGCCATGTACTGCGTCAACTTGTAGGCGATGTTTCCCGAATTCAGGTCGGGGAAAACCAGCACGTTCGCCCTGCCGACGACCTCGCTTGGTTCCTTGACCTTCTTGCTGGCCACCGACGGGATGATTGCCGCGTCGGCCTGGAATTCCCCGTCGATTTTCAGGTCGGCGGCCCGCTGCTTGATCAGGGCCAGCGCCTCGGTGACGTGGTTGATGCGGACGTGCGATGCGCTCCCCTTGGTCGAGAACGAGAGCATTGCCACGCGGGGCTCCTCGGGGAGCAGTTTCCGCGCGCTGCGTTCCGAAGCGATCGCGATGTCGGCCAGTTCCGCGGGCGTCGGCGCGATGTTCACCGCGCAGTCGGCGTAGATGAAGGGTTTCTGCTTCTGCCCCTGGAAATCCGGAATGATCATCAAGAAGAAGCTCGAGGGAGTGGCCAGGCCCTTGGCCAGGCCAACCGTCAGCGCGCCCGCCTGGATCACCAGCGCCGTGGGCGTGTCGACGCCGGCGACCATCGTGTCGGCGTCTCCGCGGGCGACCATCATCCCGGCGAAGTAGAGGGGCCGCCGGACCATCCGCGCCGCCACGCGCGGATTCAGATCGCGGCCCTGCACATAGGCCTCGGTGTACTCGGCGAGTTTTTCGCTCTTGCCCGGATCGATGATCCGGATGCCGTCGAGGCCGAAGCCCGAGGCCGCCGCCAGGGGCCCGATCTCGGCGGCGTCGCCGAGGAGAATCGGATTGGCGATCCCCTCGTCTTTCATGCGCCGCGCGGCGGCCAGCACGCGATCGTCCTTCCCCTCCGGCAAAACAACCGCCAGAGACCGCCGCTTGGCAGCCTCGATGAACTGGGTCAAGATGCTCATCGGCTCAACGCTCCCGGGTAAATCGATCGAGTTGGTGGCGTGGAACTCCGCCGGAGCGCTCCTTTGGCCGTCCGCCGCCCGCGCCGGAGAGGCGTCAGGACTGCGGCGCCCCGGGCTTTTTCTCTTGGATCCAATTGTAGTATTCGCGCATCGTGAGGTTCGCTGCGGCCGCCTCGTCGAGGAACACGTCCGCGTTGGGATGCAGTTGCAGCGCGCTGGCCGTGACCATGCTGGTCACCGGACCCTCGATCATTCTGGCCACCGCGTCGGCCTTGCCCGCCCCGCTGGCGACAAGCACCAACTGCCGGGCTTCGAGGATCGTGCCCACGCCCATGGTGATCGCGTAGACGGGCACATCCTCGGGCTTGTCGAAGAATCGGGCATTGTCTTCGATCGTCTGCCGGGCGAGCGTCTTCAGGCGCGTCCGCGAGGCGAGCGAACTGGTCGGCTCGTTGAATGCGATGTGGCCGTCGGAGCCGATGCCCAGGAGTTGCACGTCGATCCCCCCGCAAGCGCGGATGTGGTCCTCGTACCACTGGCAGAACGCCCTGTAGTTGTTCGTCGTGCCGGAGGGAATATGAGTCCTTTCCGGCGGCACGTTGATGTGCTTGAAGAGATTCTCCCGCATGAAGTGGTGGTAAGACCGCCCATGCTGGGCCGATAGCCCCACGTATTCGTCGAGATTGAAGGTCGTGACCTGTGAGAAATCGAGACCTTCATCTTTGTGCAGTCGCACGAGTTCCCGGTAAATCCCCAGCGGACTGGAGCCGGTCGCCAGTCCCAACACGGCATTCGGCTTGGCATTGATCACGGCGGCGATCGATCCCGCCGCGCGCCGCGACAATTCTTCGTAGGTCTTCGAGATCCTGATTTCCATGTGCAGTTCCCCTGGTGCTTGAACGAAGAGCAGTCGAACTGCCGAGCCGATCGATCGGCCCTCGGCCACGCGGCGCGACCACTTCTACCGATGGGGGTATAAATTAATGGGGAAGGGACCAGAGATGCAAGTAGCCCACACGGTGGTATCATACTCCACCCATTTTGTGGGCAGGCGGCAGGTGGAACGCCCGCGCACCCCGCCGGCCGATCTCCAGCCCGCCGCCTACGGCTCCGAGCCGCCGGCCGCGGTGAACAGGGCAAGGGCGTGCGCGACTGGCTCGACGTCGTGCACGCGGAGAATCTGCACGCCCGAACGGGCCAGCGCCAGCGCCGCGCCGATTGTGCCGGCCAGGCGATCGGCACGGAGGTCGGCCAGCACGTGACCGATGAACTGTTTCCGCGAGTGCCCGACGAGCACGGGCTGCCCCAGGGCGTGCAGTTCCGCCGCGTGGCGAAGCAACTGGAGGTTGTGTTCGGCCGTCTTTCCGAACCCGATCCCGGGGTCCAGCGCGATGCAATCCCGCGGAATGCCCTGGCCGACCAGGGCGTCGCGCCGCTGGCGGAGAAACGCGCCCACCTCGGCGACGACGTCGCCATAAACCGGAGCATCCTGCATCGACCGCGGCGTTCCCAGCATGTGCATCACGCAGACGCCGGCTCCCGTCTCGGCAGCCGTTTCGATCATCGCCGGATCGGCCAGCCCGGTGATGTCGTTGATGATCGCGGCGCCCGCATCGATCGCCTCCCGCGCGACAGCCGCTTTCGCGGTGTCGATCGAAATTGGGATGGCAACCTCCCGCGCGAGCCGCTCGACCACCGGCGCAACGCGGCGCAACTCCTCGTCGACGGGCACGGGTTGGGCGTAGGGCCGCGTGCTTTCGCCGCCGACGTCGAGAAGGTCCGCGCCGCGCGCGGCCAGTTCGATTCCCTGCGCTACGGCCGCGGCGGCGTCGAAGAACCGCCCCCCGTCGGAAAAACTGTCGGGCGTGACGTTCAGGATTCCCATCAGGAGGGGGCGGGCGGGGCAGGCCAACGTCCGCCCGCGGACGCGCCAGTGCCCGGCTCGGGAAGGGGAAAAAGGCGACATCGAAGCCTCCGGGGAGCCCGCGGAACGTACCGGGCGAGGTGGCCCCGCCCCCGCCCGATGATCAGACGCCCCGGGCCATCCTAGAGGGTCTTCGGCGGGTTGACAATCCGGGCGATTGGGCAATCGATCGCCGCCGTTCCGCACCGTGATCGTCGTGGCCGCCGAGCCCCCCCTACCAGATGCCGACGAGAATGTCGTAGCCGGCGTGGGCCCCGGCCGCGATGCCGAAGCCGCGGATCACGAACAGGAGACTGAAGAACATGCCGGCGAGAAACCGGAACACGAACGTGAACCAGAACCAGTGGCTTTGCCAGTCGAGCGCTTCCGCATGGGGGCCGATGTAGTGGGCAAGGGCGAAAAACAGGCTGGTGGACAGGGCCGCCGTGAAGACGCTCGCCCCGGGCGCCATGTCCAGGCTCCTGAGCACCCAGACGACTGACGAGAGCAGGATCAGGCGAAACAGCAACTCCTCATAAACACCGGCCCCTAAAAACCCCACCAGGCGGCGCGCCGTCTCGTGCGCATCCGCCGCGAGCAGAGCTGCCGGCGGAGGGGCCGCGCTCGGATCGAACAGTCCCGACTGCAAATGGAGCAGAAATCGCAGGCCGATCGCAAGGAGGACGCACTCGCAGACCATCCCCTTCAGGACCGACGGAGCAACCTCCCACGGTTGCCGCGTGGTGTGATGCCATCCGAGAAGGATGCAGACGCAGACCGCCGGGAGGAGGAAATACTGCCCAAAGCCAATCAGTTCCAGCACTTGCCGCAGCCAGACGTCGGCGCCGTTGCGAATCGCGCTCGGTCCCAACAGGAGTACGCCCAACTCGTAAGTCGCCAGCAGCGGCGCGATGAAGACCAGCGATGCCAGCGGACGTTGCGATTGGACCCAGTAATCGACGCCGTTCGAGTTGGCTTGCTTCACGTCGTCGGCTTCATGCAAGGAGCGGACGCGCCTCAGGCGAGACTGCAAATCCAGGAAACAAGGGACACCTGCGTCATCTTCGACCCGTCCGGGGGCGGGGCTTGAACTGGTCCCGAATCACACCGAAAAACCGGAAAACCCTTTCGTCCCCAAGCCGGAGGGTTCGGGGGTCGGTCTTTACTTCCGCCTCCCACCCGGTACCCTGGTACCCTGTAGCCAGTCCCCGTACCCCGTGACCTGTACCCTGACCGATGGCATCGACGCTGCAGACAGTCTACGATCGCTTGTTCGACGCGTTTGGCCCCCAGAACTGGTGGCCTGGCGAGACACCTTTTGAGATCATGGTGGGGGCGGTGCTCGTTCAGAACACGGCCTGGAAGAACGTGGAAAAGGCGATCCGAAACCTGGCCGACCGCGATCTGCTCGATCCGCTTGCCCTCAACGAGGTGTCGGCAGAGGAGCTTGAGGAACTGATCCGGCCGGCCGGTTACTATCGCGTGAAGACGAAGCGGCTGCGGTGCCTCGTGCGCTTCGTCGTCGAACGTTACGATGGGGATTTGGACGCGATGTTCTCGACCGGCCTGGCGAGTCTGCGCGAGGAGCTGTTGTCGCTCAACGGGATCGGGCCGGAGACGGCCGACTCGATCCTGCTCTATGCCGGCGGGCTGCCGACGTTCGTCGTCGACACGTACACCCACCGGATTCTCGCCCGGCACGGCTGGATCGGTTTCGACGCGGGTTACTACGAGATCAAGGACCATTTCGAAGGCGGCCTGGTCGAGGACGTGCGGTTGTATAATGAGTTCCACGCGCTGCTGGTGCGCACCGGGCATCTCTATTGCCGCCGGCGGCCCAAGTGCGCCGCGTGCCCGCTGGTGGACCTGCTCCCGGAGGGGGGCGTCCGCGAGCCGGATTTTTGAGGCGAGCCCCGCTCGCCGTGGACTTGAGCACGCATGTCGAAAAATCAACAAGGTCCTTCGCTCTTTCAGTCGGGCGAGGACGCCAATCGCCGCGCCGCGTTGCCGCTGGCGGCGCGGATGCGCCCGCGGCGACTGGACGAATTCGTCGGCCAGCAGCATTTTCTCGGGCCGGGCAAGCTGCTCCGCAGGCTGCTCGAGGCGGATCGGCTCGGGTCGGTCATTTTCTGCGGGCCGCCGGGGACCGGCAAGACGACCCTCGCCCGGCTGCTCGCAACGGAAAGCCGGAGTGTGTTCCGGCAGCTGAGCGCGGTCACGAGCGGCGTGAAGGAGCTCCGCGATCTGCTCGGCGAGGCGGACGGCCGGCTGGCCGCCGAGGCCCGGCGGACGCTGCTGTTTGTCGACGAGATCCACCGGTTCAACAAGGCCCAGCAGGACGTGCTCTTGCCGGAAGTGGAAAACGGCGTCGTGATTCTCGTCGGGGCGACGACGGAGAATCCGTTTTTCGCGATCAACAGCGCGCTGATCAGCCGCAGCCGGGTGTTCCAATTCGAGCCCCTCTCGGTCGGCGACATCCAGCGGGTGATCCGCGGCGCGCTGGCCGACGCCGAGCGCGGGTTGGGGGCCTACGCGGTCCGCATGCACGACGACGCGCTGGAGTTCCTGGCGGAAACGAGCGATGGAGACGCCCGCCGGGCCCTCTCGGCCGTGGAGATCGGGGTGCTCTCGGCGCACGAGTCGCCCGTGGAATTCACGCGCCAATTGGCCGAGGAGTCGGTGCAGCGCAAGGCCGTGGCCTACGACCGGCAGGGGGACGCCCACTACGATGCGGCCAGCGCGCTGATCAAGAGCATTCGCGGCAGCGATCCGGACGCTGCGCTTTACTGGCTGGCACGGATGCTCGAAGGGGGCGAGGACGTGCGGTTCCTCGCCCGGCGGCTGGTGATCCTGGCCAGCGAGGACGTGGGCAATGCCGACCCGCGGGGGCTGCCGCTGGCGGTGGCCGCGGCCCATGCCTGCGAGTTGGTCGGCCTGCCGGAGTGCCAGCTCACGCTGGCCCAGGCGGTGACCTACCTGGCGTGCGCGCCGAAATCAAACGCGGCGACCGTCGGCATCGGCGAGGCCCGCCGCGACGTTCGCGAGGGCCGCCTGCTGCCCGTGCCGGTCCACCTGCGCGACAGCCACTATCCGGGCGCGAAGCGGTTTGGCCATGGCGAGGGCTACCAGTACGCCCACGATCACGAAGGGGGCGTCGCCGCGCAGGATTATCTGGGCGTGCAGCGCGAGTATTACCGGCCGGTGGATCGCGGATTCGAGCAGGAGCTGGCGCAGCGGCTCGAGGCGATCCGCGCCCGGCTGCGGTCGAAATAGCGGTCCGCTTTCCGTGGTCCATTTCAGAAATGATGTCAAGGTTCCTAGCGCCCGTCGAGAGCGGTTCCTTTAATGTCGCGCAATCGCTGCAGCATTTCGCTCAAGAGCGATACGAACTCGGCGGAAGATGGCGGTAGTGGACCGTGATCGGG
>JAAYCB010000250.1 GCA_012744395.1 Pirellulaceae bacterium
CCACCGCGCCCCGTAGGGTGGTCCAACGCGGTCCATTCCATGGGGGTCTGAACCGCCGTCGCACGCACGATCAGCGCCAGCGGCGGCCCGCCGCCGGCCGCTCCGCGCCGACCTACGGCGTCTTCTTGCCCAGCAGCCCGCGGCTCCTCATCCAGGCCTCGCACCGCGCCGGCCAGGTCGAACAGGGATTGTCGCTCGGGCGGAGGCCGAAGCCGTGGCCGCCGGATGCGTAGACGTGCAACTCGCCCGGCACCCCGGCCTTCTTCATCGCCAGGAACATCGCGATGCTGTTCTCGGCGCTGATCCCGTCGTCGCCCGCATGGGCGAAGAAGATCGGCGGAGTCTTCTCGCCGACGCGAATCTCCGCCGCCAGCTGGCTGCTCTTTTCCACGAGCAAGTAGGCCGGGTAGACGAGCACGGCGAAGTCGGGCCGGCAGCTCACCTTGTCGACCTCGTCGATCGGCTCGTAGTGCCGCCGGTCGAAGTTCGTCGACGCCGTGGCGGCCAGGTGCCCGCCGGCGGAGAACCCGAGGATGCCGATCCGCTCGGGATCGATCTTCCACTCGGCGGCCTTGGAGCGGACGAGGCTCACCGCCCGCTGCGCGTCCTGCAACGGCGCCTCGTGCTTCTCCAGGTCCTTGCGGCGCGGGACGCGGTACTTGAGGACGATCCCGGTCGCGCCGATCGAATTCAGCCACTCGGCGACTTCGGTGCCTTCCAGGTCCATGGCGAGGATGTTGTAGCCGCCGCCGGGACAGATGACCACCGCCGCGCCGGTGTCGCTCTCCGCCGCCGGCTTGTAGACGGAGACGGTCGGCCGGCTGACGTTCATCAGCCGCGCGACCGGTTTGCCTCCCCTGTCCGGCGCAAGTTGCTCGGCGCCGATATCGCCCTTTTCGCCCGGCGCCGCTCCCGGCCAGACATCCAGGGCCGCCGCCGGCTCGATCGCCCGGCCGTTTGCGGACAGCAGGAAAAAGACGCAAAAAGTCGCCACGAGAAATCGCATGGTTGTCGCTCCGGGCTGGATGGGTTCGATTCGACGCTTGAACCAACCGGCTGGTTCCATCGGATTATCTTCGTCCATGGCGCGGTTCCTGCCAAGCTGGTCGTGATAGTCTCCATGGGGAAAGCTCAAAAAAGGCTGATCGCCCTGTCGGGCCCTTCCTGCGTGGGCAAGGGGCCGCTGCTCGCCGGCCGCGTGCCGCGGGCAGCCGAAAAATGGGAATGCAAAATGCTCTGACGGGAGATAGAACCGATGACTGCCCAGCCCTGGGTGGCGATTGCCGATTTTATCAGCGACGACCTCGAGCCCGAGCGAGGCGTTCTGGGCGAGGTCGCCGGCGTGGTTGCCCTCGACGCAACGAACGAGGAGCAGCTCATCGGGCGGATCGAGGACGCCGCCGCGATCGTCCTCTATCACGCCATCTCGATCACGCGGCCGACGATCGTGCGGCTCAAGTGCTGCAAGCTGATCGTCCGCGCCGGCGTCGGCTACGACAACGTCGATTGGCGGTGCGCCCGCGAGCGGGGAATCCCCGTGGCGATCGTGCCCGACTACGGGTCGGAAGAAGTGGCCGACACGGCAATCGCGATGGCCATGGCGCTTGCGCGCGGGGTTCACTTACAGAACTCGCGGTTGAGGGCGGGGCGGGGACCCTGGAACTACACGCAGGCGGTTCCCCTGACACCGAGCCTGCGAGCCCGGCAGTCGGCTTTTCGCCACTGCTGATTCCCGTTGTGGACCCGCAGGGAAGAGTCAGCGAGTTGGACGGATTTGACGGCTGGCTTGAGACCCACGACGGATACGACATTCTCTGGCAAGACAGTCTTTCGATGCATGTCATGCAGCCGGACGGCACGGCGCGGCAGATTTACCAGTCCGACGCAGGCTACGTTCGTGTAATCTCGGCCGCTTTTGATGGTCATTACGCATGGTTCGCGTTGAGCAAGAACCACGAGGGCAAATTGGAGTTCGCGATTCTCTTGGTGGAGCCAAGAACGCGGAAGACATGGGCATTGGGAGCGGAAGACGGATTCGCGGGGCTGGTTCCCACGCCCAGCAGGAACGCTCCAACCATGCCCAAGGTGGTAGTCGCGCCGATTGCCGTGGGCAAGGCAATTATGTTCGGAACAGGAAAGGGCCAAAGGATCGGCGTGGCCGAACTTGGCGATCGAGACGCGATTCGTTTTCGCGTGATTCCAATCTCTGGAGAGTGGGATGTTCGAGACCTCCAGCCGATTCGCGCGTTGTCCCTCTGGTCAGAAGGACAATCGATGGATTCCGAAGCGGCCCGCGTATTGGTTGAGTACGAGACTCCATCCCCCGGCTGGATCCTGATCGACCCGAAATCATTCGATGTCACTGTGCTCGAAGCGGATCGCTACGACCATGCTTACGGGCTGTGGCAAAATGGCAGCTATTACTACGTGAAGGTGCTTGACCGGAGCAGCCGCAGACCCCCGCGCGCCTTGGTCCGACTCGACTGGTCCGCAGCGAATCCCGAGTTGCTCTTGGAAGGCGTCGTCGGAGATTGTTCGCACCGTCCGCGCGCCGGAGGCGTTTGCGACGAGGTTGGCGTTTTCGCCGGACACGAAATTGCTGGCCGGCTGGTGCGTCCTCGACCTGCATGTCTGGGACACCGCCACGGGGGAGAAGAAATGCTCCGTTCGATGCGACCCGGACAGCCGGCTCGGCGGCTTCTCACCCGACGGAAGATGGCTTCTCGTGCAGGAAGACGGCACGCTTGCCCTGAAGGAATCCGAGACGGGCCGGACCGCCCATGAGGCGAAGGAATTCGCAGCGGCCGTCGGTTTTGCCTCCGATGGCTCGGTTCTGGGGGTCCGCGCGGCAACGATTTCACGTTGGATTCCCCAATCCGGAGAATTCAAGACCCTTGTGGCCGATTTTGCCGAGACGCCGCTCTGCCTGTCTCCCGATGGCCAGTACGTCGTCTCCGTTCGGCCCCCGGTGACCGTCCAGGACAAGCCGGACGACCCGGCCTCCTATGCCGCAAGCCTCTGGAGTCTGAAGACGGGGCGGCGGCAGTCGGAATTTCTCGGCCATGCAGACGCCGTCACCTGCGCGCTGTTCATGCCGGACGGCAAGACGCTCCTGACGGGCAGCAGGGACGGAACGGTTCGCTTCTGGAGCATTCCCTAGCGCGGTTCCCGGTCGGGGCCCGAAGGAACGTGTTCTCGCGCAACCGTTCAAGGATAACGGTCCCGACTGGATTTCTTCGAAGAAGGGTGGAATCCGGGGCCGCCCGGCGGGTAAGATGTGGGTCCCGTTTCCCCTCCGGCATAGAAAGGCTGCCCATGAAACAACCCTTCCTTACCCGCCGCCAGATGTGCCGCCTGCTGGCCGCCGGCTCGGCCGCGGCTTGCCTGCCACTGGACATCCCATCCGCCGCATCCGCCGCCGGGCCGCCCAAGTTCCAGCTCCACTATGCCCTGGCCTCGAGCATGTACGGCAAGCTGCCGCTGGAGGAGATCGCTGGCGAGGTCCACAAGATCGGCGCCGAGCGGATCGATCTCTGGCCCGAGCATCACGCCAACCAGCGCGAGCAGATGGAGGCGATGGGCCACGACAGATTCGCCGCACTGCTCGCCGAGCACGGCGTCAAGCTGGGCATGACGACCCGCTACGATCTGGGCCCCTTCGGCCTGGCGGACGAGATCCGCATGTTGCAGAAGTTCGGCGGATCGCTCGTTGTCACCGGCAGCGCGGGCCCGAAGGACGTGGTCGGCGCGGAAGCCAAGGCGGCGGTGGCTCAATTCGTCGAGAAGATGAAGCCCCACGTGGAACTGGCCGAACAATGCGGCGTGACGATCGGGATCGAGAACCACGGCAAGGCCCTGGTGGCCAGCCCCGATTCGATTCGCTACCTGGCCGAAGCCGCCACGAGCCCGTTCCTCGGTATCGCCTTGGCGCCGTATCATCTGCCCCAGGACGAAGAACAGCTCGCCCGGCTGATCGAGGACCTCGGACCCAAGCTGGTCCATTTCTACGCCTGGCAATACGGGCGGGGCTGCATGGAGAAGCTGCCCAAGCAGCAGGAGCTGGAGCAGATGCCGGGGCGCGGCTCGCTCGACTTCCGCCCGATCGTTGCCGCACTGAAACGGATCGGCTATGCTCGCTGGACGGAGATCTTCATGCACCCGGTGCCGCGCGGCATCCCGATCATGAAGACTCTTCAGGCCGTGACGGCGGAGATCAACACCGCCCGCGCCTACCTGAGCGCTTGCCTGGCCGAGGCAACCTGAAAAAGACTCCCCTGGTTCCCAAGCTCCAGCCCGGGAACGAGCCCGGAAGCAAAAACCGAACCCTGAACCCTGAACCCTCTAGCTGAACCCCGAACCCTTCTGATGCTCCACCCCCGCCGCCGTTTCCTCAAGACATCCGCCGCGGTCCTCGGCTCCGGCGGACTGGTGCCCTACATTTTCACGGCCGACGCCGAGGCCCGCACAGCGCCCCGAAGCGCCAACGACCGGTTCCGCATCGGATCGATCGGGATGCGGTACCAGGGCACGGTGATTGCCGAGAAGGCCCGCGCGGACGGCGATATTGTGGCCATCGCCGACGTCGATCGCCATGTCCGCGAGCAGGCCCGCGCGGCCTTCGGCAGCACGCCGCTGATCTTCGAAGACTACCGCAAGCTGCTCGATCGCCAGGATATCGACGTGGTGACGATCGGCGCGCCCGACCACTGGCACACGAAGATGGTGATCGACGCCTGCCGGGCGGGCAAGGACGTTTACGTGGAGAAGCCGCTGACCTTGACCGTCGACGAAGGCCAGCTGCTCACCCGGGTGGTCAAGGAGACGGGCCGGATTGTCCAGGTCGGCTCCTGGCAGCGATCCGACCACAACTGCCGGCTGGCCGTCGAACTCGTCCGCCAGGGCCGGATCGGCAAGCTGGAGACGGTCGAGGTCATCCTGGGAAAGAACGTCACCGGCGGCCCGTTCCCCGAGCGGCCCGTCCCCGGCCATTTCAACTGGGACATGTGGCAGGGCCAGACGCCGGACGTGCCGTACATTGAACAGCGTTCGCATTACACGTTCCGCTGGTGGTATGAATACTCCGGGGGACAGATGACCGACTGGGGCGCCCACCACCTGGACATCGCCCAATGGGGCATCGGCGAGCTGCCGATCGAGATCGACGGCAAGGCCCGGATGCCGGGGGTGAAAGACGGCTACAACGTGGCCGTCGACTTCGAAGCCCGCTATGTCTATCCCAGCGGCGTCGTGATGACGGTCAGCGACACCGGCCGGAACGGCATCATGTTCTCCGGCGCGCAGGGGCGGATTTTCGTCAACCGGGGGACCGTCTCGGGCAAGCCGGTCGAGGACCTGGCGTCGAATCCCCTGCCGCGCGAAGCGTTCCAGCTCTACGACTTCGACAATCTCGACCGCCCGGCCCGGGTGGGCAAGCTCGACGCGATCATCAACCACATGGGCAATTTCTTCGACTGTGTCCGCCAGCGCCGCCGGCCTCTTTCCGAGGTGGTCGGCCAGCATCAGTCGGTCACGACCTGCCATCTGGGCAATATTTCGATGCGGCTCGGCCGCCCCCTCAAGTGGGACCCGGCCGCGGAGACTTTTCCGGGCGATGCCGAGGCGAATGCCATGCTCAGCCGCGCCCAGCGGAAGGGGTACGAGGTCGTCTAGGCGGCGGGCAATCCGCGACGTGCCGCCCCCCGGCACGCGGCCGGCGGCGGGGGCGAATCTTGCCAATTCAACCGCCGCGCCGCATACTGGAGGTTGTCGCGCGTCGGCAGAAAGACTGCGAAGTTGACCTCCAACCGGAATCGTCCCGCGATGGCTGACACCGAGAAACAGGCTGGGCGATCGGGCGTCGCTGACCTTTCCGGCCATCTACTCGGCGATTACCGCATCCTTCGCCGCCTCGGCCGCGGGGCGATGGCCGACGTCTACTTGGCCGAGCAGCAGTCGCTCGGCCGGCAGGTGGCGATCAAGGTGCTCAAGCCGGAATTGGCCTCCGACTCCGGCTACGTGCAGCGGTTCCAGCGCGAAGCGCGTGCGGCAGCGTCGCTGATCCACGCCAACATCGTGCAGATCCACGAGGTGGCCTGCATCGATGGCGTGCACCTGATCGCCCAGGAATACGTCCAGGGGGTGAATCTCCAGCAGTACCTCGCCCGCAGCGGCACGCTCGACCTCCGCCTGGCCCTGCTCGTGATTCGCCAGACGGCCGCCGCGCTGGCCAAGGCGGCCGAACAGAAGATCGTGCACCGCGACATCAAGCCCGAGAACATCATGCTCACCAAGGCGGCCGAGGTGAAGGTGGCCGACTTCGGGCTCGCCCGGGTGCTCCAGGCCGAGGGGAGCGTCAAGCTGACCCAGGTCGGCATGACGATGGGCACACCGCTCTACATGAGCCCCGAGCAGGCCGAGGGCAGCCCGCTGGATCATCGCAGCGACATCTACTCCTTTGGGGTGACGTGTTACCACATGCTGGCGGGTCATCCGCCATTTACGGGCGAGACAGCGCTGAGCGTGGCGGTGCAGCATTTGAAGAAGCAGCCCGAGCCGCTGGAGAACATCCGTCTCGATCTGCCGCCGGCCTTGTCGCGGATCGTCCACAAGATGATGGCCAAGTCGCCGGACCACCGCTACCAGTCCGCGCGGGAGCTGGTTCGCGACCTGCGGCCGCTCCTTCAGGAGCATCTCGACGAGGAGGTGGGCGACGACCTTCCCGGCCTGGAGCCCGGCTCGATCGACATGATGTCGGGCTCGTTGGGGCAGGCGACGCAACGGCTCGAGGCGGTGATGCGGAGCGCGGGCGAGGCCCGCAACCGCTGGGCGCGGCGCGGACTCTACGCCGCGGTGGCCTTGGCGGCGATGGCGGCGGGCGGCTGGCTCGCCCGAGCCACCGTCGTCGAACAGTCCCTCCTGGGAGGGGCCGAGGTGGCGAACAAGCCCGTGGAGGACATGGGGTCGGCATACAAGCAGTTGATTTATGCCTTGTCGCAAGACACGGAACAGGCATGGCTGAGCGTGCTCCACTTCTACCCGGACGACGAGTACTGCGTATCGCAGGCGAGGAAGAAGCTCGCGCTGATCTACATGAGCGACATCTACGTCAAGAACGCCGACGACGGCAAGGCACTCGAGCAGCTTGAGAAGCTGGCCTTGTCGGGCGATTCGGAGCGCGAGCGGCGCGCGTTCGGCCTCGCCGGCCAGTACTGCGTCTACAGCCTCCGCGGCGACTGGCAGCGCGCCGACACGATGCTCCGCAACCTGCTGCCGATTGTCGAATACCTCCGCGACCCGGTGATGCAGGAGCTTTACCGCCGCACAATCCGCGGCAATCGCGAGCGGCTCGGCCAGGAAAAGGCCGCCGAGTTGCTCAAGGCCGTGCCCGAACTGGAAGAGGAGATCGAAACCGGCCCCAACGCGGGCGACGCGGGCGGCGCGGGCGGCGCGGGCGGCGCGGGCGGCGCGGCCGGTCTCCCCGCGCCAGCGCCCAATTGACAGACACACGGGCCGGTGGTAAAAGTAAGGTTCCCGCCAGGTGTGGGACGAAAAGACAGCCTCTGCCCCCATCGTCTAGTGGCCTAGGACGTCGGATTCTCAGTCCGAAAGCCGGGGTTCGACTCCCCGTGGGGGTGCTTCAGCCCGGTTTTGCCGGGCTTTTTTCGTGCGATCATCTTTCGCAAAACTTTATTTGGCAAGGACTAGCGACATGGATGCGTTTCTGCCGACTCGGACTGGGTGGCCTGTTGGGTAGCCTTTCGGGCATATACTTGGGTAGTCTTTGATAGAGGAAAGGAGAGGCATATCGCTGGTCGTAGTCGAGGGCGATCTCCACGAGCACCGGCACCTCCACATCCACGAGGCTCCCCGGCCGCAGCGAGTGCAGGGGGAGATCCGCCGCTACGAGATGGAACGGGACGAGCGCTGCGAACGGCTTCGCCGAGCGTACGAGGCCAACGTCCGTGCGATAAGGCATGAGCGGCAGCTACTTCGATCAATCCGCCGCAGCTCTGATGAAGGATGTGGGTGAGGCAATCCTCCGTCAGGCACGGCTGACCAAGGACATGGACGTCCTCGACTACGGCTGTGGGACTGGACTGGTGGGCCTCTTCCTTTTGCCGCATGTCCGTTAGCGTCACTGGCAAGGGACGACAGCAAGTGATCCACAACGCACCAGAACGAACACGGCAATCCGCATCATCGCAGCTCCGATTCACTGACGTGAACCGCGACGGCTATCGCCTGCCCCAAATTCCTTCCGATCGAGCAAAGCCGTAGTCCTGCTGGGACTCCTGCTGACTAGCCCCCAGTTCACAGGCCAACAGACGGGAGGCCGTCTTCCCAGCGTTACTTCATCGGGTGCATCTTGAAGAACGTCCACATCAGGTCATTGGCTGAAATATCAAGTGTGGACCTGCCGTAACGGTCGCCAGAGCGTTCCATTCCCGGCCAGGTATGACCGCCACCCTTGATCATGTACAGTACGACCCTCGTGTTATCGTCGCCCGACTCGTACTCGATGCGTACAACCTTCGTGCCGTCCAGAGCTGTATTCGGCATGGCCGTGACGCCCGGTCTTTCCGGGCAGTTATTGGCTTTAGCCCAGGCTTGGATGGTCCGTTCGACCGACGTGAATCTGAGTTCTTGCAGCATCTCTTGAGTCGGTCCATTCCAAGGCACCATCTCATCGTGAGTCCCATGAAAATGGATTACCGACATCGGACGCTGTGACCCAGGCAGATCGACCCCCATCGTTCCACCGACAGGAGCGATCGCTGCGATCCGATCTGATAGCTCGACCGCAAGTCGATAACACATCATCGCTCCGTTCGAATGGCCCGTGGCATATACTCTCTTTGGATCGACGTTCACAACCTGAGCTAGGTTGTCAAGAAGTCGTTTCACGAACTCCACGTCGTCGGGGTGATCCTTGCGACTGAGGCCGCCTGAATTCCATGTGAGCAACGTGTTGCTGAGCCTCTTGCCGTTGGGATACACAGCGACGAATCCCGCTTCGTCGGCTTTCTTATTCATGCCGGAGAAATCCGAGATGAAGTATCCGTTGGCGGCTGCCCCATGGAACACCAAGACAACGGGCGTCGGCGTCTGGGGGTCATAGTCAGGCGGCAGATGAAGGAGGTAAGAGCGATTGATCCCTCCGACGAAGACGGTCCGAACAGCGTGGGGTTCCGTCGATGGTTCCGCAGCAGCCACGATCGCCAGAAGAAGAAGAGTTTGGAGCATCATCTGCTGTTTCTCTCTTGAAGCAGGCCAGGCGAAGAGCTTTGCAGCTACACCCTTCCCGGCTTCCCCAGTTGCCCCAGGCGAGAGCAGCCCCTTGCCGTTTGCGCTTTGTCAGCCAATGGGAGACTCAGCCAACGCCGAAAGCTACCCTTACAAAAAGGGTTCTGCTCGGTGGGCGGGAAAGATCAGTTTGCCATCCTTGGGTTGAGAAACGCCGGTATCGTTCAGGGCCTCGTGGCCGAGAAAAGAGGAGAAGTCGTTGTGGAACTATACCGGCCTGACGTTTTCGGCAGATGGTCCTTTTGGGCCTCGGGCTTCCGTGAATGACACCTTTTGCCCTTCATGGAGTTCGTCGAAACGGACACCTTCGAGGCTCGATGAATGGAAGAACAGGTCTTTGTCGCCTCCCGTTCCGATGAATCCGAAGCCTCTGTCCGTCAGGCGCTTGATCGTACCTTCCGCCATTTTCTGCGTTTCCTTTGAGATTCCCCAGATTGACACCACCCGTTTTTACAATTGAGGGCTGGTCGCCAACCGTTGAAAGAAGTCTAACCCACGAAGGTGACGGTACACAAGCAGCTACGGAACAAACACACGGATTGTCCCGAATCGCCTTCATGCACTCATCCACGGAGGGGACCGTCCAAACCCGGGTCCGTCGCCCGACTCCAACTCGATCGAGCCGTCGCTGACCTTCTGGACGCTGTAGTACTTCAGCGTCACGTCCTCGCCGAAGCCATACGCCGGCCCGGTGGCCCGGACGGGGCAGACGCGCGGGCGACTGTCTGTCGCAATCTGTCGCAATCTGTCGCGATTTTCTGTCGCGATATGTCGCAATACTTCACAAGTCCTTATCTCGCAACGAGTAAAGCGACTGGCAAGCCGACCCGTTCCTCCATGAGCGGCGGCACATCGTCGGCCGGCGGCGGCGTGTAGACGACCTCCCGCGTTGCGAAGTTGACCACGTAGTCCTGGACCCTGCGGTACTGGCCCGGCGTCGCCGTGCCTCCGCGGACGCCTTCGACCAGGCGCTGATGACCTTGTCCGAGAAGTTGTTCACGGTCTGTCGCCTCAATCCGCAGCCCGCGTCGAGTTCCTGGGCCTGAGTGGCCCGTTCCAGCCGGCAACCGTTTCGGCCTTCGCAGCCCAAAATCCTCCTCGACGG
>JAAYCB010000023.1 GCA_012744395.1 Pirellulaceae bacterium
AAGGACTTCTTCGGGCGTGCCGTGGCAGAGGACCTGGCCCTTGCGGATCACGTAGCTGCGGTCGGTGATCTGGAGCGTTTCGCGGACCTGGTGGTCGGTGATCAGAATCGCGATCCCGTCGCGGCGCAACTGGCGAATGATCTCCTGGATGCTGTCGATCGTCACCGGATCGATGCCCGTAAACGGTTCGTCGAGAAGGATGATCTTGGGGCCGGAGACGAGTGCTCGGGCGATCTCCAGCCGCCGCCGTTCGCCGCCCGACAGGGACATCGCCTTGTTCTTTCGCAGGTGGACGATGTCGAATTGTTCGAGCAGCGACTTGCACCGGGCGAGGCGTTGCTTGCGGCCGATGCCGAGCATCTCCATGACGCCGAGGAGATTGTCGCGGACGGAGAGTTTCCGGAAGACGCTGGCTTCCTGGGCCAGGTAGCCCATCCCGCCCTCCCGGGCGCGGCGGTACATCGGCCAATCGGTCACGTCGCGTCCGGCGAGCTGGACGAGCCCGGCATTCGGCTCGATCATGCCGCAGGTCATGCGGAAGCTGGTCGTCTTCCCGGCGCCGTTCGGCCCGAGCAGGCCGACGATTTCCCCGGGGAAGACTTCGAAGTCGACCCCATCGACGACGCGCCGCGGGCCGTAGGACTTGACCAGCCCGGAGACTTCGAGGATCGGTTCCATTCCCGCCCTTCGCATGGGGTGAATGGATTGCCGCGAGGGAGCTTCTTGCCGTGCGTTCATGGCGGAGGTCCGTCTCCAGGGCGTGGTGTCCCCAATCGGGCCGGATGGCGTCAGCGGATCAACTGCATCCGCTTCACGTTGGGGAAGAACGGGAAGGGGATGTTGGTGCCGGGGATTCGGGTTTCGGAACGCGGCCAGTAAATGAACAGCGCTTTGCCGATCAGCAGCTCACGCTTGACGCACGGTCCGATTCCTTCGGCGTCCCAGAGCCGGCTGTCGCGGCTTTCCCCGCTGTTGTCGCCAAGGGCGAGAAACTCGCCTTCGTCCAGGGTGAACTCCAGCGTCTGGTAGTCGGCGAAGAAATCCCAGTTCCGCGGATCGTGGAAGACCTCCTCGACGTTTCCGGGCGAGAAGGCGCCGAAGGACATCCGGTTGTGGTTCGGATGCGGAAACCGGGGGAAATCCGACATCGGTTCGCCGGGCGCGGCCCGCTGGTCGGCGATGTAGTACAGATCGCGAAACAGACGCAGACTGCTGACCTCCAGTTCCACCCCCTTCGAGGCGATCCCGACCGGCAGCAGGTCCGCCTCGGTCGGGAGGTGATTTCCCAGCGGCGGATAAACGGCCGCCGCGTCGAACTCGACCAGCCGCCCGTCGATCCAGAGCCGCAACTCATCGTCGACGTTGGCAAAACGCAGCGAGTACTGCCCGGGGCCCGTCAGCGCGGTCCGGGCTTTCGGGCTGCCGAAGCCCGGATCGCCGTCGATCAGGAGCAGGGCTTCTCCCGTGGCGACGTCGCACCGGCATTGGAAGCGGCGGCCGCCCTTGATCAACTCGAAGACAAGCTCCCCCCGCTCGCTCTTGACATCCAGGCGGCACTCGAGCACCAGGTCGCCGACCCAATGGACGCCGCGCCCACTCATCGGCAGTTGCCGGTCCGGCCGCAGCGTCTCGATCTTCGTGTTGTAGGCGGTGAAATCGGAGATCAGTTGCCGCCCGGGCGGGGTGGGCGGCATCAGGCCCTCGGCAAGATACCGCCAATCGGCCAGGCTCGGCGGCACGTGCTGATAGCGCAGCCACGCTTCGCCCGGCGACCGGCCCGTGGTGCGGAACTGCCTGTAGTCGCTCGTCTCCCACGCGGCGGTCGAGCCGAGCGCCGAGGCCTCCTCATTGATCCAGCGCTGGGGCCAACCCATTTCGATCAGGCTCGGCAACGCGTAGTCGTTGTCGTGGACCGGCTGGATCATTGCCAGCAGCTTTTTGGGCGGCTTCCGAGCGATCGTGAATTCCGTCTCCCCTTTGGCCTTCACGTAGATGTTGCCGTGGGCAATCCGAATCGTCTCATTCGGCAATCCGCAGATCCGCTTGATGTAGTTCGTCCGCGCCCCGCCGGGAAACTTGAAGACGCTGACTTCCCACCGCTCGGGGTCGCGGAACTGGTAGGGGAATTTCTCGACGAGAATCCGGTCGCCGCTGTAGGAGCTGGACGTCCTCTCCCCCGAACCGGCCGAAGCGTTGATCGTGTAGCGGCACATCGGGCAGGTGCCGCCGATCGTCTCGTTGTCCGTCCGCTTGTTGGTGACGCTGTCGACCTCTTGGCTGGCGCTGGTCTGGAAGAAATAGCCGCACTGGGGGCACTCCAGGTCCTTGTGGCGGCCGAGCAGCGTGGGGGCCATCGAACCGGTGGGGATCACGAACGCCTCGGCCTCGAACGTGCGGAAGAGGAACGCGAGAATGAAGGCGATGACGATCGACTCGACAGTCTCGCGGATGGACTCGGCCGAGAACAGCCCCCCGGCTTCCGGCTTCTTCCGCTCGGCGGGCCGGTCGCCCATCTGCGACCTGGCGTCGGGGCGGGGCGGACGTCTGCGGCCGCTGGCGTGCTTCTTCGACATAAAGACGAATCCTGTTGGGCTGGCGGAGATGACAAAGGCGGCGGGAGGATGGACAACGAACAAAGGGGGGGTGGAGGCTCGAAATCGCCGACGGCCGGATTCGGCCAGCGGGGCGATCGGCGGATGCCGTTCCATCGAGGCCGCCGCCGGACTCCCACATTCATCGATTTTCCCACGGCCGTGCCTTTTCTTCCACCTCTATCGAATATATCGAATCCGGCGAAGATCGGGAACTTGAAATCGCAGCCCCCCCCACCTGACGGGATGCGACGGATAATGGACGGCGATCGGATGGCCCACGAGCGAGCGGCAGGTGACCGGTTGGTCGGGATGCCAGAAGCGGCTGTCGTCGGAGAAGTCGCTGTTGTCACCAAGCAGAAAATACTCGTCGCCGGCCAGCCGCCAGGCGCCGCTTGCCCGCACATCCGGTCGGGACGACGGCGCGTAGTAAGCATCGCGATAGACCCGGACTGCGCCGATTCGCAGGCCGAGACGGTCGCACCCCAGGGCGAGCGGGCAGTAGACGGCAGCGGGATTCCCCCCCTCCGCCAGCGGTATCTCCACCCGCGTTCGCTCCTCGATCGCCAGCAGGAACTGGCGATCGAAGAGCGACAGCTCAATCCGTGTTGCGGACAATCCGCCGCGGAGGTCGTCGATTGGGATCGGCGGCAGGGCCGGCACTGCGTCGCGAAAGACCTCCGCTCGCCGCCGGTTGGGGTCGATTCGCACGCAGAATTCCTCCCGCCCGTCGGTCGCGGCCAAGTACAAGCAGCCCGGCCCCCGGCACGCGTCCAGTTCGATGGACAACATTACATCGTAGACGGCATGGACCGTTTCGGATCGTTGATGGCGGGCCTGGTTGTAGCCGAGCAGGTTGGTGACCGGCGCGGGAGAGGCGGCGGCAGCGCCGGCGGTCCGGCGGCGGGGCCCGAAAATCAGCCAGTCGATGGTCTTCCGTCTCTTGACCGAATCGGCCAATCCGGCCGAGGGGGCCGCCGCCGCGGGCGGCGGGCGGGATTCGACCTCGGGGTGAATCAAGCAGCCATCCCGCCAGGTCCAGCGGCGGCGGCCGTCCGCCTCCTGCCAGGGCCGCTGCGCTTCGGGAAGCGCGGAAGCCATCCAGCGGGCGTCGTGGACGAGCACGGCGGTCGCGCGCTGTTGCCGGAGGGTCTTGCGCTCCAGGCGCCCGTCGATGTAGAGGTCGCCGTGGCGGAGTTCGACGGTCTCTCCCGGCAACCCGACCAACCGCTTGACGACCAGTTCGGACTCGCGTCCGGGGCGGCGGACGACAACCGGTTCCCATCGCTTCGGGGCGCGGAGCGCGGGCATCGAGCGGGCGACGAGCACGCAATCGCCGGGAATCTCGCCTTCCCCGTCCGGCGGCGTCTGCTCGCAGCCGCAGTTGGGGCAGGTGATCCGGCTCCGTGCCCCGCCCCGCGCGGCTTGCCAGGCGAAACGGAAGCCGCAGTCGCGGCAATCCATCCGGCGGCGCCGCCCATGGAGCGTCTCCGCCATCGATGGCCCCTCGATCGTTAGCGGCACGAACAGGCCGATCAGCAGCCACGTGTGGACCAACACGGCGAGGACCAGGGCGAGGACCGCGAGTTCGACAACCCGGCATCGTTTCGGTGTCCGAGTCATTCGTGCAGCCCAGCGGATCGTGGTCAGAATTTTCGCAGATACTCGATTGCCCTTGCGGCCTCGGCCCGGGCATCGCCGCCGGCGGCGGGCTGGATCGTATAGTAGCCCCGGTAGCCGACCTCCGCCAAAGCGCCGAGCAGGGCGGGGAAATCGGCGGTGCCCGAGCCAAGCTCCACCCGCTCTCCGCGCCGCCTGCCGGGATCGCAGACGCCGTCGGTGGCGTGGACGTGGAGGATTCTCGGGCCGAGCGATTCGACCGCTTCGAGGGACGAATGGCCGTTGGCCGCCAGGTTGCCGGTGTTCAGGTCGATCCCGATGATCCCTTCCGGCAGTTGCTCGAAGAGCTGGGCCAGATCAGCGACCGGCTGT
>JAAYCB010000251.1 GCA_012744395.1 Pirellulaceae bacterium
CCAGAAACGAACTGCCCGCCAGATCGTCCACTGCCAGCAACCGCCGCAGGGAGGCCTCGGCGTTTTCGATCCGCTGGTCGTCCAGGGTCTGAAGAAACGACCGCCAATTGGCTCCGAACGCGAACCGTGTCTGTTCAGCGATCCCGTCGGTGTGTCTGTCGGTGTTCACGGCTGTCCTTCCCGATCGCCGGTGGCCGCGGCGGAGGCCGCGATCCGGCGCGTGGCGCGGGAAGCGGCGATTCGGATTGACGTCGTCTCCCGCCCAGCGGCGATCCGCCGATCGATCCGCGCTCGCGGTTGCCCGCCCAAAGGAGTCACCTCGAAGAAATACTCCAGTCCCGTCAAGGCCATGACGCCGGTCCGGCATCGACCGTCTTGCGCCGCGTAGCCCGAGTCCTCAATCATCACCGCGCCGTAGACCCTCAGGGCCTCGGTGCAATCGCAGCAGGCTTTGGCGATGCCCCGGTGGTTCACCCGGTCATGCAGGGCATGGCCGATCTGCTCGGGGCGAAACTCCTCGTAACTCAGGCAGGAGAGCCATTGGCCCCAGCGGTAGATCACATTGATGTATAGGAACGCCGCTCCGGCGTGTCAACGAGGATATTCCGATCGAAGGACTGGTTGAGGTAGTAACCCCGCGCGTTGCCGCCGACTTCCCACGCCGTGCCGCCGGACTGGCCGGCGAAGGTCGGCGCGGGCCGCTGAACCAGTTCGTCCAGCCAACCGTCCGCGCCTCGGGCCCGGGGCCGGCGGCGGTCTCGGCCGCTGTGCTCCGCGCGAACCACGTCGCCACGACCGGGATCAGCAGCAAGAACGCCAGGGAGCGAGGGGCGAGCCAAATCGCCTCCAGGCAGACCGGTATGTCCGAGAGCAGCCGCCGCGTCGCGTGGTTGTTGCTGTTCATCGTCAAAGTCCAACTGCGCCGCGGAAGTCCCGTCCGGTTGTGAAGCCGCCACGAGCATTTTTTCGGCGTGAATTTCTCCTACGGCAAGCAAAACGCGCCAACTCGCCAGGGTTTCCCTGAATTGCCCCGCCCGTCTCCAGTCTACGCGCGCCGATGGCAAGCTGTAGCGGTTGTCCGGTTATTTCCGCCCCAATCGGCCAACCCGAATCGTCCCTGCGGCAAGATGTGCGTCAAATCGCTCGTCTGGCCGATCGATACCCCGGCAACAAGCGGGTTGACCGCCGAGGTCAAGCAGCAGAATGAGCCCTTCCAATTCGAGCTCCGCGACTGACGGCGCGGCAAGCGCTGACCGCTGAGGCTTCGGAGCGGACTCGAGCCGGAGCGGATTGACAACCGGAAGCCAGCGCGGCTGCCGCGATCCTGAAGTGGCAGCCGCGCCACTTTCGTCTCGCGATAGTCCATCCGCAGCCTGGCCATCCTTGGCAGACGCTTGTCGCTCCCCTGGAGCGAATCAGCGCAGGCGTCGAGGCTGGAGGCCCGGTCGAAGGCGATTTCCGGCTCGGGGTACTTGCTCTGCGGGCCATGACGGTTCAGTTCGGCAGCGGTATAATTGGCACCTTGCGGTTGGCGATTGCGGCGCCGAGCACGCCCGCTCTGTGTCTCCGTTGTAAGGGCCTGTTGAGCCGGAGCGATGTGGATGAATCGGTTCAGGGCACTCGGGAGGAGCTCGTGAAAGTCGCGGTATTGGGGTCGGGAAACGGCGGTTGCGCGGCGGCCTTCGACTTCGCCCGGGCAGGCCACGATGTCTGGCTCGCCGATTTCCCGGAGTTTCCCGGGAACATTGCGGCGATCGCACGGCAGCAGGGAATCGTTGCCGAAGGGCAGTTGCAGGGGTTTGCCCCCGTTCGCCACGCCGGCCACTCGATCGGTCCGGCGGTTGCCGGGGCGGAGTTGGTGCTCGTGGTCGGCCCGGCCTATAGCACGGCGCCGTTTGCCGAGGCCTGCCGGCCGCACCTCGAGCCGGGCCAGACGATCGTCGTATGCCCCGGCTCGTGCGCCGGGGCGATCGTGTTCAAAAACGCCTTGGGCCTGGACCTGGCCGACGACCGGTTTCTGATTGCCGAGACGGCGACGCTTCCCTACGCGGTGCGCGTCTCCGCGCCCGGCCGGATTCATGTCTACTTGAAGCTCCAGGCGGGCGTGTACCTGGCCGCGATTCCGGGGCCCCGAACCGGCGAGGTCCTAGCCCGGCTTTTGGACGTCTATCCGTGTCTGCGGCCCGCCCAGAACGTCTTTCAGACTTCGCTGCAAAACGGCAACCCGGTCATCCACCCGGCCGTGACCGTCTTGAACGCCGCGCTGATCGAGCGCAGCGGGGGCGATTTCTGCTTCTACCAGGAGGGAGTCACGCCCGCCGTCGGCCGGCTGATGGAAGCCATCGACAGGGAGCGGATGGCCGTCGGGGCCGCGCTCGGGTTGGAGGTCCTCTCCGATCCCGAGTTGGGCGTGATCCAGGGCTACATGCGAGCTGCCACCTACGACGCGGGGTATCGCGAAGCGCCCGGTTTCCAGGGCATTCGCGCCCCGCATCGTCTCGATAATCGCTATTTTCACGAGGACGTCGGTTTCGGGCTGGTGTTTCTCTCCTCCTTGGCGCAGCGGGCGGGCGTGGAAACGCCCGTGGCCGACGCGATGATCCGCCTCGTCTCCGTGTTGATGGGGCGCGACTATTGCCGCGAAAGGGCCAGAAGCCTGGAGATGCTGGGCCTGGGCGACGCGCCGCTCGACGAGATCCTTAACCGCTTGTGAGAGCATCAACGATGATTATTGGAGTCCCCAAGGAAATCAAAGATGGCGAACACCGCGTCTCCCTGACGCCGATCGGCGCCGAGACGCTGGCGGCGCAAGGTCACCGGGTCGTCGTCGAGACCGCCGCCGGGCTGGCGGCGGGAATGCCGGACGACGCCTACCGCCAGGCGGGAGCGGAGATTCTCGCCGACATCCGCGCGGTCTACCAGCAGGCCGAGATGATCGTCAAGGTCAAGGAGATCCTGCCGCCCGAATACCCGCTGCTCAGGGAGGGGCAGGTCCTCTTCACCTACATCCACTCGGCCAATAAGCCCGACCAGACCCAGGTCCTGTTGGACAGCAAGGTCGTCGGCATCGCTTATGAGAACGTGACGGCCGATGGCCGCGAATTCCCCCTCCTGACCCCGATGAGCGAAATCGCCGGCGAGGTGGGGATGCTGATGGGCGCCAATCACCTGTTCACGGTCCAGGGAGGCAGCGGCATGCTGCTCGGCGGCGCTCCCGGAGTCGAGCCGGCGAAGGTGGCGATTCTCGGGGCCGGGCACGTGGGGATCGGCGCCGCCCGCTACGCCCTGGCGATGGGCGCCGACGTGACCCTGCTGGACATCAGCCTCCAGCGCTTGCGCGAGGTGCGCCACACGATTTTCCCCAGCATCCGCACCCTCTATTGCATCCGCGCCAACGTGGTGCGGCTCCTTCCCGAAGTTGACCTCCTGGTCAACGCGGTCAAGTGGTCGCCGGGCCTGACGATCGTCTCCCGCGAGATGCTCAAGCTGATGAAGAAGCAGGCCCTGATCGTCGACATCGACTGCGAGCCCGGGGGAGCCATCGAGAGCTGTGCCTACACGACGCACGCCGAGCCGATCTTCGAGATCGACGGGGTCCGCCACTTGTGCGTGGCGAACCTGCCGTCGGCCGTGGCGGGCACCGCGTCGCGCTCGCTGTCGAATGCCACGCTCCCCTATGTTGTGGAACTGGCCGACAAAGGCTGGCTCCGCGCGTGCCAGGACAACGCCGCCCTCCGCGCGGGGCTCGCGTTCGCCAAGGGCTACCTCACGTTCCTGCCGACCGCCAAGGCCCAGAACCGGACCTTTACGCCGGCCGCCGAAGCGATCGCGATCCTCGCAGGCCGTTGACGCGACTACACATCCCAGCCGTCGTCGAACTCCAGGAGGAAGTCGAGCGGCAGGGTCTGCTCGGCGCGGTCGTTGCCGCCGCTGCTCTCGCGGACCTTGACGGTTTCGAAAGCCAAGAGCTCATAAAGCAATCGCAGCTCGCCCCGCTCCTGGTAGAAGCGGAGCTGGTCGCCGGACGCCCGCACAAGATCGTCCCGGGCGGTGTCCCAGAGGGCCGCCTTGTCGCGCCCCCCGTCGGCCTGCTGGCCTTCGCGGTTCGACGCCTCGGCATGGACCTCGGCAAATCCCCGCGCCGTGATCTTGTAGACGTCGCCGCCGGTCACCTGATCGAACAATTCGCTCTTGTGGGGCTTGCCGTGGAACTCGTCCTTCAGCGCCGAATCGACGAGCCTGGCGATATCAGTGCCCGCCTGCCGCGCGTCGGCGATCACCCGCTCGAAGCCGTGGACGCGGACGTCGTACCCGGGCCCCGAGAGCCGGCTGAGGCCCATTTGGCCCTCGAAGGTATCGTCGCCCTCGGAGCCGAACAGGCGTGCCAGATCGTCGCCGCCGCTGGAGTAGATATCGACGACGTCGAAAAGCTTCACGCGGGTATAGGGGCCGCCGCCGTAGAGCTTCACGTGGCCGAGGGCCGGCTCGGCCTTGGCCTTATTGTTCTTCGAACTCTCTTCACCCTGCGGGTGGTCGTAGAGGGCGGCCGTGTTGTGGCCACCGGCCGTCGCGTAGGCGTGTATCTCCGCGAATTCGGAGACATTCACCAGGAAGACCTCCGCGCCATCGTCCGGGTTGTTGCCGAACGTCGCCCGATCCGACCAGGCGTCGAAATGGTCGTCGCCCGGCGAGTCGCGGAGCACGACCGTGTTGTAGCCGGCGCCGCCGGCGAACTGGACCAGCGCGACCTCTTCGTCGGCGAACGCGTATTTCACGCCATTGATCGTCAGATTGCGGGAATTGCCGGCGTCGAACGCGAACGAGTCGTCAAGCTCCGTGCCGTGGACACTCACCGTCGTGCCTTCCTGGTGGACCAGGTTGGCGATCCGCGCGTCGAACTGGGGATTCGCGCCGTAGAACTCCACGTAGTAGTCCTGCCCGGCTTGGACGCTCCAGTCGATCCGTTGGTTGCCGTCAACCAGGGCCGACGCGGCCAGCGGCACGGCGGCGGTGCTCTCTTGGGGATTCTCGGCGTAGAGTCGAATCCGCGCGCTCTTGGGGGGCGAAGGGGCGACGACCTCCAACGTCAGCAAGCCGGTGTGCGCCGTGCTGAAGCCGTAGTACACGCTCCCGGCGGAAAGATCGAGCGATTCCAGCGTGCTGAAATCGACCGTCTCCAAATCCGCGTCGGCCACAATCGCCGTGACCGTCGCCCACTCGCTCCACGCCGCGTCGTTGTCCTCCGCCCGGGCTGAGAAGCTGTGTTCGCCAACCGCCCAACCGCCGGTGTCCACGCTGATCGACCAGCCGTCGCTGCCGTCTTCATCCACCCCCAACAGTTCCTCGCCCCGGTAGAATTCCACCCGCGCGACCGCGCCGTCCGCGTCGCTTACGCCATCCGCCACAAGCGTGAGCTGGCCCGGCCGCGTGATCGGGCTGGGCGTAGCGGAGAGACTGGCCAGGAGGGGAACGGCGTTGGCAGGCGGGTCGGCGATGCTGACCGTCAAGAGGATCGTGCCCTGGTATTTCGAATCGCTGCTGAAGAAGTCGTGGGCGAGGTAATCCGTGTGCGCTCCTTCCGCCAGGCTGTCGTCGATCGCGCTAGCGCGGACAGCTTGCGGCACGTTCCAGTTGGCCGGCGTGAACTGGAGGAATGCGTTGGCCGTGTGGGCGTCGTCCACCGCCGTCACCTGCCCATTGGTGCTGTCGAGGTAGATTGTTACATCGTGCCTTGGCTGGCTGGTGAGCCGCGTCCAATACCGCACCTGGTCGCCCTCGACGACGCTGATCGATGCAATCGTGTTCTGCCCGAGCGGATCGTCGCTGATCGAGATTCCAGCGGTGTCGTTGTCGCCAATTGCGGCCGTCACGTGGGCGATCGGCAGCGAGGCGGGATACATCGGATCGTGGATCGTGTCGGCAATTGCGTGGGTAATCCGGCCGCTGTGGGTCCCCTCGTCGACGTCGTCGTCCACGGCTCGCACGGCAATCGTCTGCGCTGCCGTGTCGTTGAGCGTCAGAACGAGCGTGGAGGCGAATGTCAGGCCGCCGTCGGCGCTGACCTCGGTCTGGGAATCGGCCGTCACGGCGATTTGAACGGCGCCGGCTGGCATCGTCGCCAGCGCGATCTGGTAGGCGCCGGTCGCGCCGCCTTCGGCTAGTTGCGTGCCGCCCGCGGTCTCCGTGATCACCACGCCGCCCAAGTCGTTGTCGATGATCTGGACGGTGAGCAGGTTCTCGCCCACGATCGGGTCCAGAAGACTGGCCAGGTCAAGCAGGGTGTGGACGAGTTGGGTCTGGTGGGGCCCCTCCCGCAAGGTGTCGTCGACGGCGGTCAGCCGGACCGGCTGCGGCTGGCTCCAATTCCCGGAGGAGAACATCCAGACGTTCTCGAACCCGTCTCCCATCGTGTTGTTGGGGTTGACGACGGCGGCCTGGCCCGAACTGTCCTCGATGAGCACCCACATTTCGTTCGCGGCCGGTTCGCTGAGCTGTATCCAGTAGGTCGCCTGCTCCCCCTCGGCGACCTCGATCGAGGTGATCGCTTGCTGGCCTGCTTGATCGGCCGTCATCATCACCACGCTTCGATTGTCGAGGATGCGAACCGTGACATCTCGAACCGGCAGGTTGTCGTAGTCCGGATCGTCGCTGGCCACCGTGTGCCCGATCCGCCCGGTCTGCGGTCCCTCGATCAGTCCGTCGTCCACGGCGGCCACGGTGATCGTTCGCGGCGTCCTGTCATTGAGCGAGAGGGCGAGGGTCGAAGCGAACGTCGCCCCTCCGTCCGCGCTGACCAGGGTCCGGGAGTCGGCCGTGATCGTGATTTCGACCGGGGCGAGCGGCACCGTCTCCAAGGCGAGCGTGTAGGTGTCGGTCGACACCCCCTTGATGACCTCGGTGGAACGAGCCGTCTCCTGGAGCCGAATTCCCGGCCCGGGCAGGATCACCTGGTCGACAGCCGGATTCAGGTCGAAGTAGATCGTACCCGAGCGCTGCTGCATCGACCCGTCATAAAGACCCCAGTCGCGAAAATCGAGGTGCACCTGGTTGATGTACCCATCCGGCATGCCGGGATAGAAGAACGAATAAAACCAGCCGCTGGTCAGCAGGTCGGAACCGAATACGCCGTCGAGCGGAGCTTCTCCCTCTGCGACCTGGATGTCGAGGACGAGCCACTGGAGATCGGTCCAGACCAGCTCCACGACCTCGCCGCTGGAAACCTGGGTGACCGGAACGCGGAGCTCGTCGATGGCGAAGACGGGAACGCTCGTCTGGCCGCCGACCCCTCCGACCGCCTCGGACCCCAGGTACGCGCTGTCGTTCTGGTCAAGCAGCCCGTCGCCGTTGCTGTCCAGGCCGATGGCGATCGCCAAATGCTCCGAAATCAGGCTGATTTGGGCCCCGGTGTCGAAGAGAAACGTCCCCTCCGCCCCGACGCCGTCTTGCGTCGGAATGGCGGTCAAGAAGGGGATGTCGGCCCAGACGGGCGGTTCGCCGGAGACGAGATAGTCCAGCGGATCGAACGCCAGCCGATTGTCGACCGAGAGGGCGTAGCGATGGCCTTCGTCGCCGGGCAGCTCGTCCGAGAATGCAACCTTCATGTAGAGGTCGTCCAGGCCGAGCCCGCCGCCCGACCAGCCTCTCATGTCCATCGAGGTGACGCGCTCGGCCATCGCCGGCATGCCCACCAGCCCCCAAGGCCCGAACATGCTGAAGTCGTTGTCGGCGTCGGAGAGGACCCGCGTCTCGTGGAGCGTGTTGCGGACTCCGCTCGTGCCGGCGAAATCGAACCGGTACGACGCGGAGACGTCCATCGGGTGGTCGCCGCCCACGCCAACCTCGACGAACTCCCCTTCCGTCCCGTAGGCCAGCGGAGGCTGGCTCATGTCGCTGACCGCGGTGGCCATCGCCAGGACGCTGTTGGCGCCCGTGTCGAGCAGAAACGTGTTGAAGATGCTCGGTCCCACGCTCTCCCATTGCTCGATCGCCGGGTCGGGATTCACATCGCTGAGCAGTTCGACCGCCACGCGGGGCTGGTCGAGCGCGATGTTGTCCGAAGGCCCCAATTCGATCGCCGCCACCGAAAGCATGGCGCGAATCTCAAGTGGCTCCAGAGCGGGACGGCGGAACCGGTTGGCGACTGTCACACGACGATGTTGGCGTTTGAAAAATCGCACGAGATCATCCTCCTCAGACTGGGACCGCTCCTGCCCACGCGCCCGTTCGAAGAAACACCCCCCATGCAAGGCAACCGATAGCAGTTCGCGCGTAGTATGAATCCGTGGCGAAACATCCAGGCGAAGAAGCTTCCTTGTGAAATCCAGTCTACTTATCTCCGTGTCGACGCGTCAACCATTTGGCACGCATCGACTTGCAGTTCGCCGCGGAGACCGAGCAAACCAGCGGTGCCATCTGCACGTCCCAAGGGGAAACCAGGCCGGCAATCGGCCGCTCCACTACCGCACCGGCACAACGATCTCGGCCGGCTCGGTGGCGGCGGGGAGCGTGATCTGAGCGGAGCCCTCGCGGAACTTGTTCAGCGCGATGCCCTTGGCCCGCAACGTGTAGGAACCGTGCGGCACCTGCGGAAACACGAAACGGCCGGCCGAATCGGAGACGGCCTCCAGGCCGGTCCCCTCCAGTCGCACGCTGATCCCCGCGGCGGGCCGGTCGATAAGAACGACGCTTCCTCGGATCGTGCTGGTCGTCTTTTTCGCGGGCTCGGCCGGGCCCGCGGGAGGAACAATCGAGACTTGCGCAAACACGCTCCGTGAGAGGCCCACCCGGTCCGTCCCGCGAACCAGAATCCGGTAGCGCCCCGGCTCGAGGTCCTCCGTCGGCAGACTTGTCGTCCACGACTCGGCCCCGCCGGGCTGCTGGAGCACCTTGGGCGCTTCCTGCTCCTCGAAGTCCGAGGAACCATCCAGGTCGAACCCCACCTCGAGCTTTTCGACGCCGCTGAGGTCTTGCGTCTCGGCGGAGACAAGGATTGGGCTGCCTTTGGCAACCGGATGATCCGGCACGGTCACGCGGAGTTCCGGGGCAGCCCCGTCGAGGATCACCCGGACCGCGGCCTCCGCCGCCGAGCGATCGGTCGCGGGCGAGATGGTCGGCAGAGACAACTGGGCGAGTATGTCCACCGCGAGATTTCGCAACCCGCCGGGGTCCAGCCGAGCGCGGAGATCGCCGACGCTGGCGGCGACTTGGAGCAGACCGCCCGGCTCAAGCTTGTCGAGAAAGATCTCTTCGCGGCGGTCTGACTCGAAGCGGACCGTCTTCTCGCCGACCAGCAGGCGGTCTCCATTGGCGTCGATCCCCACCTCGACGCAGTCGCCCGGCTGCTGGAAGGCGTCTTCCGGCGCGTCGACCTGCAATTCGACCAGGAGCTCCTCGCGCGGGGCGAGAAACGCGGCGCCCGGCTCCGGGGCGCGGATCGACACGGAGCGGACGGACCGTTCCCGCTCGATCCGCTGCCGATCCCGATCGCAGACCGCGTCATAGAGGAACGCCCGCCGGCAACCGTCGACGGTCAAGCGGATGGGGATTCTGCGCCCCGCAGCCGGCTCGACGACGGCGAACAAGTCGAGCGATTGGCTCGGGTCGACAATCCTCCCCTGGTCATTCATTTCCGTGTTGGGGTCGAGGACCCCCGCGGTCTCCCACTTCACGCGGATCGGCTGGTCCGGCCCCGTGGGCGGGAGGATGTCCCGGTCCGGCTGGCCGTCGCCGTCGATGTCCTTCGCCTGGACCCTGATCGAGACTCGCTGGCTCGCCGCCCGGTAGCTGACGAGCGGATCGAGGTAGTCCTTCGGAAGCAGCGCTGAAAAGGCGATCCAGTGTACCCATTGCTTCTCCTGGGTCTCTCTGACCACGCAGAGGAGCCCCTGGGTGAGATCGACCGGCTCGGCCGGCTCTGCGGCCGTCTGGCCGTCCTTCGGCGCCGCGCTCGGGCCGTCGGAAGCGGGTTTCTCCGCCGGGAAGGGAATCGGCGCCGGCTCCTGCTCGGCGGCAAGCTCGAGATCGAGCGGGCCGGCCAGCGGCCGGCCGCCAGCCAACCAGTCGGCCAACCGCTCCGCGCGCTGTTCGGCGCTGCGCATCGGGCGAGCCGCATCGCCCGGGGGGCTGCCCAGCAAGACGACGGAGACCTTCTTCGCCTTGCCCGACCGATTGACCAGCTCGAGTCGGAACGGCGTCGTGCGATTCGGGAACGGCCGCAGGCGGATCGCGCCGTCCGCGGCGGACCTCGGGTCCACGGTCAGCCCGCTCCCGGCGACCAGCAGGTCGACCCGATCGGGCGGCCGAACGGCAAGTTGCACGCGGTGCGTCTTCGCCGTTTGGCCTGAAGTCAAGTGAACGATCAGGTCGGCTGTTTCCCAGGAGGGTTGCTCCGCCGCCGATCGGACTCGAAACCCGACATCCTTAGGTTGTTCTGCCGAAACAGGCATCGGCCGGCCAGGCGCGACGACCCCCGGCTTGTCGAGGCCTTCGACGGTCAGCACGCTCTCGTCGTATTGGAGGGAAAGGCTTGCGCCGCCCGGCTCGGCGCCCGCGGCGCGGAGGGCGACGGAGAACTCCGTCCACAGCGCCGCCTCGATTTCGAGCCGCTCCGGACCGGTCAACTCGAGCGGTTGCCGCGGCAAGCGGAAATCCGTCGGCACGATCGAGTAGTCGCAGGCCGCGGCGGGGACCCGTACCGAGTCGCGAGCATCGACCGCGCGGAGCAACAGCTCGACGCGTCCGTGCGCCGCGGTGCCGGATGAGTTGATTTCCTCGCGGATTCTCCCCGGCAGGGAACGATAGAACGCGGCCAGTCCGCCGCCAAGCTTCCGGTAGGCTTCCCACAGGCTCGCGTCGTCGGTTTGGCCGTGCGGCGCGGGTCGGGATCCAACGGCGGCGAGTTCGTCCGCCAACTCCTTGGCGCTGGCGGGATCGAACAGCCGCACAAGGTTCACGGCGAGCGCGGCCTGGGCGGCGGCGCTGCTCCAGGCCGGCCGCGCCCCGGCCGGCACGGCCAGGTTCGTGTCGCCGGAGACGGCTCGCCCCCGGAGCTCCTCCAGGACCGCCAGCAGCGCCGTCCGCTCCGCCGCCGCCAGGATCGGCGTTGCCAGCAGGTCGACGATCCGCTGCGACAGCTCTTCTGGTTTGCGGGCGTCTTCCGACTCGCCGAGAATCGCTTGAACCTCCCGCGCCAAGAGGTCGTCTTCGATCCGGTCGCGGAGACCGTTCAGCGCGGCGGTTTGGAGCTGGATTTGCCGGAGCCTGGAATCGAAGTCGGTCTCCGTTGCGCTGGCCGCGGTGGCCGTTGATCCGAGCAGCTGGCCGTACTGCGGGAGTTGCTCGGCCAGCAGTTCGCTGAGGTGGTCGTGCAAGGAAGCGGCAAACGGGGCCCCGCCGGCGGCTCGCCCATACCAGCGAACATAGTAGGGGCAGGCAAACAGCAGGTCGTTTCGCAGGCGGATCGCCTCGCCATACGCCGCCGTGATCTGGGCCGTCTCGGGCGATTCTGCCGGCGGCGGTTTGCCGAGCGTCTGCCGCCCGGCCCGCTCCAGGCGAGCCAGCACCGAGGAAGGGTCTGCCGTCTGGGGCAGCGGTTGCCGCTCAACCAGGAGTCTCAAGGGCGCGACCAGGATTTCCAGGTCGCTGGCCAGGTCCTTGGCATCCGTCCTCCGGTCGCGAAACTGCATCTCGTAGCCCAACAGCAGTTCCTGGAATTCGCGCCAGATGTGCGGCGCATAGTCCACGGGTGTCCACTCCGCGGCGTTGTCCCGAGACTGGAGCCGATCCCGCAGGCGCCATGCGTCTTGCAGCAGGTTCAAGACCTCCGCCCGGGCCGCATCGCGGCCCGCGGCGGGCGCTGCCGGCGGCGTCGGCGGGGGAGCGTCGGCCGCCTGTTGGCCGGCTTCAGCGACTTGCGGATTCTCGCCGCCGGTCGCCGGGCCCTGGGGCGGTGGCTGCTCCGGCGCCGCGCGTTGCCCTTGCGCCGCTTCAGCTGGCGGCACGGAAACCAGTGCGATCCGGCTGTCGGGCTCGGCAAGTCCAATCCCGCCGCGCAACAGTTCTGGAGTCTGCGTTGCCGCTCCGCCGGTCTGGGCGGAGACACGGCTCGCTACCCGTTCGCGAACGAACGCGTAGAATTCGTCCAGTTCGACCACGTGGTCTCCGTCCTTGTCCGCCAAGCCAGCCAGTCCCTTGGTAACGAAATGGCCGAACACGGAAGCTTGATCGGGATACGTCGCGTGGGAGGTCTCCAGAGGCCCGTGCGAGGCGAGCAGCCACAGATTGCCGTCTTGCAGGCTTTCCACCTCGGCGCGGACGAGACGGGCAAACTCGTTGACGATCATCCCCTGGCGAAAATCGGCGGCGAGCCAGCCCGCATCGAGAAGGACGAGTTTCAGCCGCGCCGGGCAGGCGCTGACCTGTCGCAGGACCTCGGCCAACTCGATTCGTCCCGAATCGTCCGCGGGCAGATAGTTGCTGCACAGGAGCAGCGGCTTGCCCCCTTCCGAGACCCCATGCCCGCACAGGTAGAGAACGACGACATCCCGGCTTCGGGGGGCGACACTCCGCAGCGCCGCTGCCAGGGTGGCCATCCCCTCGCATGTCTCCAGGCCGACCAGGGCCTGGCGGGAATTCGATTTCGGGCCGAGCGGAGGCGGCGACGTGAGGCGGGCGGCGTCCTCTTCCGCGAACGGGACCGGCGGGACGGCCAGCGCGTCGTAATGCACGACGGGCAAACCGAAGACATGGACGCGCGGCAGGAACAGCCACCACCAGAGGGTCCAAACAAGCACTCCGGCCAATGCCAGGCCCAAAAGGCTCGTCGTCACGCGCGCCGTCCAACGACTCGCCGTGCTAACCCGATTCCCCTCCGGCCGACCTCGCCAGGTGCGGGTCGAGCGTATCGAGCGGCCAGATCGATCGGTCATCCTTCCTGCGCCTCCGGCGAAGGGCCGATGGAAACGGACTTTCCTCGCAAGCGAATTCTAGCGCAATGGTATCGAACAAGCCAGATAGCGATCGCCCGCAAGACAGGGCTCAAGCCCCAATCTCCCCGGCCCCGCAGCCGGAATTCCGCGTTCCAACATCGAACGGTCGAGCCGTGTCTGCTCTTGGTGACTGGAAATTGGAACTTGAACCTCCCCCCCCGCGCCGTCTTGCATTTGACCGGTCGTTTGCTACCCTCAGGGGAGTGCCAGGGCGGGGGGCGGGGCCGGCTCCGGTCTGCATCGCTGGGCCACCCCCTCTTCAGAAGTCCGCGTGATTCCGTGCTGTCGTCAGGCATTCGTTGAATGCCGCCGTTTTCGACAAGAGTGCACTTCGATTGTAGCCCGTTCCATGCATAACCTCCCGGTTCACTGGTGCGAGGGACTCTTCCTGAGGCCCCAGCACCTCCAGGCGGCGGATCGGTCCTGGCGCGAGACGCTCGGAACCAGCGAGCACTGGGACCACCAGTACAATTACGGACTTCGCCGAATCGAACTGAGCGAAGAGTCCATCAGCAACTGGCAGCTCCAGGTCAATGCCTGCCACGCCCGCATGAAGGACGGAAGCCTGGTCCAGTTGGATGCGGGGCAGGAACTCGACCGGATCGACTTGAAGGCGGCTTTCGACCGGAGCGACACCGTTCGGGCCTACTTGGCGGTTCCACGACTGAAGCTTGGGCAGCGCAATGTCTCCCGAGGGGAAGACGGCGAACCGGTGCGATATCTTGAGGCGACCGCGATCCTCCCCGACGAAAGCGAAGGGGGGAACGACCAGGAGGTCCAGTTGCGCCGTCTCAACGTCCGTCTGCTCCTCTCCACCGAGGACCTGTCGGGGTACGAACTGCTGCCGATCGCCGAGATCCAGCGGTCCGGCGAGAACGAGAGCGTTCCCCGACTGAGCAGCAAGTACATCCCGCCGCTCCTGGCGATCGACGCCTGGGCCGGGCTGGGGCGCGACATTGTCCGGGCGATCTACGATCTGCTGGGCAAGAAAGCGGAAGTCCTCAGCCAGCAAGTCATCAATCGCGGCATTTCCCTCGTCAGCCAAGAGCCCGGCGACCTCGACCGGCTGTTGATGCTCCTGCAACTGAACACGGCAATTGCGGCGCTGGAGGTGCTCGCCTTTGCCCAGGGGGTCCACCCGCTGGTCGCCTACGTCGAACTGTGCCGGATTGTCGGGCAGCTCTCGATCTTCGGCCCCTCGCGGCGGCTGCCGGAGATTCCCCATTACGACCACGACGACCTGGGGAGGATCTTCGGCTGGATCCGCGAGCAGATCGAGATTCTGCTGGGTCTGGTGCGGGACTATGAATTTGAGCAGCGGTACTTCGTCGGCGAATCGCGGGGGATGCGCGTCGCTCTCGATCCGAAATGGCTGGGCGCCGACTGGAAGTGGTTCGTGGGCGTTCAGACCGGCGTGTTGAGCGAGCGGGAATGCCTGGAGATGCTCTCGCCCGGCAATCTCGACTGGAAGCTGGGCAGCGCCAAGCAGGTCGACGCGCTCTTCCAGTATGGAGCGGAGGGCCTCCAGTTGACCCCGCTCAGCCAGGCGCCGCGGGCATTGCCCGCCGTCCGCGACTGGGTCTACTACGAGGTCACCCGGGGGAATGCGGCGTGGAAGGATGTCTTGGACACGCAGACCCTGGCAATGCGGCTGAAGGATTCGCTGATCCTCAATCTTGACACGTTGCAGGGGGCGAGGAAACTGGTGGTTTCCTTCGCTGGAAAGCAGGTTTCGCTGCACTTCGCCTTGTTCGCGGTGCCAAATCGCTAATGACTCCGGAATTTGCATCCGCCGCCGACCCGGTCTTTCTCCACGTCCTCGACCTGCTCGAACGGATCGGGCGCGGCGAGGACCCACCAGCCGCCGAGGAACGGGGGCGGATTCGCGGCTGGATCGATCAGGCGGAGGCCCACTTGGGACAACGCGAAGACTGGATGCTGGCGAAATACGCGCTGGTGGCCTGGATCGACGACCTGCTCATCGACGCGCCCTGGGAGGGGCGGAGTTGGTGGAGGGAGAATGCCCTGGAGGTCGAAGTCTTCAACACGCGGCTTCGCAATGAGGAGTTTTACGCCAAGGCCAGGCTGGCCTCCTCGCTGACCGCCAAAGACGCCCTCGAGGTGTTCTATCTCTGCGTGGTGCTGGGATTTCGCGGCCTCTATCGGGACCCGGCGGCAGCGGCCGTCCTCGCGCCGCCGCGGGGCCTCCCCGCGGATCTGGAAACCTGGGCGCGACAGACGTCGGCAGCCGTTGCCAGCGGACTCGGCCGCCCGGCAATTTCGGATGCAACACAACCCGGAGCGGGGGCCCCTCCGCTGGAGGGCCTGACAGCGCTTGTCAGTTCCACGCTGACGGGCGCCGTGCTGGCGGCCTTCGCCCTGATCCTGGTCTGGATCGCGTTTTTTTCGTGAGAGGAGGAAAGCTTGCAGGGACAGCCAACAGCGGCAACCACGCCCTCCCGTTCCCAAGCCGGAGCTTGGGAGCGGGTGAGGAACTGTAACCTGAACACCAAAAGCTGAAAACTGACACCGGCCAACGATCATGGGCTTCTTCCGCCAGCTTCTCAACGCCGTGACTTATCCCTTGCGCGCGTTGTTCGCATCGCCCGCACGGCTGTTTGCGGCCGGCCAACGACTGTCGGGCCTTTCGCTGCCCGCCCGCGCGGCGATTCTTGTCGCCGTGTTTCTGGTCATCTCGGTGATCACGGCGCTGGTCGCGTTCCGATTCACCCAAGACCGCGTGGCAATGGAGTACTGGTTCAATCCGGTCCGTGTGATCGTCATCGCGATCCTCGTCGTCGTGATTCCGATCGTCGTCTACTACGTGCTGCAACTCTGGCTGGAGGGGGATCGATCTCGCTATCCCGACATCGATGCGGCGTGGCGGGCGGGGCTGGCGCAGTTGCAGCAGCGGGGGTTGAGCCCGGCGCGGATTCCGCTCTTCCTTGTCGCGGGGACGGCTTGCGAAGCGGAGGAAAACGCGCTGTTTCGCGCTTCCTGCCTGGAATTGCCGGTGAAGAACGTGCCGGGCGGCGCGGCGGCGCTCCGCTGGTATGCCAACTCCGACGGGATCTACCTCGTATGCAGCGAGACGAGTTCCCTGAGCCGGCTTGCCTCCTCCGCGCGGGGCGCGGCAGGGGCGGGCCAGTCTCCCCCCGCCCGCCCCGCTGCCCGCCCGTCGCATGGCGCGCTGCGCGGAACGATCATCAGCCAGCCGGCCGACGTCGAGGCGGATCAGCCCGCGGAGGAACGACCGCCGGATGCCGGCCTCCGTCCGGCCGAAGACAGAATCCGCGGCACGATGGTGATGGGCGCCGGCCGTTCCGAGGCGGCCTCCCCGGCCGACCAGCGGAGAGCGGTCGTCTTGACCGCCGACGAACGGGCGGAGCAGCAGCGGCGGCTGGAGTATCTCTGCGGGCTGATCCGGCGGTTGCGGCAGCCCTATTGCCCGATCAACGGAATCCTCACGCTGCTGCCCTGGGATCTGATCCAGCACCCGCGCGAAGCCCTTGAGCTTCGGCGATCCGTCCAGGCGGATCTGGAGACCATCCGCCGAACGCTCCTGCTCCGCTGCCCGGTCACCGCCTTGGTCAGCGGCGTCGAAAGGGAGCCGGGGTTCTGCGAGATGATCCGGCGGGTCGGCGCCCAACGGGCAGGCACGCAGCGGTTCGGCAAGGGGTTCTCCGTCTGGAATCCGCCCACGCGCGAACGGCTCGTGGCACTGACGGCGCACGCGTGCGCGGCGTTTGAAGACTGCATCTATGCCCTGTTTCGCGAAACGGGCGCCCTCGGCAAACCGGGCAACACGAAGCTCTATGCCCTGCTCTGCCGGGTCCGGCGCGACGTCCAGGATCGGCTCGCCCATGTCCTTGTCGGCGGTTACGGCCGGGGCGAAGGGGAGAGCGACGACGCGATGCTCTTCAGCGGCTGCTACTTCGGCGCCACCGGCGAGACCGAGGACCGGCAGGCCTTCGTGCGGAGCGTCTTCGACAAGCTGCCCAGCGAGCAGGAAGAGTTGGAATGGACCGACCGGGCCCTCGATCAGGACGCACGCTGCCAGGTGTGGGCCAACCTGGGATTGATGCTCAATGGCGTCCTGGCTCTGGTGGTCGCCGGAACGATTCTATTCAGGTGGTTCCCCTTCTGGAAATGACAGCCGGCGCGGTCCTTGGGGACTGCGGCGACTGGTTGCCGCCCCCCTCATCCAGACGAGTTGGGCCGGACCTCTCGATCGAGGACATCTGAAGAGGGGGTGCAGCGGCAAGGAATCGCCGCACTCCAAAATACCGCAAACGCACGCTGGAATTGGCGGACTTGAATTCCTAGAATTGCCGTTGGGTTCGTTTCTTCCTTGCCAATCGGGGGACCCGGGCTTCCGCTTTGCCGGGCCAGCAATCTCGTCACGCGCCGCAGGGTGCGGCACTCGGCGTCCCCTGGCGAACGACTTGTCCAAGATCGAGTTCCCATGTCCATTCCCGCCTCGGGTGACGATCAGCAGCGTGGCGGCCGGCAGCTTCCATCCAAGGACGAGGCCGCTCCGCCCGGCAGGGACGCGGACCCCGCCGTGCTCGAGGGGGTCCTCCAGGAGACGCTTTCGCTCCTTGGGGCGGAGAGACCGCTTCCCGGAGAGACGGCCCAAGCGCTGTGCCGGCTTGTCGCGCGCCACAAGGGTAGGCAATTCACCCTTGAGCCGATCGCCGTGGACCTCGTCTCGATCGTTTTGAAAACCCAGTTTCCAGGCCTGTGTCCTCCCCCGCTGCATGATCGCATCGCCGAACGCGTGGCGAGGACTCTCTACGAGGACCCGCACTCGCGGGCGCGTCTGGAGGCATTCTGGAGACGATTGGGCGGAATCTAGGTCATGGTCGAATCGCCGCCGACTGCCCAGCACCTGATTGAAGGCTGCCAAGGCCTTGTCCGATCCTTGGCGATGCGGATCCAGAAGAGACTCTCGCCGCGCGTCGAACTCGACGATCTGATCGCCGACGGCCAGGTTGGCCTGCTTGAAGCGGCGCGCGATTTCGACTCCACCAGGGGCGCGAAGTTTTCGACCTACGCCTACTATCGCATCCGGGGCGCGATCTACGACGGGCTGAGCAGAATGTCCTGGACGGAGAAATCGCGCCGCCGCGAAATCCACTCCGCGCAATTGGCAAACGACGTGTTGCGATTGGAGAACGAGTACGCCGTGGAGGGGGCGGCGTCGACCCTCGAACTCGATTGGACCTGGCTCCGCAACCTCAGCGGAGCGCTCGCCACGATCTACCTCGCCACGCGCGGGGAGGAGGAGGACGCGGCGGCATTCGATCCGAGCGACGATCCCGAACGGGGGCCCGAACGGACCGCCATCACCCGCGAGATCCGCGAGCGATTGCGGCAACTCGTCGACTCGTTGCCCGCGGAAGCCGGGGCCTTGATTCGAGCGGTCTATTTCGAGGACCAGACCTTGGAGGAGGCGGGGCGCAGGATCGGTGTCAGCAAGTCCTGGGCAAGCAGGCTCCACGCCCGTGCCCTGGGCCAACTGGCACGCGCGCTCCGCGCGATCGATGTCACGTCCTGACCTCGCGCGGAAAGGGAACGGCAAGCAGGGGCTCGCTATATCGGGGGGGGTTGATTTCCTTCGTTTCAGGGGTAACGTATAGCAAGGGGAGAAATGCCCATTGGCCGCGTTTGGAGTGGAGGCAGCGAGAATGGGGTCGCCCAGCGTGCTTGACTTCGATCGGCTCTTGTCCCCAATTCCGGGGGACTGCCCCGCGGGGGCGGCGTTGAAGGAAGACTATTCTCCGGGCGCGCCCTACTACGCGATCAAGGACGCCCGTTCGGCCGCCCGAGCGGCCGAACGGAGCCTGATGTGGGGAGGGGATGCCGAATCGGGCGGCGACCGGCCGGACTGGCGTCCGGTCGTGGAGTTGGGGATCGGAATTCTCGCCGAGCGATCCAAGGACCTCGAAGTCGCCGCCTGGTTGACCGAAGCCCTCGTCCGCCGGCACGGCTACGCCGGTTTGCGGGACGGCTTCCGCCTGATCCGCGCCCTGGTCGAGAATTTCTGGGACGACCTCCATCCGCGGCCCGACGAGGACGGCATTCCGACGCGCATCGCTCCCCTGACCGGCCTGAATGGCGAGGAGGGGGACGGCGTTCTGGTTGGGCCGATCGCCAACGTGCCGATCACGACCGCGGGCAGTTACCGGGCGATGTCCATCGCCGACTATCGCCAGGCGATCGACCTGGAGCGAATCGACGACGCTCAGAAACGCCAGCAGCGGATCGATCACGGAGGCGTCAGCCTCCAGATGTTCGAGACCGCCGTCTCGGAAACGCCCCTGGAACACTTCCAGAACATCCGCGAGGACCTCCGCGAGGCGCTCGATGCGTATCGAGAGCTGACGAGCCTCCTGGAGGCGAAGTGCGGCCAGGACGACCGCGGCGACTCCCTTGCGCCCCCCTCTTCGAGCATCCGCAATGCCCTCGAGGAGTGCTGCGCGCATCTCGGCAACGTAACGAAGCATCTCTTCCCGGACGACGCCGGGGAGACGCCGCCCGCGAGCCAGTCGGCGGGCCAGCCCGCGGCCGCGCCGGCTGGCGGATTCAAGCGGGTGGAGACCCGCGCAGAGGCGTTCCAATCCCTGCTGCAAATTGCCGCGTTCTTCAAGCGGACCGAACCGCATTCGCCCGTCTCCTATGCGCTGGAGCAGGCCGTGCGTTGGGGGAAGCTGCCGCTGCCCGAATTGCTCAGCGAATTGATCGCCGACCAGGGTTCGCGAGAGCAACTGTTCAAGCTCGTCGGCATTCAGCCCCCGGAGAAGCCATAGACTTCGATCGGAGCGGATTTTCTTTCCCGGCAGGGAGCCGCCGCGCGGGGAGCAGGATGTCGTTTGCCTTCAACAGACTGTGGGAGAAAGATTATGGCCGAGAGTATCCACGAGAAACTGAAACGCGTGCGCAAGCCGCGGGTCCACATCACCTACGATGTGGAGACCGAGGGCGCGGTCGTCGAGAAGGAGCTCCCCTTCGTGATGGGGGTCATGGGCGATTTCTCCGGCGACCCGACCGAGCCCCTGAAGCCGCTCAAGGACCGCAAGTTCATCCAGATCGACCGCGACAATTTCAACGACGTCATGGCCCGGATGACCCCCGGATTGAACTTCCGCGTGGAGAACACGCTGGCGGGTGACGGCAGCGAGATCGCCGTCCAATTGAGATTCAACTCGATGGAGGACTTCGAACCGGCCCGCGTCGTCAAGCAGGTGGAGCCGCTCCGCAAGCTCCTCGAGACGCGCGACAAGCTCCGCGACCTGCTCACCAAGGTGGACCGTTCCGAAGACCTGGAAAATGTCCTGGAGGACGTTCTGGAGAACACGGACCGCCTCAAGAAGCTCTCCGAAGAACTTGGCGTCAACGCGCCCCGCCGCGAGGAGGATCAACCATGAGCACCGACAGCCAGTCGCAAGGCCAGGCGCGGCCCTCTCCGGCGGAAGCCGCCGAAGCCAGTATCCTCGACCAGGCAATCAAGGCCACCAAGGCCACCGAGGCGTCCCGCGCCCAGGATCTGCTCCGCACGCTCACCGAGGAAGCGCTCAAGGGAACGATCACCTGGAACAAGGACGTGACGCGGACGATCACCGCCGGCGTCAGCGCGATCGACGCGGCGATCTCCAGGCAGCTTGCCTTGATCATGCACAACCCGAAGTTCCAGCAGCTGGAGGGTTCGTGGCGCGGCCTTGAGCACCTCGTGATGAACTCGGAAACCAGCGCCCAGTTGCGAATCAAGGTCCTCAACCTCGCCAAGCGCGAGCTGTTCAAGGACCTCGATCGGGCCGTGGAATTCGACCAGAGCCAGGCCTTCAAGAAGCTCTACGAAAACGAATTCGGCACGCCCGGCGGCGAGCCCTACGGCGCCCTGATCGGCGATTACGAGTTCACCAATCATCCGGAAGACATCGAGCTGCTCGGCAAGATGTCGAACGTGGCGGCGGCCGCCTTCTGCCCGTTCATCTCCGCCGCCGCGCCGGGGCTGTTCGGCTTCGACCGCTTCACCGAGCTTTCCAAGCCCCGCGACCTGGAGAGGATCTTCGACACGGTCGAGTACACGAAGTGGACGAGCTTCCGCGACTCGGAGGATTCCCGCTTCGTCGTGCTCACGATGCCGCGGGTCCTCTCGCGATTGCCCTATGGCTCGCAGACCAGGCCGGTCGAGGAGTTCGACTTTGAAGAAGTGGAACTGGACGCCAACGGCCAGGCCAAGGCCGTCTCCCACGACCAGTATTGCTGGATGAATTCGGCCTACGTGATGGGCACCCGGCTGACGGATGCGTTCGCCAAGTACGGTTTCTGCACGGCGATCCGCGGCGCCGAGGGGGGGGGCAAGGTGGAAGGCCTGCCGACCCATATCTTCACCAGCGACGACGGCGATCTCGATTTGAAGTGCCCGACCGAGATCGCGATCACCGACCGCCGCGAGGCCGAACTGAGCAAGCTCGGCTTCCTCCCTCTGTGCCATTACAAGAACACCGATTACTCGGTCTTCTTCGGGGCCCAGAGCGCGCAGCGGCCGAAGAAATACGACCGGCCCGAAGCGACGGCCAACGCGGCGATCTCCGCCCGGCTGCCCTACATCATGGCCTCGTCGCGGTTCGCCCACTACCTGAAAGTCATCGCCCGCGACAAGATCGGTTCGTTCATGGAGGTCGGGGATTGCCAGGCCTGGCTGGAGCGCTGGATCACCAATTACGTCAGCGCCGATTCGAAGCCGAGCGCGGAGGCCAAGGCCAGGTATCCGCTCCGCGAGGCGAAGATCGAGGTCCGGGAAGTGCCCGGGGCGCCCGGCAGTTACAGCGCCGTGGCCTGGCTGCGGCCCTGGTTGCAGATGGAGGAGCTGACCACGTCGCTGCGGCTGGTCGCCCGAATACCCCAGCTCAGCAAATAGCCGGGCCGGGCCGAGGGGAGACGGCCCGCCTGTTGCGGACGATCCGCCCGCCGGGCGCGCGCTGGGCGTGGCCCGCCGCAACAGCGGGGAGGGTCCCCTGGGACGATTACGGTCGCGTTCTCCTCCTCGCCGGCGCGCGCCCCTTTCGGGACCGCAGCGCCCCAGCGCGGAAAGCATGTATCGATGGGTGACGGCTCGATCGAACAAGGCCAGCGCATCGCGCCATCCGCCGACGCGGTCCGGGCGGATCGGCCCGGCGGCGAGCGGAGCGGCCCCGCGCTAGCGCCGCCCGGCCAGGCGATCCTGGTCGAGGCGGCGATTGCCGCCACCGCGGGCGGACGCGGCGAGGCCGCCGACCGGCTGAATCAGTTCCTCGCCGCCCCGCCCGACGAAGCCCTGAAAAAATGGCTCGCCTGGTCGCTGCCGCCGGGGCGGCGGATCGCCAGGGACGACGTCGTGGAAATGCTCGGCTGCCAGATCGCGCGGCTCGACGCCCTGATCACGGACCAGCTCAACGCGATCCTCCACCACGAACGATTCCAGAAGCTCGAAGCCTCCTGGCGCGGACTGAACTACCTGATCGATCAGGCGGACGACGTGGAGAATCTCAAGGTCCGCCTGCTCAACCTCGCCTGGAAAGAGCTCGCCCGCGACGTGCAGCGCGCTACCGAATTCGACCAGAGCCAGTTGTTCCGCAAAATCTACAGCGAGGAATTCGACACGCCGGGCGGCGAGCCGTTCGGCGTGCTGATCGGCGACTACGAGATCCACCCGAGGGCCAGCGCGGCCCATCCGATCGACGACGTGAGCGTTCTGGCGACCGTCTCCCAGGTCGCGGCCGCGGCGTTTGCGCCGTTTATCGCCGCGGCGCACCCGTCGATGCTCGAACTGGAGAGTTTCCAGGGGCTCGAACGCTCCCTCGATCTGCCGCGGACCTTCGAGCAACTCGATTACCTCAAGTGGAGAGCGTTTCGCGAGACGGAAGACGCCCGCTTCGTCGGGCTGACGCTGCCCCGCGTGCTGATCCGCACACCGTACGAGGACGACGGGTCGCGGGTCGACGGTTTCGTGTTTCGCGAACAGACCGGCAGCCCCGACGGCAGCGGCTACCTCTGGGGCAACGCGGCCTACGCCTTGGCGGCCGTCCTCTGCCGCTCGTTCGACGAGTCGCGGTGGCTGGCCGGAATTCGCGGCGTCCGCCGCTCGGTCGACGGCGGAGGCATCGTGCCCGGCCTGCCGGTTCACTGCTTCGGCACCGACCGCGTGGGAGTCGTCCCCAAGTCTTCGACAGAAGTCTTGATCACCGATCCGCTCGAGCAGGAGCTGAGCGAACTGGGGTTCATCCCCCTCTGCCATTGCCCGGACACGGAACTCTCGGTGTTCTACAGCAACTCCTCCGTGCAAAAGCCCAAGCGTTATGACGAGATGGCGGCGACGATCAACGCGCGGATCTCGGCCATGCTCCGATACATGCTCTGCGTGTCGCGATTCGCGCACTACTTGAAGATCATCGCCCGCGACAAGATCGGCACCTTCCTGGAGGCGAGCGAGTGCGAACGGTTCTTGTACGACTGGCTCCACCGGTACGTCACGTCCGACCGCGACGCCAGTCCCGAGGTCAAGGCGGAATACCCGCTGCGCGAAGCGGCGGTTCAGGTCCGGCCGCACCCCGGCAAGCCGGGCTGTTACCTGTGCGTGGCCCATCTCTGGCCGCACTTCGATCTGGATGAATTGGCGGGGAGCGTCAAGGTGGCGACCGAACTCTCGCCGGGGCGGCCCGGCTGAGCACGTGCCGAACGGGTCGGAGGCGGCCCAAAAAATGCGGGGAACCAGCTGATGAATCCAAGCGAACTGTTTCAGGCCGGGCGGCTCGGCGAGGCGATCGCCGCCGCGACCGACCAGGTCAAGCGGAGTCCCGCGGATGGCGGCCGGCGGGGACTGCTGGCCGAACTGCTGTGCTTCGCCGGCGCGCTGGAGAAGGCGGACCGGCAGCTCGACGCCCTCAGCGAGCTGGACCCCCAGTCGGCCCTCGGCGTCGCCATGTTTCGCCAACTGATCCGCGCGGAACAAGCCCGGCTGCAATTCTGCACCGAGGGGCGCGTCCCGGAACTGCTCGACAAGCCGGACGAGCGGGTGGAGCTGCACCTGGCGGCGTCGATTCGCATCCGCGAGGGGCAGCAGGGCGAGGCGGCGGCGCTGCTCGCCCAAGCGGAACAGCTCCGGCCCAGGAGCCGGGGGGTCTCGGAAAGCCGCCCGTTTGACGACATCCGCGACCTCGACGACCTGACCGCCTCGTTCTTCGAAGTCTACACGACCAACGGCAAGTACTACTGGATCCCCATGGAGCGGGTTGAACGGATCGAGTTCCGGCCCCCGGTCCGGCCCCGCGATCTCCTCTGGCGGCGGGCCCACATGGCGGTTGCCGGCGGTCCGGACGGCGAGGTCTACCTGCCCGCCCTCTACGTCGGGACTCACGCCGCAGCCGAGGACCAACTCCGCCTGGGAAGGTCCACCGATTGGCGTCAGCCCGGCGAGGGGCCGGTCCGCGGCGTGGGCCAGAAGATGTTTCTTCTCGGGGAAGAGACGCGGGGGATTCTGGCGATCAACGAGCTGTGTTTTTCCACTCCGGCGGTGGCGCAAGAGAATGGCTAAGATTTCATCCAGGCAGTTGCTGTTGCCCTCGGTGCTGGATCGGCTGATCGACGACAGCCCCGGCGACACGCGGGAGGCGGCCAGGTCGCGGGCACAGGTCCTCCGCGAATTGAAGCAGAGTGTCCGCCGCGACCTGGAGAACCTGCTCAACACGCGCTGGCGCCCCACCGGCTGGCCAGGCGACCTGGCCGAACTCGAACGATCCCTGGTCGGCTACGGGATTCCCGACATCACCGCGGCCGAACTGGCCCAGCCGGGTTCGCGGGAGGATTTCCGGCGGACGATCGAGGCCCTGATCCGGCGATTCGAGCCGCGCTTCAAGAGCGTGCGGGTCGAGATCCGCACGAATGCCGAACCGCTCGATCGCACGTTGAGGTTCCGCATCGACGCGGTCCTCTACGCGGAACCGGCGCCCGAGCCCGTCTCGTTCGATTCGGCCGTCGAGCCGGCCACGGGCACGGTCGAGGTCAAGGGAGCTGCCGATGGGCGATGAACTGCTTTCCTATTACAACCGTGAACTCTCCTTCCTCCGGCGGCTCGGCGGAGAATTCGCCGAGACCCACCCGAAGATCGCCGGGCGGCTGCAACTCACCGCCGACTCGGCGGAGGACCCGCATGTCGAGCGGCTGATCGAGGCGTTCGCCTACTTGACCGCGCGGATTCGCTGCAAGCTCGACGACGACTTCCCGGAAATCACCGCCGCCTTCCTCAATGTGCTCTATCCCCACTACCTGGCGCCGATCCCCTCGATGGCGATTGCCCGGTTCGTCCCGGACCGCGCCCAGGGGGAACTGACCGGCGGCTATGCGGTTCCCCGCGGCGCCCTGCTGGAGACGGATCCGATCGGCGGGCAGCCCTGCCGCTTCCGCACGGCGCAGCCGGTCACGCTCTGGCCGATTGAACTGGCGTCCGCCGGGCTGGCCAGCCGCCCCTTCCAATCGCCGGAGACGGTGTTTGCATCGTCGGCGGAGTCGGTGCTGCGCCTTGCCCTCCGCTGCACCGTTCCGGAAATGGGGTTTGGCGACCTGGCCATCCCCGCGCTGCGGTTCTTCTTGAAGGGCCAGGCCCAGCATGTCTACGCGATCCATGAAATGCTCCTGAACAACGCGCTCGGCGTGGCGATCGCCGGGCGCGACGGCCAGCTCCTTGCCGCGCGGGCCGGCGGTGAGTGGATTCGCCCGGTCGGGTTCGAACGCGAAGAAGGCCTCTTGCCCTACACGAACCGCTCGATGCTCGGCTACCGCCTGCTCACGGAGTTTTTCACCTTCCCGCAGAAATTCCTCTTCTTCGATCTGGCCTGCTTCGAGCCGCCGGAACGAGCGCGGGCCGGCGACCGCCTCGACGTGTTCATCTACTTCGACCGGTCGTCGACGGACCTGGAGAGAAACGTCGCCGCCGACATGTTCCAGATGGGCTGCGCTCCGATCGTCAACCTATTCGCCCAGCGGGCCGAACCGATTGCGCTGGCGCACCGGGAGACGCAGTACCGGGTGGTCCCCGACGCGCGCCGCCCTGGCGCCCACGAGGTCTACTCGATCGACCGCGTAACGGCCACCTCGCCCGACAACCGAAAGATCGAGTTCTGGCCGTTCTTCTCGTTTGGGCATGCGGGCCGCCGCGAACAGGCGGCCTTCTGGTATGCCACCCGGAGCGCCGCCCGCCAGGCCGGCGGCGAACCCGACGAAGGCACGGAGGTCCATCTCGCGCTGGTCGACCTGGATTTCGAGCCGTTCGCGGCCGCCGATTGGACGCTCGCGGTGGAGGCCACCTGCCTGAATCGCAACCTGCCTCACCGGCTCCCCTTTGGACAGGGGCAGCTGCGGCTTCGCTTGTCGCAGGGCGGGCCCTTTGCGGCAATCGAGTGCCTGACGCGGCCGACGGCGACTTACCGCCCGGCCGACCGCAAGGGCCATCTCTGGCGGCTGATTTCCCACTTGTCGCTCGGGCACGTCTCCCTCACCGGCGGTGAGACCGGCGCGGACGCCCTGCGGGAGATTCTCAAGCTCTACGATTTCGCCGATTCCGCCGAGACACGCTCGATGATCGACGGCGTGCTCCGGATCGCCGGCCGCCGGGTCGTCGGCCGCGTTCCCGGCGATTACCGGGGAGGCGTCTGCCGCGGAGTCGAAGTCGCGATCCACCTCGACGAGAGCAAGTTCTCCGGCACCGGGGCCTACCTGTTTGCCTGCGTGCTCGAACGATTTCTCGGCCTTTATTGCTCGATCAACTCGTTTTCCAGGTTGATTGTCACAACCAACCAGCGTGAAGGAGCGTTGCGCAAATGGCGACCGCGAGCCGGCGAGACGGTGCTCCTCTAGGACAGCAGTTGCTGGAGGAGCCCCACGCGTTCGATTTCTTCCAGGCGGTCCGCCTCCTGGAGCGGCTTGCCCACGCGGACGGGCCGCGCGGCGCGGCCCGCGCCGAGCCGGTCGGCTACGACTACGATCCGAAGACAGAGGCGGTTCGCTTCCGGGCATTTCCTTCCCACAGGTTTCCGGCCGGGGAAATCCACCAGATCAAGCCGCCGCCCGCGGCGGGCGAAGCCGTCGGTCCGCGCGGCGCGGAGATCACCGTGGCGTTCATCGGGCTGACCGGCCCCTGCGGCGTCCTGCCCGCCCACTACACCTCGCTGCTGCTGGAGCGGATCCGGGAAAAAGACTTCGCCTTGCGCGATTTTCTCGACCTCTTCCATCACCGGCTGGTTTCCCTGTTCTACCGGGCATGGGAGAAATACCGGTTCTATGCGGTGTATGAACGGGCGGAGATCGCCAACGCACCCGAGAACGCCGACCTGCTCACCGCCGGCCTGCTCAGCCTGGTCGGCCTGGGCACCGGCGGACTCCGCAATCGGATGGCTTTCGACGACCAGGCGTTCCTCTTCTACGGGGGGCATTTCAGCCGCCGCGTCCCCGCGGCCGTCTCGCTCGAACAGATCGTCGGCGACGATCTCGGTCTGCCGGCCTCCGTCCGCCAGTTCCTCGGCCGCTGGCTTTACCTGGGCCGCGAGGACCAGTCGGCCCTGCCGTCGCCCAAGCTGCCCGAGGGCTTGAACAACCAGTTGGGCGCCAGCGTCTTGTTGGGCGAGCGGGTCTGGGACGCGGAGGGCAAATTCCGCGTGCGGCTGGGGCCGATGACGCGCGATCGATTTCGGCAGTTCCTGCCCGACGGCCCGCTGCTGCGGCCGCTCTCCCAGATGATCCGCGCCTACGTCGGGCCGCAGTTCGATTTCGACGTGCAGCCGGTGTTGGCGGGCGCGGAGGTTCCCTGGTGCGTTCTCGGGGGCAAGGACGCCGACGCGCCCCGTTTGGGATGGAATATCTGGATACGCTCCCGGCCGTTTGCGCGCGATGTCTCAGACGCCGTTTTCTCATTGGAGGGAGAATCGTGGATTACCGAGTCTTGAAGTCCCTGGTGGGCAAGTTGAACCCGACCTGCCGCAATGGCCTGGAAAGCGCCGCCGGGCTCTGCCTGGCGCGGACGAATTACGAAGTGGAAATCGAGCACTGGCTGCTCAAGCTGGCCGAAGCGCCGAATACGGACCTGGCGGCGATCTTGCGGTATTTCGAAATCGACAACTCACGGCTGATCCGCGAATTGACGCGCGTGGTCGATCACCTCAAGACGGGCAATTCGCGCAGCCCGGCACTCTCCCCCAACCTCGTGAAACTCGTCCGCGAAGCCTGGATCGTGGCCTCGATCGAGTTCGGCGCGTTTCAGGTCCGCTCCGGCCACCTGCTCTCGGCTTTGATTTCCGAAGACGGCCTCGCGCGGGTCGCCCGCGAAGCATCCCGCCAGTTTGAAAACATCTCGCCGGAGGCAATCCGCAAGGACCTGGCGGACATCACGGCCGGCACCGAGGAGGCCAGGTCGGCCGCCGCCGTGCCGGTCGCCGTCGGGCCCGCGGAGCGGCCGATGGGGGCGGCGGGAGCGGCCGCCGGCACGAAGACGCTCGATCAGTTCACCATCGATTTGACCGAAAGGGCCCGGCTGGGCCAGATCGATCCGGTCCTCGGGCGCGACGCCGAGATCCGCCAGGTCGTCGACATCCTCACGCGGCGGCGGCAGAACAACCCGATCCTCACGGGCGAGGCGGGCGTCGGCAAGACCGCCGTCGCCGAGGGCTTCGCCCTGCGGATCGCCGCGGGCGACGTCCCGCCGCCGCTCAAGGACGTGGCGATTCGCACGCTCGATCTCGGCCTGCTCCAGGCCGGAGCGGGCATCAAGGGCGAGTTCGAAAACCGCCTCAAATCGGTCATCGAAGAGGTCAAGGCATCCTCCCGGCCGATCATCCTGTTCATCGACGAGGCGCACACGATGATCGGCGCCGGCGGGCAGGCCGGACAGGGCGACGCGGCCAACCTGCTCAAGCCGGCGCTCGCCCGCGGTGAACTCCGCACGATCGCCGCGACAACCTGGGCCGAGTACAAGAAGTATTTCGAAAAGGACGCCGCCTTGGCGCGCCGCTTCCAGGTTGTCAAAGTCGAAGAGCCGAGCGAGCGGGTGGGCATCGAGATGATGCGCGGACTGGTTGCGACCCTCGAACGGCACCACAACATTCGTATCCTCGAAGAGGCCGTGACCGACGCGGTCAAGCTCTCGCACCGTTACATTTCCGGCCGCCAGCTCCCCGACAAGGCGGTCAGCCTGCTCGACACGGCCTCGGCCCGCGTGGCCATCAGCCACTCGGCGACGCCGCCGGCCGTGGAGGATTGCCGCCGGCGGATCGAGCAGCTCGCGATCAGCCTGGAAATCCTCCAGCGCGAGAGCCTGGCGGGGGCGAAAAACGCCGATCGGATCGCCGAGGTGACCGAGGCGCGGGAGGCGGCGCGGAGGCAGCTCGAATCCCTCGAGGCCCGCTGGAAACAGGAAGCCGAGCTCGTCGGCCGCCTCCGCCGCGTCCGCGAGCAGCTCGAAGCCAAGCCGCCCGCCGGCGACCAGGGGCGCGGCGGCCAAGAGCCGCGCCAGCCGGCCGCCGCGGAGCCGGCCGCCGAATCGGCGGACGCAACGGAGCTTGCCGCGCAGCGCCCTGAGGAGCTCCGCAAGGAGTTCCAGCAGCTCTCCCGACAATTGGCCCAGCTCCAGGGCGACGCCCCGCTGATGCACGTCTGCGTCGATTCGCAGGCGATCGCCGAGGTGGTTTCCGGGTGGACGGGCATCCCGGTCGGCCGCATGGTCACCGACGAGATCCGCACGGTCCTCGCGCTCAAGGAACAGATGGAGCGGCGCGTCGTCGGCCAGTCGCACGCGCTGGAGGCGATCGCCCAGCGGATCCGCACCTCGCGGGCCAACCTCACCGATCCGCGCCGGCCGATCGGCGTGTTCCTGCTCGTCGGCCCGAGCGGCGTCGGCAAGACCGAGACGGCGATCACCCTGGCCGAACTGCTCTACGGCGGCGATCAGAACATGACGGTGATCAACATGTCGGAGTTCAAGGAGGAACACAAGGTCTCGCTCTTGATGGGCTCGCCGCCGGGCTACGTGGGCTACGGCGAAGGGGGCGTCTTGACCGAGGCGGTCCGGCGGAGGCCCTACAGCGTGGTCCTGCTCGACGAAATGGAAAAAGCCCATCCCGGCGTGCAGGACATCTTCTACCAGGTCTTCGACAAGGGCACGCTTCGCGACGGCGAGGGGCGCGACATCGATTTCAAGAATACCGTGATCCTGATGACCTCCAACGCGGCCACGGACCTGATCGTGAAGCTCTGCGCCGATCCGGAGACCTGCCCCGGCGCGGAGGCCCTGGCCGAGGCCCTGCACCCGGAACTGGTCAAGACGTTCAAACCGGCGTTTCTCGGCCGGGTGACGATTCTGCCCTATTTTCCGCTCGGCGATGAGGTCTTGCGCAGGATCGTCGAATTGCAGCTCGACCGGATCGCCCGGCGGATCAGCGAGAGCCACCGGGCACGGCTCGCCTACGATCCGGAACTGGTCGCCGCGATCGCCGGCCGCTGCACCGAGGTCGAGAGCGGTGCGCGGAACGTGGACCACATCCTCACCCGCACGCTGCTGCCGGACCTGGCCTCGGAGTTCCTCGCCCGGATGACCGGCGGAGAGCCGATCAGCGAGGTCCGCGTTTCCATGGGAGACGGCGGCCGGTTCCGCTATGAATTCTCGTAAGCACCGCCTGCCAGGACCCCGCAACCCGGACGGGTCATGAGCCGGAGCTTCTCCGATCCATCGCGCCCCGTCAGCACCCGACGCACCACCAAGGCCACATCCCCCCACGCGCAAGCACCATCGTAACCCGACGCGTGCCTCGCTTGCGTGTCGGGTCAATCGCCGCGCGCCACCTCATACTGGCAATGCGGCCGGGCCGATCTGGAAATTCTGAAGCCCGGCCGGTTGGCAAACTGCTCATGCTGCGCTTGCGCGTTGGCATGATCGTAGGCCCCGCGGTGGGCGTGGAGGAGGTAGCGGAGCACAAGCGGATCGTCCGCGGTGATCGTGTAGCCTGCGTTCATCGAAAAGGCGGCGCCCATCCATCCGTCTTCCCGCACGTGCCAGTCGACCGGATAGCGGGGATTCCGCGGATGATCGAAGCAGGTGATCCCTTCGACTACGGACTTGCGTTCCGGCCCCTGGCCGACGGCCACCGGGCCGCTGTAATCCATCCACCGAGCGGGCCGGCCGAAGACCGCTTGTTCGCCCTGCCCCCCTTCGCTGCTGGTCAGGATCCCGCCGCCAAAATGGGTGGACACCGTCTTGGCCACGCGCACGGCAAGCAAGCCGAAGTTCGTCTGGCCGAGCTCCACCGACTCGGACGCCGGTGGCGGCGGCCGCAGCGCGAGCTGAATCTCCAGGGCGTGCTCGCCCCCGTCCAAAGGAATCAAGGCGGCCACCAGGTCCTGCTCCAGAAGCTCCTTCCCCGCCCCATCGTACCAGCCGCAAACCGACGCCATGACCGCCTCTCCGTCGCCGTCCTGGTACGCGTACCAGTGCTTCTGGCGGACCCGAGCGCTCGTGTTGTCGCTCCAGAAGTCGGCGCCCCCGAGACGCGCGTGGGCCAGCCAGACGGAGCGGTGGTGATCGTGGTTCTCGGCTCCGGGGTGCCCCATCCGTGTCAGCGGGGCGCCCGACGGCCCGTTGAACGGATAGAAGAACGGCCGGGGGGAGTCTCCGCCGAAATGCCAGCGGACCTTTTCGATTCCGTCGACCTGCATCGACACCTGCCGACCGGGCAGCGGCAGCACCTCGCAGCGCTTCAAGGTAAACGGCTCGCCGGCCGGCAGCATCCCGGCTGGCCCGGACCAGAACAGCGCCACGGCCAGCATCGCTCGGGCAACGGTCGCGCTCATTTCCCCCAATTCTCCAGCGGCACGATCTGGAAACTCGACCGGGAAGCGTTCTCCTGCGCCCCCGGTTCGGCCACGACGGCCAGCGTCAATTCGCCGGAGTCGGGGGCGGCGGCCTCGAAGGCGATCATCGAGGTGCCGCGGTTGGGCGAATCCCAGTCGTTGCGCGGCCGGGCCGTGTCGATCGTCCGCCAGACCGCCTCGCGCGGCGCGAGGATCGTCAGGGTCAGCCTGGCGCGGCCCTGGCCAAGTTCGATCGCCGCGGCGCCCGCCCGCGCCGGCTTGCCGGGGGTGATCATCCCCCAGCGGACGCGGCTGCCGGGTTTCAGACCGGTAAGCTGGTCCTGGATGAGAACGTCGCGGGAGTCGAGGAGGGCCACGCCGCGGCGGGCGGATCCGGCCTGCCCCTCGTAGACCGCCGTCATGTCGACGATCGAGTGGGGGAAGGCCCGATCGTCGGAAAACGCCACGATCGGCGCGTTGCCCGACACCTTCTGAAGCTGCCCGTCGATGACCAGGGTGTTGTGCCCCTCGTTGCTCTGGCGAAAGATCTTCCAGCGGTCGGAGTTCTGCGCCTGGCTCCAGAGATTCATCCCGCGGGCTTCGATCCGGTGGTAGCCCTCGGCGCCGAGGTCGAGCGCCCAGCGAACGCCCTGGGAATCAAGGACAAACGAACCGATGTCCATCTGCCCGTGGCTGGCCGAGGGCGAGCCGGCCTTCAATCCCACGTAGGTCGCGTCCGGATCGGTCCAAGAGCCGCGGTGGATGGCGATCGGCGTCTGGCTTCCGCTCTGCCAATCGAGCGGCATGCGGATCGCTGGATCGTCGTCCCCATCGCGGATCCAGAGGAGGGCGAAGGGGAGCAGGCGATTGCCGCCCGATGCGGCGTAGCCTGCGTCGACGCGCGACGCCTCGTCGAGCACCCGGCGGCGCTCGCCGAGCAGCCAGTCGGGCCGGTCGAACCGCGCGGCGAACCAGAACAGGCACGCTTCCGGGCCGCGCCGCGCCCCGCCGTCGGCATAGTTGAAGAACAGGCCCGAGGGGCCGCAGGCCAGGCTGGGGTATCCGCCCGTCTCGCGGAAGCCGGGGGCCTTGCTGAGCCCGAAATCGCTGCCCAGCACGCTCTCCAGCGCGGCGATCAGGAGCACGTTGTAGCTCGTGCCGTACGACCAGTAGCCCGGCCCCTCCGGGTAGCTCCCCTTGGGCGCGAAGGCCTGCATCGAACGGGGCACGTTGTGCAGTGCGTTGTGGACGGTCCGCGCCGCCAGCTGGCGCTCGTCTTCGAGGACCGCCAGGGCCCCGGCCGTCAGCCCGCCGTGGCAGACCTGCCCCCAGTTGTTCCGCGACCGCACCCAGCCGTTGTGCCGGGTCTCGAAGGGGAGCGCGACCCCCTTCTCGACAATCGCCTTGCGGATCTCCTCGCGGGCGGCCCCGTCAAGCTCGCCGTAAAGCCAGTCGTAGCCGATCGCCATGCCGAACGTCATTTCCGCCACGTCGAGGAAGTGGCTCGGGTTCCAGTCGGAGAACCGCGCGGCGGCGAGCATCTCCTGCTGGCAGCGCCGCGCGTGCCGCTTGTCGCCGGTCAGGTGGTACGCCATGGCAAGCACGGCGGTCCGCTTCACGCAGCGCCGCGACTCGCCCAGCAGGCGGCGCCCCTGAAGCGTTCTCTCGATCGGCGGAATCTCCTCAAGCAGGTTCGCCTGCTTGATCACCGCGCCAGCCAGCGCCTGGCGGAGCGGATCGCCCTGGAGCGACGCGCGGAGCGCGGCCAGCTCCGCCCGGCTTGCCAGCAGGCGGGGATGGCCGGCGGGCGCCTTGTCGACCCACTGTTGCACCTCCTCCAGGGAGATCGCCGGCGGGTATTCAAATGCCGGTCTGTCCGCCGCGGCGGCGAGGCTCACGCTCAGGGCCCCTGCCGCCAGGAATCGTCCAACCGCGCTGATTCGGATCATCACTCTTTTCCCTTCCTCCGCACTAGATCCCAACAACCTCTCGCCAGGTCTTCGTCATCAGTGCATGGCCGGCCAGCGTGGGATGGACTCCGTCGCCCGCCCAGTACGCCGGCCGAGCCAGCCTGGCCGCTGCGTCGAACATCGACTGGAAGGGGACGAAGTCAAGCCGCAGCTCCTCGGCCAGCTTCCTGGCCACGGCGCGCCGCTGGTCGAATTCCGGAAACCAGCTCTCGTTGACGGCCCCGCAGCGGAGCACGAACGGCTCGCAGACGACGATCCGCGCGCCGGGCAGCTCCTTGAGCGACCGCTGGAGCAGCTCGCGGTAGCCCGTCTCGTAGTCCGCGACCGTGCCGCTGTAATGCCCGCCGAGCTTGTGCCAGATGTCGTTGACTCCGATGAGGATGCTCAGGATCGCCGGCTCCAGGTCGATCGCGTCCTGCTGCCATCGGGCGGCCAGGTCGGGCACCTTGTTGCCGCTGATCCCGCGGTTGTAGACGGTCAGCCGTTTCTCGGGGTAGTCCGCCAACAGCGCCCCGCCGAGGAGGAACGGATAGCCCCGGCCGAGCCCCGCGGCGTCGTTCGGCGATCCCCCTTTCTTGTCGCGCCCGGCGTCGGTGATCGAATCGCCCTGGAAGAGGACCACGCTCTCGGGCTTCAGGTCCGGGCCCTCCGCGGCGGCCCGCTCGGCGCCCAGCAGCGAGGCGGCGGCCAGGCCGCTTCCAGCCGTGGCGGTTGTCTGGAGAAACGTCCGGCGGGTCAACTTCGCTCGCAGGTGTTCAGACATGGCAGTCTCCGATCATCATCCGTGGCGTCTACTGGTCTTGGATGGCCGCGCGGGAGCGGGAGGGCAGCGCGGGCGCTGCCCTCCGCCGAGTCACTTCCCGCGCCGCCCGGCAATCGGTTCAGACGAGTTTCCAGCCCTCTCGGTAGGGGCAGCGGAGCAGCGGGTCGGCCTCCGGGGCGTTGGTCGCCCGCATGGCGACCGGATCCCACTGGAGTTTCTTGTCCACGCGGTAGGCGACGTTGCCGAGGTGATTGGCCTCGGTGAGCCATCCGGAATACTCGAAGTTGGCACTGGTCTGCGTGCCATTCTTGCAGGCTTCGAGCCACTCGGCGTGGTGCGAGGCGACGCGGGGCAGGAAGGGTTCGGGCGGCTGGAAGTCGGCATACTGCGCTTCCGGCAAGAGCACGTACTTGCCGTAGTCCGACAGCAGCATCCCCTTGTCGCCAATGAACAAGTGCCCGCTGCCCCACTGCGGGATGCCCTTCGCTGTCCAGATTTCCGGTTTCTCTTCGCCCTGGTACCAGGTCATCCGCACCGGCGGCAGATCGCCCCGCGGGCCGTACTCGTAGACCGCCTTCATCGACGCGGGGGCGATCTCCGGATGCGGCGGCGGGCCGCTCCCCTCGACCGTCAGCGGGTACTGGAGCTTCAGCGCCCAGAATGGCAGGTCGTTGAAGTGGCTGCCCAGGTCGCTCATCGTGCCGTTGCCGAAATCCCACCAGCGGTACCACTTCGGCCCCGGGAAGTAGACCTCGTGGAACGGCCGGTAGGGCGCCGGACCGAGCCAGAGGTCCCAATCCAGCCCCTCGGGGATCGGTGTCGACCCAGTGGGCCGCTCCGTGGCATAGACGATGTCGCGATTTCGCTCGGCCGCTTCCTTGCTCTGCCATCCCCAGGCGCGGGAGACCCAGACGTGGACCTCGGAGACCGCGCCGATCGCCCCGGTCTGAATCAACTCGACGACGCGGCGGTAATTCTCGCCGGCGTGGATCTGGATGCCCATCTGCGTGGTCACGCCGGCCTCGGCCGCCGCCAGCCGGATTTGCCGGGCTTCCCAGACATCGTGCGTCAGCGGCTTCTCGCAGTAGACGTGCTTCTTGGCCTTCAGGGCCATCATCGTGGCAATCGCGTGCGAGTGCTCGCAGGTGCTGACCACCACGGCGTCGAAGTCGTCCGGCCGGTCGAAGATCTTGCGGAAATCCTTGAAGCACTTGGCCTGGGGGTATTTTTCCGCCGCCTGCTTGAGTCTTGGCTCGTAGACGTCGCACAGCGCGACGATGTTTTCGGAACGGACTCCGCCGGTGTTGCCGGCGCCCCGGCCGCCGGCGGCAATGATCGCGATGTTGAGCTTGCCGTTGGGATTCTGCGCCCGGAGAAAACCCGGCAAGGCGACAAGGCTCGATGCGCCGGCGGCTGCCAGCTTGACGAACCGCCTCCGGCTAAGCCTGTTTCCGGCGTTCTGGGCAGGCTGACACGATGAATGGCGCATGCTTCTTACCTCCGCGGAATCTGGATGACCTGGCTGTCGTCCCGCCCGGCTGTCTGACGGGGCCTTGACGCTCCTATTGTGGCCGGGGGAGAAAGCCGCCGCAAGAGATCGGCCGCGGGCCCCAGTCAGAAGTGGCTCGATAACCACCACCCCTGCCCCGCACCCTATAACCCGCCCCCCCCGCGTGCTATAATCCGCCCCGACACCAACAAAGGAGGACTGCAATGATCTCGGAGTGGGTGCAGGTTTACGGCCCGTTGGGTCCGGTTTTGTCGCCCTTGGTTGCCGGTGTTCCGATCGTCCTGCTGCTGGGGCTGTTGGTTGCGGGCGCATCGGCCCCGAAGGCCGCGCTGGCCGGATTGGGCTCGGCGCTGCTGGTCGCCGTGGCCGTCTACCGGATGCCGGCCGATGCGGCCCTGGCGGCGGCGGGCTATGGAGCCTGCTTCGGATTGCTGCCGATCGGCTGGATCGTCTTCTCGGCCGTGTTCCTCTATCACCTCACGGTCCGCTCGGGGCAGTTCGACGTGGTCAAGCGTTCCGTGGCGGCGATCTCGCCCGACCGGCGGATGCAGGCGCTGCTGATCGCCTTCTCCTTCGGCACGTTTCTGGAAGGGGCGGCAGGTTTTGGAACGCCCGTGGCGATCTCCGCCGCCCTGCTGATCGGGCTGGGGTTCCGGCCGCTGTATGCCGCCGGGCTGGCCCTGATCGCCAACACCTCGCCGGTCGCCTTCGGGGCCCTGGGCACGCCGATCATCACGCTCGCCCAAGTGTCGGGGATCGACGAGATGGCGCTGTCGCAAATGGCCGGCCGCCAGTTGCCGCTCTTCTCGTTGATGATTCCCGCCTGGTTGGTGTTCGTGATGTCGGGTTGGAAGGGCGTCAAGGGCTGCTGGCCGGCGGTCCTCGTCTGCGGCGGGAGCTTCGCAACGATCCAGTTCGCCACGTCAAACTTCCACGGCCCGAGCCTGGTCGACGTGACCGGCGGGGTCGGCTCGATGATCGCCCTGGCCATCTTCCTGCAATTCTGGCAGCCGAAACAGGTCTGGCGCTTCGACGGCCCCGGCGCGGAGGAGCCGCCGGCCGAAGCGCGGACCGAGGACGCACCGCCGCTCACCGCCCGGCAGGTGGCCTACGCTTGGACGCCGTGGGTCGTCCTCTCGCTGATGATCTTTTGCTGGGGCCTGCCCGTGTTCAAGACGGCGCTGAACGGCGGCACGAAGGAGTCGCCCAACTTCCTCGCCGGGATCAGCCGCCGCTCGCTGGAGGTCCCCCATCTGCACAACCTGGTCTACCGCGCCGCCCCGGTCGTGCCCGTGCCCGAAGGGTCCGACCGAGCGGGGAAGCCCGAAGAGGCCGTCTACCAGCTCAACTGGCTGTCGGCGACGGGCACGGGCATCTTCCTGGCCGCGCTGCTGTCGGCGTTCTGGCTGAGGATCGGCGTCCGGCCGTTTCTTCTCCAGTTCGCCGACACGCTGTACAAGGTCCGCTGGGCCGTCTTCACGATCGCCTGCATGCTCGCCTTGGCATTCACGACAAAATACAGCGGGGCCGACGCGACCCTCGGCCTGGCGTTCACCAAGTCGGGCTGGCTCTATCCGTTCTGCGCCCCGATGCTGGGCTGGCTGGGCGTCGCCTTGACCGGGTCCGACACGTCGTCCAACGCCCTCTTCGGCAGCCTCCAGCGGATCACGGCGGAACAGCTGGGCCTGAATCCCGTGCTGATCGTGGCCTCGAACAGCACGGGCGGCGTGATGGGCAAGATGATCGACGCGCAGAGCATCGTCGTCGCGGCGGTGGCCACGGATCAGCCGGGTGGGGAAGGGGCGATCCTCCGGTTCGTCTTCTGGCACAGCCTCGTTCTGGCCGCGCTCGTGGGGCTGTTGACCCTGGTCCAGGCCTACCTGCTCCCGTGGATGATCCCCGCGGGCTGAGTTGATGACCGACGGTCTTGACGACAGGCGGACGCCGCCGTGTTCTTTCTGCGTTTCCTCGCTTTGGACGACGCGCAGTTCGGCCATTTGCAGCGCTACCTGGCGTCGGGCAGACCGGTGATCGGACTCCGCACGAGCACGCACGCGTTCCGCTACCCGGCCGAGCATCCCCGCGCGGCCTGGAACGAGGACTTCGGGCGCGGCGTTCTGGGAACGCATTACTTGCGCCACATGCAGACCCCGACCGAGTGCCGGCGGTTCGAGCAGGCCAAGGCCCACCCGATCCTCAGCGGCCTCGACGACCAGCCGTTCAGCTCGCCGGGCCAGCTCTACATCGTTGACCTGGAGCCCGGCTGCGTGTTGCTGGTGATCGGCCGTGGTGAAGCGCCCCGAGAGCAAGTGGTGAACGATCGGTTCCGCATCCGGCTGGTGGCCAGGACCGAGTCCGATATCGTCGCCTGGACGTGGCAGAACCGCTACGGCGCCCGGGTCTTCGCCACCACGCTGGGCCATCCGCAGGACTTCGCCGTGCCCCAGATCATGCGCCTGGTGGTCAACGGGATTCATTGGGCCGCCGGGGCCCCGGTGCCCGACGCGTCGACCGCGATCGACACCTTCCGGTTGGCGATCCGTCCCTGACGGCGCCCGCGTCGGCGGAGAGCAAACGCGCCGCTCGGCCGCTTGCATCCCGGCAGCGCGGCAAGCGGCCCTCAGGTGAGATCCTCGAGTTCCCAGCCCTTGCGGAAATAGGGCTTGATGTACTCGTTGGCCTTCTCGTTGTTCGTGAAGCGGAGATTGCCGCCGTCCCAGAGCAGTTTTTCATTGGGGAACCGCCAGCAAATGGCGCCGAGCAGCATCCATTCCGTGTAGGGTCCGGCGATGCTGAAGTTGGAGCAGGCCGGCGCGCCTCCCTTGCAGGATTGGATCCAGTCCTTGAAGTGCCCGGGAGAACGCTTGATGATCCGCGGCGGCTTGGTGAAGTCCTTCATCCTGGCTTCGGGAATCAGGCGGACGCTTTCTCCGCGACCGCTCGTGCCCATGCAGCCCTTCGTGCCGACGAAGATCTCATTGAAGGACTTGACGTCCGCCGCGGTCAGCCCCCCTGGCGGTTGGAACCTGCTGGTCATCTTGCCTTCATACCAGTAGAGGGTCAAGGGGGGCATTTTCCCCGACGGCACGTACTTGCTGGCCCGTTCGGGGAACTCGAACTTGCAGGCGTAGTGCGGGTAGGTGACGGGGTTGACCTCGTCGACGGCCGTGCACTCGACGCTGGTCGGGCTGCCGAGTTGCAGCGCCCAGTTGGCGGGACCGAGCATATGGATGCCCCAGTCGCCGATCATCTGCGTGCCGTAGTCGAGGAATCCGCGCCAGTTCCAGGGATGGATTTTCGAGCTGTACGTGTGTTCCGGGGCACGGCCCGTCCAGAGGTCCCAGTCCAGCGTCTTGGGGATTTCCTCGACAGGCGGCCACTCCTTGATGCCGCGTGCAAAGCCGCCGCCGCTCATCGAATGGACTTCGGTTATCTCGCCGAGCTGGCCGCTCCAGATGATTTCGCATGCGATCCGCGTCGCCTCCGACGAATACCCCTGGTTGCCCATCTGCGTGGGCACCTTGTATTTCTCGGCGGCCTTGGTCAACAGGCGGGCCTCCCAGACGCTCTGGGTCAACGGCTTCTGGCAGTGAACGGCCAGGCCCCGCTCCATCGCCCACAGTGCCACGGAGGCGTGCATGTGGTCGGGTATCGTGATCGTCACCGCGTCGAGACGCTTCGCCTCCTTGTCGAGCATGCGGCGAAAATCCCTGTACTTCCCGGCACTCGGGTAGGCCTCGGCTGCCTTGTTCAGAAAGTTCTCGTCCACGTCGCAGATCGCGTAGATGTTCTCGCTGCTGACGTTGCGCACGTCGCCGGCTCCCTGCATCCCGCCGACGCCGACGCATCCGATGTTGAGCTTGTCGCTCGGCGGCTGCTCGCCCGAGCCCGCCAGCAGGCGCCGGGGCAGAATCGAGAAGGCGGACAGTGCGGCCGCGGTGCCGAGAAAATGACGCCTCGTTGCCTGCCCGCCCGATTGCCGTCGCTTTGTCACCATTTTCTCCTTCAGCTCTCGAATTCCCCTTGGGGCGTCGCCCGGGTACGCTCCGAACAACAACCGCCCCATGGTATCCGAGAGCGGCGGGGGATGCCAGCCGCCGCCCGGCGGTTCTGATGCCGGGGAATCGCGGGCCTCGGCTCCTCGCGGGTCCATCGAACAGAGACGCCCGCGGCGGTGAAAACCTCAGCCGCCAACAGCCCCGGCGGCGTTCAGTGCCGCCAGAAGTCAACCGTCGGGCAACAAGAGCCGAACCAGAATCGACCAGTCGCCACCGCGCCGCCCGCGCCCCCCTTTGTTCGGGTCAGGCCTGTTGCCACCGCGCCACGTCCTTGGCCCAGTA
>JAAYCB010000252.1 GCA_012744395.1 Pirellulaceae bacterium
ACGCGTAAGCGAGGCCAATCGCGGATCAGCCGCTTTCGCTTGCGCTTCGCGTTAACGTCGGCTCATGAATCACCCGGGTTAACAAGCAACGTGGTTGTCCGAAACGTCCCCGCTGAAGGCGGATGTCTCACTTGATGGAAACAAACTGTCGGACTCCGGTCAGGAACATCTGCACCGCCACGGTCGTCAGCAGCATCCCCGAGAGCCGCTCGACGGCGAGCGTGCCGCGCCTGCCAAGGAAGCGCTCGACGGAGCTTGCGAAGTAGAGGATGACCCCCGAGGCCAGCCACGCGCAGAACAGCGCCAGGAGCCAATGCGGCCATTTGCCCGGCTGCCGGGCCATCAGCAGCAGGACGGTTGCCATGGCCGACGGTCCGGCAATCAGCGGAATCGCCAGCGGCACGATGAACGGTTCGCCTTCCGGGGAGCCGCTGAAGATCTCGCCGGCGTCGGCGAAGATCATCTTCAGTGCGATCAGAAACAGAATCATCCCCCCGGCGATGCTCAGCGCCGGTTCGGTGATCTGGAGCACGGCGAGGATGTAGCGCCCGAAAAACAGGAAGACAATCAACACGCCCAGGGCAATCAGCAGCTCTCGGACAACTACGAGCCTGGCGCGGCGCGGCTCAAAACCCGACAACAGGCTCAAGAACACGGGCATATTGCCCACCGGGTCGAGCACAAGGAACAGGAGAACGGCCGCCGAAAGTGTCGTCACCGAGTCGGTCCCTCGCGAAACGCCAACTGCGGGTCGTACTTCAAATCGAGCTGCTCTCCCTCCAGGGCGCGCAGCGGGGTGATGTCTTGAACCACCTCGAGCGTGCCGCAATAGCGCCCGGCCGCGTCGCGGAGGGCGACGAAGCGGATATGGATCAGCCGATCTCCCATCCATCTCCAGAACTGGGCCGACGTTGCCCGGCCGGCTCGGAAGTCCTCGATCGCCTGCTGGACGTAGTGTACGCTGCGGGGCGGATGGCAGCAATGGACGTCGCGGCCGAGAATCGCCCCGCTGCGGTAGAACGCCGGCCGCGTCCCCTCGGAGAAATAACGGACGCGATCCTCCGCGTCGACCAGCGTCAGGTCGACCGGCAGTTGAGCGTGTATGCGGACAACCTCGTCCCATGCCAGCGCGCCGGTCGGCAGCGGCTGGCTGGCCGCCGGCGGCTCGACGCCCGCCAGCGGCGCCGGCTCGTATCCCCGCCGAGGCTCCACCAGGCACCAGCCGATCTGGTCGGAATAGCGCCAGATTGTGTCCCAGTCTTCTGCGTCAAACACCTCCATCGCCAGCGGCAGAAGAACCTCCTCTTCCAGGAAGATGATCGTTTCGAGGTCCTCCAGCAGCGGTCTGACCACCGGATCGGAGAGCTGGGCCAACTTCTCCGGCCCGAAATCATCGCGCCCCGTTTGCAGATTCAAGTACTTGATCCATTGGCGGACCTCGTCGTGTGCCGCCCAGAGGATCCGCCCGGGGCGGATCAGTCCGTGAAGCTCAAGCCGCGTGAACAGCAGGAATTCCTGCCGCCGGTAGTGGTTGTCGACCAGCGCCAACTCGCCGGCGAGGCGGCATGCCGCTTGAATAGCCGCGGCGGAGTCGGGAGCCCCCGGCAGGGCGGCCCGCAACCGGCCTGCGCGGTCCCCAATCGCCGCGTTCTCCAATCGGAACGTGTCGAGGGGGTGCCCCGGGGCAAACTCGGACTGGACAGCGCGCGGCCGCTCGCCGCCGGCCTGCTCGCACCACCGCAGGAGCTGCTCGATCTGCGGCCGGGCGAACCCTTCGGCCACCAGTTCCAACAGCAGCGGCCCGGCGACGGTGCGAGATGCGTCGGGCATGGCCTGGTGAAATTGGCCGCGCAGCGGTTCGGCCGCATGGCCTTGGCGGAGCCTTGCAGCGATCTTCCGCAGCGCGCCGAGCTTTCCGCCGGGGCCTGCCATGGCTTTTGACCCTTGTACACCGTGCCGCGGTGGCCCGCCGCTCGCCGCCGCGGCGATTCGGACGTTGATCGGGATGGAGATCGTGGCGGCGGTGCGGCGCTTCTGCGGGGATGGCCCGCGTTGGACCACCCCTACTTGCTGTATCGCTGCTGGAATTCGGCCTGCCGCCGTGCCCGCTCGGCCTTCTCCGCCGGGTCCATCTGGTTGAGATACCAGCGGTGGTTGGGCGAGCCGAGGACCTCGGCCAGCTTCTTCTCCAAGGCGTCGGCGGCGGTCGACTTGCCCGCCTCGCCCGACGCCCGGCCGGCGGAGATCAGATGCTCAAGCTCCGGAACCATTTCCGAGTAGAAGTGCTTGGCAACCTCATAGGTCCCGTGCCAGTGCGTGTAGTCCGGACCCATCATCGAGGCGCCGTGCCGTGCGCGGCGGCCCTCGTGGTGCCAGATTTCGTACCAGACAAAGTCGAGCGGATTGGAGAACTCGACCGGCCGCAGCAGCGGCTTGGCCAGGTTGTACAACTCCTGGCCCGGTTCGGCGAACTTGTTGTGATATAGATCGATGAGGCCGTCGTACTGGACGTAGAAATTGTCGATCCACTGCTGCTCGTGGCAGTTGATGCAGACGTTCTTCATGTTGTCGCGGCGGGTCTGCCAGTTGACGGCCGCGCCGGGCAGCCCCATCTTCTTGTCGCTCACCTCGGGGCGGATCGAGACCGCCGGGCGGTTGTTCCAACTGATCCTCATCCCCACGTCGTGGGTCAGCGGCATGCCGGCGGTTGCCGCACGGTCCTTGGTGGCCCGTTTGGCCGGCGCAGCGCTCATGTGGCAGGTGGCGCAGGTCGGCGCCAGGTGGTAGTCTTCCCCCACGACCCACTTGGCCGAATCCATGTTGAGCTTGTCGCGGAACGCCCGGAACGCGATCCCGTGCTTCGATTCGTAGTAGATTTCCATCTGCGGGTGGTCGGGCCCCATGTGGCACTTGCCGCAGTTGTCGGGATGCCGGGCCTGGTAGGACGAGAACGAATGCCGGCTATGGCAGGCCGCGCAGGAGCCCTCCGACTGGTCGGGATTGATCCGCCCGATGCCGGTGTTCGGCCAGGTCGCCGGGTCGAGCTTGCCGCCGGAAAGCACCTTGATCTGGCTGCCGTGGCACTGCCAGCACCCGCTGACGGCCGCCGCGCTTGTGCCCTGCTGGAACGCCGGGGTGATCAGGCCGCTGTTCCCCTCCACGACCTCGGCCAGCACGTTGTCCAGCGAGCCGAGAATCCGCGCGCCCTTGGAATGGTGCGACTGGCCGAATTCCGCCGCTTCCCGGGCGTGGCAGCGAGCGCAGTCCTTGGGCGAGACAATCGTCGCGATCCACTGGCCTTCGTGCTGGAAGGCGTCGGGCTCCCCCTCGGCGGCGGCGTGGCACTCGTAGCACCCCACGTTCGCCCGGTAGTGCTTGCTCGCGCCCCACTGCTGGTAGATCGGCGCGTTTTCGATCTTGTGGCACTCGATGCAGGCCTTGGTCTCCCCGGACATCTCCGGCAGGCCCCACGCCTGGGCCAGCGCGCCCCGCGCCGGGGACAGCGCAAGCAGCAACAGGCCGGCAAGCAACCAGGTTCGTCGACGGATCGTCACCCTGCGTCTCATGGCAGTCTCACTCCTTCGCCAGGCCCATCGGAACGGATTCTCCGACGCGTTTGTCATAGGTTAATTCGCCCGCCAGAACCGGCACGGAAACGCGGACGAAGATCGTGTACAGCAGCAGCCCGAAGGCCCAAATCCCCGCGCCCACGACGATCTCGTGGACCGTGGGATGATACTCGACAATCTCTCCCAGCGGCGTGGGGACGAACGCCGGCACGATCAGCCCCATCCCCTTCTCGATCCAGATCGCGGCAATTGCCAGGATGCAGGCCAGGTTGAGCACCCGCAATCCCCGCGAGGCCGGCAAAACCAGCAGCAGCGTGGCAACCAGGTTCATCCCGATCGCCGTCCAGATCCACGGGACCAGCCCGTGGCGCCCGCGGAGCCCGAAATACAGGTATTCCGCCGAGGCCACGTGGGCCGAGTCGGTGTAGAACTCCGTGAACACCTCGCAAATCAGCAGAAAAATGTTGATGATCATCGCCACCTGGACGATCCGCCGCAGCGCGAGCAGGGCGTCGTCGGCCACCCGGTGCCGCGTGAACCGCCGCACGATCTGGAGCGTGAGGATAATAAACGCCGGGCCGGCCGCGAACGCGCTGGCCAGAAACCGCGGGGCAATGATCGCCGAGTTCCAGAACGGCCGCCCGCCCAGACCCACGTACAAGAAAGCCGTCACCGTGTGGATGCTGATCGCCCAGACGATGGCGATGAACACGAACGGGACATAGAACACCGGCGACGGCCGGCGGCCGCAATACGCGCAGTAGATCAGGTAGCCGCAGATGTGCAAATTCAGCAGCAGGTAGCCGTTCAACGCGATCACGTCCCAGGTGAGCATCGAGATCGGGAAATTGAACCGCCACAACAGGTGCATGAACCGGTCCGGCCGGCCCAGGTCGACCATCACGAACAACAGGCACATCACGATCACCGCCACGGCCAGCAGCTCGCCGAAGATCACCACGTCGTGGAGGTGCATGTTGCGGTAGACGTAGACGGGGATCACGAGCATCGCCGCGGCGGCGGCCAGTCCCACCAGGTAGGTGAAATTGGCGATGTACAGCCCCCAGGAAACCTGGTCCGTCATCCCCGTGGCGACCAGCCCGTGGACCAGCTGGTGGCAATAGGCGTTCAGCCCCGCGAGGCTCACCAGCGTGAGGATCGTCATCCAGAGGTGATACCGCCAATCGCCGACGAAGCTCAGCCGGAAGCAGTCCCAGAGGAAGGCCGCGTATTTCTTCATCCGCTTCCCCCCGTGTCGGCCGGCGCGATCGGTTCGCTGTAGCGGCTGCCGCGCTCGTCGAAATAGTAGAAGAACCGCGGAATCGTGCCCACGTCCTCCTTGAACACGTAGACCCGCTTGTGCCGCAGGATATACGCGACTTCACTCTCCGGATCGAGCACGTTGCCGAACTTCCGCGAGCCGGTCGGGCAGACCTCCAGGCACGCCGGCATGCGGCCGACCCGCGTCCGATGCAGGCAGTAGGTGCATTTCTCCATCACCCCCTTCGCGCGCGGCCGGTTGGAAAGATACGCGATATCCGGATTGATCTGGTCCGGAGCGATCTGCGGCTCGGCGAAGTTGAACCGCCGGGCCCAATAGGGGCAGGCCGCCTCGCAATAACGGCAGCCGATGCACCAATCGTAGTCGATCACCGTGATCCCGTCGGGCTCCTGCCAGGTCGCCTCGACCGGGCAGACCTTGACGCACGGCGGGTCGGCGCACTGGTGGCATTGGACCGGCATGTAATACTTCGCGCTGTCGGGCACCAGGGGCGGATCGTAATGGTGGTCGGAAGTCTCCACGTCGATGCTCCCCTTCTGCATCTCAAGCACGCGGATGTACTGGATTTCCGGCGCCCGCGACTGGTTGTTCTCCTCGACGCAGGCATGCACGCACTTGCGGCAGCCGATGCAGCGGCTGAGGTTCAAACCGTAGACGAATTCGACGCCGTCCAGCGGCGGCGGATCGGCGAGCTTCGTCTTGACCTGGTAGCGCGACTCGACCGCCTTGGCGATCCGGGCGAAGACCCGCTGCTTGTCCTCGGCGGTCATCTCCTTGTAGTGCTTCTGGAGGAACTCCGCGATCGTCGGGATGTCGTCGCGATTCAGGTCGGCCAGCGGCGCCAGCGCGGCGGCCACGGCCGACGTGCCCGCCAGGGCCACCACGCCGTGGGAGAGGAAACCTCGCCGCGTCAACTCGGCTGAATTCCGCGCGGCCGCAGCAGCGCTGTCTTGCTCCCGGGAGTCGCCCATCGCTCAGTTGCCCTCCTCCGGCTCGAAATCGCCGGCCGCCGCGTCCTCTCCGTGGCCGGCGACGCGCAGCGGATTGCGGACCTCGCCGTGTCCGCCCGGCCCCTGCGGCCCCATCCGCAGCGTCTCCGGCCCCGGCGCCGGCCGCATCGGCGGAAACGGCGGCTGGTGCGGATCGTGGCACTCGATGCACTTTCGCCGGCTCTGCTCGCCGCGCGAGGTGTCCCAATACCCGTTGGTCCGCCCGTGCGCGCCGTGCAGCCAGTCGCGATAGACCGGCCCGTGGCACTTGGCGCAGAGCCGCTGCGGCTGCTCCCAGGGAATCTCCTCGCCCCGGTCATTGACCAGCACGTTGCGATTCTGCGGGTGATGGCAGTTCAAGCACCACGTGTTGATCCCGTGCTTTAAGACCACCTCGCGGTGCTGCGTCGCCGTGCGGACGTGCGTGTTGGCCGGCGGCGGGATGATCCGGTGGCAGGCGTTGCACTCGAACGTAAACGGAGCCACCTCGTAGTCCGGCCTCATCTTCGGCCGCCGGACGGGGCTGGTGTCCGTGGCCCAGGCGGCTACCGGCACCGGCGGAGCGACCGGACTGCGAAACCGCAGCGGATTCGAGACGAGCAGCAACGCCATGACAAACAGGGCCGCCGCAACCGCGAGGCCTGTTCGCTGGAACGGTCTTGACGTGTCGTGTTGCGGCATGGCGAGGGAAACCGGGGGCAGACCGCTTGGCGGGCCTCAGCGACGCGTGAAAAGCCCCCGAATTATCCTCTGCGGCGCCGCCGTCTGTCAACAAGGCGCGGCGGACCAAACGCCCCGACGAACCGCCCGACGAGCAGCTTCTGGGCGGAATCGAGACCCGGATCGGCCGAATCCAGGATGACGACGCCACCCTCGGCCCCGGCCGGGCAGGTCCATCTCCAGCGCGCGCCGGACAACCGCCAGGCGCCCTGCTCGATTCGCGTCGGCCGGTGCGTGTCGCGTCCCTGGGTGGAACCAGAATCGCAGCCGCGAGGCCCATGCCTGGCCGGAACGCACATCGGCCACCACACACGCCGATCCGGACGAGCCGCCGCCATTCCACCGCACGGTCCCATCTGTTAAGCTTACCGCGAGACTTGGGAGGGGCCCCTTCAGGCGTTGATTCCGCGACATCAGAGAATTGCCGAGGCTCGCTATGCACCGGATCGCCGCGTCGCCGCGTTGGACTTCCATCGGCTCGCTTGCGCTGAGCGCTGTTCTGCTCCTGGTTGCGAATCTTGGCGGGGCCGAGCGGGCGACCGGTCCCTGGGACATGGAGCACCTGAAGACCGTGCCCGGCTATACCTGGGGCGAGCGCGACGGGCTGGTGCGGGAGGTCTATTACGAGGGCCAGCCGTATCTGGGTAGGCCGACGCGGGTCTTCGCCTATTACGCCCGGCCCGACGAAGCGCGGGAGCGTGCGCCGGGGATGGTGCTCGTGCACGGCGGCGGCGGCACGGCCTTTGCCGAGTGGGCCGGACTCTGGGCCAAGCGAGGCTACGCCGCCCTGGCCATGGACCTGGCCGGATGCGGACCCGGCCGCAAGCCGCTCGGCGACGGCGGCCCGGGCCAGGGTCATCCGGAGAAGTTCCACGACTTCACGCCGGAAACGGTCGACACGATGTGGACCTACCACGCCGTGGCCAACGTCGTTCGGGGGCATTCGCTGCTGGCGTCGTTCGAGGAGGTCGATCCGCGGCGGATCGGCATCACCGGGATCAGCTGGGGCGGCTACCTGACCTCGATCGTCGCCGGAGTGGACGATCGGCTGCAAGCGGCCGTGCCCGTCTACGGGTGCGGGTTCCTGCACGACAACAGCGCCTGGTTGAACGAGTTTGCGAAGATGTCGCCCGAGATCCGCGAGCGCTGGGTGGCCTTCTTCGACCCGTCGCGCTACCTGCCCGGCGTGTCGTGCCGGATGTTCTTCGTCAACGGCACGAACGACTTCGCCTATCCGCTCGACAGCTACCAGAAGAGCTACCGGGCCGTGCCCGTCGAGATCGACCTGCGGATCGAACCGGCGATGCGGCACAGCCACACGGACGGCTGGGCGCCGAAAGAGATCGGACTGTTCGTCGATAGCGTCCTCAAGGGGGGCGTCCCCTTGCCGCGTCTCGGGCCGCTGGTGATCGAAAATGGTCATGCCCGGTCCGTCGTAAAAACCGAGACGGCCATCGCTCGGGCGCAACTCCACTGGACGGCCGACGGCGGCCCCTGGCAGCAGCGCACGTGGCAGGCGACCGAGGCCGAGTTCGCCGGCGGCGCGATCACCGCCCGGTTGCCGGCCGAGCGCCCCCTGGTCTGCTATCTCTCCGTGACCGACGACCGCGGGGCAATGGTGAGCGGGCAACATGCCGAGCTGGCCGACGGACCGCGGCCGGAGGCTCGAGAATTCCAACAGCAGAAAGGCTCTCGCAGATGAACGTGATCCACGTACTCGGCGCCGGCTGCCCGCGGTGCCTGCAGCTGAAGAACAACGCCCAGGCGGCGGCCGCGTCGGCAGGAGTCGATTGCCAGGTCGTCGAGGTCAGCCAGATCGACGAGATTCTCCAGTTCGGCGCGATGATGACGCCGGCCCTGGTTGTCGACGGGAAATTGACGATCCAGGGCAGGATCGCCACGGTCGAAGAGATCGCGGCGCTCTTGCAGTAGCCTTATTGCGACTTTGTGCGATTCCTTGGGAGAACGAAGCATGAGCGACAGCGTGACACGGCGGAGATTCATCGGAGCGGCCGGCGCCGCGGCGGGCGGGATGCTGCTTGGCGGCGCCGAGGGGCAAGCCCAAGCGGCCGAGGCGCGGAAGAAGTTGAAGATCATCGCCGTCAGCTGTAGCCGCCGCGCAGGGGCGACCACGGCCGGCGGCCTGAAGATCGCCCTCGAGGCGGCCAAGGCGGTTGCCCCGGAGAGGATCGAGATCGAACTGATCGACCTGGCCGGCAAACAATTGCAGGCCCAAGTGGCGGCCGGCCTGGAAGTGCCTCCCGGCCAGACCGACGATTTTCTCCCCATCGCGGAGAAGCTCGCCGATCCGCAAGTCGCCGGCCTGATCATCGGCACGCCGGTCTACTACTCCAGCATGTCGTCGGTCTGCAAGGACTTCATCGAGCGGCTCGGCGTGTTCCACAAGGAATGCACGTTGAGCAACGTCGTGGGGGGAGTCCTGGCGGTCGGCGCGGCGCGGAACGGCGGCCAGGAGGTCACGATCATGTCGGTCCAGGCGACCCTCCATGCCCACGAGATGGTTGTCGTCGGCGCGGGGCGCAAGACAACCCGCTTCGGCGCTTGCCTCTGGGCAAACGCCGAAGGGGGCGTGGAGGAGCAGACCAACCGCGCCGCCGCGGAGGACCTCGGCCGCCGTGTCGGGGAAGTCGCCCTGGCGATCGGCAAACCGGCGTGACGCCGGGCGTCGGCCCCAGTCCGCGCGGCCCGAAATACAACGTTACCCTGGCTCCCCAACTGGAGCTTGGGAACGAGGTCTGCGGCGGGAACGAGGCCGGGCTTGGCGCCATATGGGGCGCAGCGCTCGCCAGTCACCGCCGATCTACGTTCCGCTCGTGCCGCGTTTTGCCGACGACTCCTTTTTCAGCGGAGTCGTCCACAAATAGACGGTGTGCGAGTTGCCGTCCTTGTCCTTGAATTTCTCTTCCCGGTCCGGTATGACGCCTCTCATGTCGAAATCGTGCGAGACGATCCGCGACCCCGGCTTGAGTTTCTCCAGCTGAGGGATGAGCTTCACGTTCAGGCTGGGGAGCAGATAGAGCGTGACGACATTGGCGGGGCGCAGGTCGAGCGTGAAGATGTCTTTCTGTTCGATCTTGACGAGATGCTCGATCTTGTTCTTCCTGACGTTTTCCAGCGATTCCTTGATTCGCTGGGGGTCCACGTCGAACCCCTTGGCCTTGCAGCCGATCTTCTTGGCCGCGGCGACCACGATGCGGCCGTCGCCGCAGCCGAGGTCGTAGAGCACGTCCGTCTTCTTCACGTCGGCCATTTCCAGCATCTTGGCCACGACATCATCCGGCGTGGGCACGAAGATCACGTCGGGTCGTTTGACTTTCTCGGCGACCGCTTGCGCGCTGGCCTGGCCGCAGAACACCAAGGCCAGCCCAATCGAGGCTAAGGCGATGCGATAGGGGACAAGTCGAGTCATGGTGAGAACCTCGGAGCGTGGGAAACTTCGGCCGAGGCGGCGACCGGCCGAGCCGCGTCGGCAAAACCATAACGTCAAGCCGGCCCCATTGGTATAACCTGCCTAAACGCGGCAGGCAATGGCCTCTTGCCGGCAACCGGAACCGCCAGGAGAATCCCCGCCGATCGCCATTCGGGGGGCTCGTCCCGGGGGCGCCCCCGCGCGGCGATCGGTTGGGGGGGATGGTGCCGCAACCGCGGGGCAAGCCAGCACGGCGATCGCCGGTGAGATGACAACCGGCCGGGGACCGTTTAAGATCGGGGGGACCGAACCATCGCCGAACGCAATAGGATTGAACTCATGGCTCATCGATCGCTCGCGATTCTCCTTACGGCCGCGGTTTTCGCCTGGTTGCCGCCGCCGGGTTCTCCGGCCGGCGATCAGCCCCAATGGGGCGAGCGGTTCTCGCGGAACATGGTCTCTGCGGAGACCGGCCTGGCGGACCGTTTCGATCCGTCCAGCGGCCTGAACATCCAGTGGTCGGTCCCCCTCGGGTCGCAGACCTACTCGACGCCGGTGATCTCCGGCGGAAAGGTCCTGATCGGCACCAACAACAACGCGCCGCGCGATCCGCGCCACCAGGGCGACCGGGGCGTGATGATGTGCTTCGACCAGGCCGACGGCCGCCTGGTCTGGCAGCTCGTCGTGCCCAAACTGGAGGGCGACATCTATCTCGACTGGCCTCGTGCGGGCATCTGCTCGCCGGCCACCGTCGAGGGAGACCGCGTCTACACGGTGACCAACCGCGACGAAGTCGTCTGCCTCGACCTCGACGGAATGGCCGACGGCAACGACGGTCCGTTTCAGGAGGAGGGCCGCCACTCGGCGCCCGGCGATCAGCCGGCGATGGAACCCGGCCCGCTCGACGCCGACATCCTCTGGCTCTTGGACCTGCGGTCCGCCGCCGGCGTGCGGCCCCACGATTCGGCCCACTCCTCGATCCTCCTCGACGGCGACTATCTCTATGCCAACACCAGCAACGGCCTGACGGGCAGGCACGACCGGGTCGACAAGCCGGAGGCGCCGAGCCTCGTGGCGGTCGAGAAGGCCAGCGGCCGGCTGGTGGCCGTCGACGGCGCCGGCATCGGCCCGCGGATTTTCCACAGCACCTGGTCGTCGCCCGCCCTGGGCGTCGTGGCCGGCCGCCGGCTGGTCTTCTTTTGCGGCGGCGACGGTGTGGTCTATGCCTTCGACGCCCTGGATGCGGAGCAGGCCGCGACCGCGTCACCGGATGGCCTGGCCAACAAGCTGAACCTCGTCTGGCGGTTCGATTGCGACCCGACGGCGCCCAAGGAGAATGTCCACGAGTACATCCGCAACCGCCGCGAAAGCCCCAGCAATATCAAGAGCATGCCGGTGTTTCACGAGGGGCGCCTCTACGTGACCGTGGGCGGCGACATCTGGTGGGGCAAGCGGCAAGCGTGGCTGAAGTGCATCGACGCCGGCGGCGAGGGCGACATCACCGCCACGAACCTCGTCTGGTCGTACCCGCTCGGCCCGCATTGCTGCTCGACGCCGGCGATCAGCCAGGGGCTCGTCTACGTGGCCGACTGCGGCGGCCAGGTGCATTGTGTCGATGCCGCGACCGGCAAGGCCTGCTGGGTCCACCAGGCCGGCCGCGACATCTGGGCATCGACCCTGGTGGCCGACGGCAAAGTCTATATCGGAACGCGGCGGGGCGATTTCTGGATTCTTGCCGCGGGCGGGGAGAAACGCGTGATCGGTTCCGTCCGGTTGGACGGGCCGGTTCACGGCACGGCTACGGCCGCCGGCGGCGTGCTCTACGTGGCCAGCATGGAGCGGCTCTATGCCATCGGAAGGTGATCGTTCCCGCCTCGATACTGGCCCATGTTCGCCGAGCGAAAATTGGGACAGTCCTGGGGCGGTAAGAACCGGAGGGCGAACCGGTTGCCGGTCTTGTTCCAGAAGCGCGATTGTTCTCTGTTAACGCCGAAGGCGCGAAGAAGGCCCCGCCGCAAACATCCGCCCCAAGGCCACAGCCAGCGGTGTCCCCTGACCAGAAACGCCCGAGCAAGGCCAGCAAGCGCAACGGATTGCTGACCGTTGGATTTTTTGGCACCCCAGGACTGCCCCCCTCAACGATTATTCGGAGGTAAAGTGGTTATGACAGGAAAGACACTGCGTTGGAGTTGCCTTCTGGCGGCCGCCTTGGCCGGCCTGGACAGTGCTGCTTGCCTTGGCCAGACGGCTGCATCCGGCGACCAGGCATCGCGTTTCCAGGCCGAAATGCAGGAAGCCCCGGGCCTTGTCCGCTACTACACGTTCGAGTCGGTCTCGCTCGAGTCGCCGCTGGCCGAGAGTCTCGGCCGCGAGAAATCGCCGCTCCGCTACCGCGGCAGCGATCCGCTCGCCCTGGTCGAGGGCCGCGCGCCGGGGGGCAAGGCCGTGCGGCTCGACACCGGCCGGTTTGAAGGCGCGCCGTTCGAGGCTCCGCAGCGGGCCTTCACGGTCGAGATCTGGCTGCGCAAACACGGCCAGGGCGTGCAGCTTGGCAACGGCCAGACCAACGGGATGATCCTCTGTCTGGGCAACGGCTACTGGGAGGGGATGCGGCTCTCGACCAGCTATCCGGGCAAGGAGGTCCGCTTCGAGATCGGCCGCCCCCGGCCGGCCAGTTCGATCTCGGCGCACTGGACGTTCGGCCTGCCGGACGGAATCTGGCACCACCTGGCCGCCACCTGGGACGGCCGGGTGATGGCGCTCTACTGGAACGGGCTGCCGGTCGCCTCCACTCAGTACACGGGCCAGTTCACTCCCGCACAGGCGCTCGTCGTCGGATTCGGCGGCGCGGGGGTCGGATCGCTCAAGATGGACGTCGATGAGTTGGCCGTGTTCGATCGTGCCCTGCCGCCGGAGGTGGTCCTCCGCCATGCCCAGTCGGGTCTCGATCTGCCGGAGGCGGCCGCCCGCGGCTTCGCCTTGGCGGCCAGTGCCGCCCTGCAAGCCGACTGGGCCGCGGCCGAACGGCGGTACGCGTCGCTGGCCAGCGCCGCGGCCCTGCCGCCGGACTGCCGGGCCGCGGCGGCGCTTGCCCGGGCCCACGCTCTCTGGCGCCTGGGCCGGCGGATCGAAACGGCCGCGCTCTGCGCCGAACTGTTCGAGAATCCGCAAGCGCCCGACGGCCTGCGAGAAACCGCCCTGCGGCTGTGCCTCGC
>JAAYCB010000024.1 GCA_012744395.1 Pirellulaceae bacterium
CCCGGCTCGGCGAGCGGGCCAGAACGCTCGTCGCCGAACAGTTGGGGGCGACGGCCAGGACGTTCGAGCTGCTCGATCGGCTCATCAGGAATCCGGCGTCAGAAGGAGCGCCAAGGCCTTAAGGTCGATCCGTCCGCGGCCGCGATTTCCGGCATGGGGCAAGGTTCCAATTCCAATCGCCAGAAGCGGTCAGGGCCTGGCGTTTGGCCCGAGACCCGGTGCGTTGGAGTGTGATCCTTGAACACGGGAGATTGGGCCTCGGCCGAGCGGGCGGCCAAAAACCCGGACCAGGGCATCCCGCACCTTCCGGGCAAGCAGGGCGTTGCCGCGATCGTTCGGGTGCAGGCCATCGTCGCTCAAGTGCCAGCTTGCCGGCAGCCACATCCCGGGCGGCGCGTACGGGCTCAGCAGAACGCAGCCGCGAAGGCTCGCGTCGGAAACCAACTCCAGGTCGAAACGCCGAGCCAGCCGGCGTTCCAGCCCGCGGAACGGATCGCTGGCGATGCCTCGCGGAATCTCGATCAGCACAAGCTGCGCCCCGGCCGCGCGGCAGGATTCGATGATCCTCTCCAGGTTGCGCCGGCAGGCCTTTTCCCCGTGCCCGCGGAGGTAATCGTGGCCGCCCAGTTCAACGACGATCGCCTGGGGCCGAAGCTCGAGAATGCCGGGGAGCATCGCCAGCGCGTCGCCCGTGGTGATTCCGTCGACGCCGCGATGGACGACCGGCAGGCAGATGATGCGACCCAGCTCGTGCGGATATCCGCTGGCCGTCAGGCTGTCGCCGAGACAGACGATGGGGCGATTGCCGGAGATCGCGGCCTGCCGGGATACGTGCACCGCGGCGCGCCAATCCAGCGCGGCGGCCAGCCAGGCGAGCCACAAAAGGGCCAACGCGATGCGACCGGCGGCGGGCTTGCGACGAGCCGTCCGCGGCCTTCTGACGAGGCGGAAGGAGCCGACCGAACCGAGGGCGATGATCAGCAGGAGCATCCCGGGGAACCAGGGGGGCCGCTTGGCGAGCAGGAGTGCCAGGCAGGCGAACAGTGGCAGCCAGGCGGGCCGCTGACGCGTGGCGGCGAGCGTGTGGCAAGCAATCCAGGCGGCGGCCATCCAGGGAATCTCGGCGGGAAACGCGATCAACGAGGCCGCCGCGGCAAGGCCGAAGCCCGCGGCAAGTCCGATCCGGCGGGTCCGGCTTCGTGGCGCGGGCGGCTGATCGGTCGTTTGTCCAGGCATTGCGGGGAGGCTTGGCGGAGGGAGGGAAAGGCGGCCGGCGCGGACAATTTAAACCCTCGCGGCAGCGCCGACCAGTCCGGCTGCCGCGTGCGCGAGGGTCCGATCGTCCGAAGGGCCGCGAACCGGGCGGAAACGGGCCAATCCGCCGGCCTGTCCCTTGTCCCCCGGGGGGCTCCGCGTCCTGCGCCCTCGAGCGTCTTGCTCGGCTCTCCGGCGGCGGACTATAATTGGCCGTTTGTGCCTCGCACTTGAGCGGCCGTTGGCAAGCTTGCTGTCCTAAAGGAGGATTCCGTGGCGAAGGGTAAGTACCTGTTTACGAGCGAAGCGGTCAGCATGGGGCATCCCGACAAGCTGGCGGACCAGATATCCGATGGGGTGCTCGATGCGCTTTACGAGCAGGATCGGTACAGCCGCGTGGCTTGCGAGACGATGGTCACGACGGGGGTCGCGATTGTCGCGGGCGAGATCACCACCAAGGCGATGATCAACTACACCGACGTGGTGCGCGACGTGATTCGGCGCGTGGGCTACACGGACGATCGGATGGGCATCAACGCCGATACGTGCAGCGTGATGCTCTCCCTCGACCGGCAGAGCCCGGATATCGCCCAGGGGGTCGACGAGAACGCCGGATCGGGCAAGGACGTCGGGGCGGGCGACCAGGGGCTGATGTTCGGCTACGCCTGCAACCACACGCAGGAATTGATGCCGATGCCGATCGCGCTGGCCCATCGGATCACCAACCGCCTGACCGAGGTCCGCCGGCAGGGGCTGGTCGACTGGCTCCGCCCGGACAGCAAGAGCCAGGTGACCGTCGAGTTCGACGGCCCAAAGCCGGTGCGGATCGACGCCGTCGTGTTGTCGACCCAGCATCACCCGGACGTCGCCCAGGCGCAGATCAGGGATTGGGTTGTTCCCAACGTGATCCAGCCCTGCCTGCCGCCGGAGTTGGTCAATGGAGAGATCAAGTACTACGTGAATCCGACGGGGAAGTTCGTCGTCGGCGGCCCGCATGGCGATTGCGGGCTGACCGGGCGGAAGATCATCGTGGACACCTACGGCGGCTGGGCGCGCCACGGCGGTGGGGCGTTCAGCGGGAAAGACCCGACGAAGGTCGATCGTAGCGCGACCTACATGGCCCGGCACGTGGCCAAGAACCTGGTCGCCGCCGGCCTGGCCGACCGCTGCGAGGTCCAGTTGGCCTACGCGATCGGCGTTTCCCATCCGATCAGCGTTCTGGTCGACACCGACGGGACGGGCCGGATCGACGACGCGCGGTTGTGCGAGATCGTCCGCGAACTGTTTCCGCTGACTCCGCGGGGAATTATTGAATACCTCCAGCTGCGGCGGCCGATCTATCTGGCGACCGCCGCCGGCGGTCACTTCGGCCGCGGCGAGCCGACTTTCACCTGGGAGAACACGGACAGGGCGAGCGAACTTCGCGACGCCGCCGGCTAGCTCCCGCAACCAGCCTGATCCAGCGCGATGACGACCACGACCAGCGTTGAGTTGGGGATCGACGGATTGGTCCCCTCAACCGAAAGGGCGGTGGGGCTCCTCCTTCGCTCGGCCCTGTTGGTTTGGGTTGCCCTGCTCGGCTGCGCGGCGTTTCTTCTGATCTGGCGGCGCGCGGCCGGAGCGTTCTCCTGCCCGCTGCCTGCCGCCGGGCTGGCCCTCCTGGGGCTGGTGGCGGCATTCGCCGCGGCAGCCGTCCGCCTGGCATGGCGCGCGCTCCCCGCCGGACGCGGCGGCGGGCTGATTTCGGGCGCGGTCACCGTTTCACTGGTGTCGGCGGCGATCGCGGTGAGTCTGCCGAAATCCCCACTTGTGGGGATCCTCCTGCTCTGGGCGCCGGTCCTGGCCGAGGAAGCATGGGCGTGGCGGCCGAGTTCTCTGCGGGAGAATTCGGCTGGCCGGTCCGGGGTGGCGGGGCCGGCCAGGCCCGCCGCCCCGCCGTCGGCGGCCGGGTGGACGATCCAGACTCCCCCGGAGGCGAACGTCACGCAGCAGCTCACGCGTTTGCGCCAACCCGACGGAACGGAGCGGATTCAGGGCTGGTTGCGGACCGCGTTTGGAGCCGGTCAGCGGCTTGCCAGCGTCCACGTCGCCTTCTGCCCGCCATTGGCTGGCGGCCCGGAAGCCGATCTGAAGCAGCTTGCCGGCCCGGACGTGCGAATCAAGAAGGTCCAGGTGTTTCCGTTCGGGGCCCGCTTCGACCTGAAGCTTGCCGTGCCGGCGGAGATGCCGCTGGAGGCGCTCTTCCAGTTCACCGCCGAGGCGCCCGGCGAGACGCCGGGGAACGCCGCCGCCGGGGCGCGGCCCGAGGCGGGCGCCGGTGGGGGGTAGAGACTGCGCTGCGGGCGTCGTTCAGGGGGCGTTGCGGCCCGTGCCCGATGAAGCCAGGTGGAGTGGCCGGGGGATCGCTTTTGCGGGCGCGAGTCGCGGCAGCTCGGCATCCCGCGGCAGGGGCGCGGTGTGCATCGTCCGCGCGAAGAAATCCACGATCCGTGTCCTGTAGGCCGCCGCGGCCACGTCCATCGCCTCGGCGTGGCGAGCCTGCGGGACGATCCAGAGTTGGCACTCCGACGGAATTCGCGTGGCGATGCTCCGGATGAATTGCAGTGGCACATCGACGTCGTCCTGCCCGTGCACGATCAGCGTGGCTGCCCGGAGCTGCTGGGCCGCGCGGGCCAAATCGACCCGATCGTCGCGCCGGCGGACAAATCGCCGCACGGGGAGCCAGGAACGGTTGAACAACCGCGCCGATCGCAGGTCGCGCCGCCGCGCCGGTTGGATGCTATCGAGGACCAGGGCGCGAATCAGCGGCTCCTCGGCGGCCGTTCGTAGCGCGATTGCCGCGCCCTTGCTGACGCCGATCACTCCGACGGGCCGGCCGGCCATGTCGGCGTGCCGGGTCGCCAGCCGCACGGCGGCGGTCAGATCGGCCATGTCGGCATGCGTAACCTCCGGTGCCGGGTCGCCGCCCGAGACCGATTCGCTCCGCCCGTGGTTGCGGTAGTCGAACGTGAACACGTCGAAGCCCGCGCCGCGGAGATGCTCGACGTAGGGCAAGGCATTCCAGCGGTCGCCATTCATCTCGTGGCTGTAGAGGATCGTGCCGCGGCTGCTCTCGGTCAGGCGATGGAGATACGTCCCGCTCAGCCAGACACCGTCGGCCGTCTGGAATCGGACCTCCTTGCCCTCTTCGAGCGGCTCTCGCCAATGGGTCGGAAGCCATGCCGCTCGGCGGCAGGATTCCGCCACGACCGGCACGCGGAGCACGCGCGCGACCACGTGCAGCACGACCGTGAGAATCAGCAGGGAAAGAAGCAGCCAGATGAAGCCACTCACGGAGATTCCAATGGACAACAGAGGATTCGATCACGAAAACCTTCCGCCGCGCCGGACGAGCGAGTCATGGCAGGCACCCTGGGCAAAAGCTCTGGCCAATGCGTCTTGCCGAGATCGTTTCAAGTCTGGCGGCCGCCGGCGGGGGATCCTTCTTCCGGCGTGCAATCGATCGCCGCGCTGGCCCCCCAGAACCGGCGCTTCAAAGGCTCTATTGTACTCCAACGGCGAGAAATGCCGACCCCCTCCGCCGATTGAAATCGAATAGGCCGCAGACGGCACCCCCGCCTGCGGCGGGGGTAGGGGGCCGGTTTCTCGTGCAGGCAAGATCCAGCGGAAATGGGTTCTCTTCGCGCTGCTCCGCGTGTTCTGCCCGGTCTTCTAGCCCGACTGGGCCAGGAGCACCAGTTGCAGGTAGTCGACAGTGATCGCCATGACTTCGTCGAGATACATTTCTCGCTGGATTCCCGTCTCGCCTCCTTCGGCGATCTGCTCCAATGCCTTGCGTTCCTCTTTGTCGGCGTCGAGTTCCTTCAGTTCCGCGCGGAACTTGTCTTCGTTGAGGGTGATGTGCTTTCGGTCTTTCTGCGCCAGATAGAGATCAATGTTGCGCTGCACTTTCTGGAAGTCGCTGGAATCGCTGCGGCGTTTGTCAGAGAGCCGCCGCAACTGCTGGCGGATGGCATCGCTGACCTGGCCGTAATTTCTGTGTCGCACGGGGTCGACGCGATCGAAGGGAACCGCGTAGTCGAGGTCGGCCTCTCCGATATCGTAGTGCGTCGTCAGGGAGGGGAGTTCGATATCCGAAACGACGCCGCGGTTCTGCGTGCTCTCGCCGCTGGGGCGGTAGAACTGCTGCATGGTGATCTTCAAGGCGCCGAGCGAAGGGGCGTTCTGGATCCCCTGGAAGAGTTGGGCCCCGAGGTCCATGAGACTCTGGACGGTGCCTTTGCCATGGGTGGTGCGATCCCCGACGATCAGGCCCCGCTTGTAGTCCTGGATGGCGCCGGCGAGGATTTCGCTGGCGCTGGCGCTGAACTTGCTGATCATCACGACCAGCGGCCCCTTCCAGACGATCGTTCCATTGTCGTTGTCCATGTAGGCGTGGACGTCGCCATTGGCATCCTTGACCTGGACGACCGGTCCATCCTCGATGAACAGGCCGGTCAGGCTGATCGCTTCCTGCAACGAGCCCCCCCCGTTGCGGCGAAGATCGAGGATCACCGCATCGACCTGCTGCCGGTTGAACTCTTCGAGGATGATCCGCACGTCGCGGGTGGTGCTCTTGAAGTTGGGGATTCCGTTCTTGACGCCCTCCATGTCGAGGTAGAAGCTGGGCAGATCGATGACGCCGATCTTGTAGGGCTCGCCGGAGGGCTTGGCGCCGACTTCGAAGACGGCCTGCTGGGCCTCGCTATCCTTCAATTCGATCTTCGCACGGGTGATCTCGACAATCCGCCGGTTCAGACCGTCCTTGTCCGTGACTTCGAGTCGGACAACCGTGTTGCGCTTGCCGCGGATTCGATCGACCACGTCCGAGAGCTTCATGTCGACCACGTCCTCGATCTCGCCGTCGACTCCCTGGCCGACGCCGACGATCCGGTCCTCGGACTTCAATTGCCCGTCCTTGCTGGCCGCCCCACCCGGAATAATCTTGTTCACGACGGTGTAACCGTCGATCGACTGGAGCGCCGCGCCGATCCCGTCGAGTTCCAGACGCATCTGGATCTCGAAATTGTCCAGCGAGCGAGGCGACATGTAGCTCGTGTGCGGGTCAAACGACATCGTCATCGCCGTCAAGTACATTTCGAGGACTTCCTCGCGATCGGTCTGATGCATCCGCTTGGAGAAGCTCACGTAGCGCCGCAGGACCTTCTCCCGCTGCTTTTCGACGGTCATCTTCTCCTCGTCGTCGACGCGGAGCCGGAGCAGGTCGAACTTGATCCGCTTCCGCCACATTTCGCGCGCCTCCGCTTCGGTTTTTGCGTAAGAAGCGGCTTCCGGATCGCGGAGAATCTCTTCGTCGACCGTGAAGTCGTGCTCCATCGCGACGAGCTGCTTGATCCAGCCGACGCGCTCGTCCACCCGTTGCAGAAACGTCCTGAACACCTGGTAGGCAAACCGGATGTCTCCGCGGAGGATCTGATTGTCCAACGCGTGGCGCTGCATCTCGAACTGATCGATATCCGACTGGACGAAGTACGCCTTCATCGGGTCGAGCGTCTTGAGGAAGCTGTCCAGAAAACGCGCCGAGATCTCGTCGTCGAGGGGGCGTTTCGAGAGATGTTCATTCTGGATCAGGTAGGCGACCAGCTTGGTGATCTGCTCGTCCGTGGCGGATGGCCCCTGGGGATCGGCATGCACCGGGACCGAGGCACTCGCCAACAGGACCGCAGTCGCGGCCACCGCCGCCAGGGTCGATCGACGCAGCAAGGCATTCCAAAACGACATTCAAGAACCTCTTCAGATCGGTGAAAGGATTGTTCGGCGCGCACTGCTACCACGCCGCCGGCACGTCATGCATGTCCACATGCCCGGCTGGACGGGAACTCTCGTCGGGTGGGCAACTTTGCGCAGAACCTGCAATCGCCAAGGCTAGACTATCCTAGTGGCCATTGGTGAAACGAACAAGACAAAATCGCCACAGTCGACCCCCTTGTGCGAGGGGGGGGCGTCGCGCGGCTCTCCTCCATTGTACGCCCAGCGACGAAAAAACGGCAGAACCGGAGCCCCATCGGTCCGGATAATTCGACCGCCAAGGGCCAACCCAACCCGACGCGTAAGCGAGGCGGAGAACGCGACGCGTGCGAGAGGCCAACTCGGGTCAGCCTCGCTCGCGCGTCCGGTTGGGGGGCGGATCATGAACAGTCCGGGCGAGTCGAACGGAAAACCGGCATTCAGCGCCGAAGCGCCGCGGCGGCCAAGTCCAATCCGAAGTCCGCTAGCCGAGCGTCTGGTCCCAGGGACGATGTGGTAATCCACTCGATTTGGGGGAATTTTGCAGACATGTCACGAATACCAGCCTCCAGGCGTCCTGTCAGCTGCCCGGGCAGCAAGAGGTGGGGCTGGACCACAACCCGCTCCCAATTGGCCACGGCGGCATGATCGACGACTTCCCCAAACGACGGTTCGCACATCGCCAGAAACGAAGCATACACTTCGTCCGTCCCGTTCCGTTCGCGGCGCAGCCGGGCAAGGCGGACGATTTCATCTCTGACGGCGAGGTCGCGGCTTCCTCGCGCGACCAGTACCAGCGCGCAACAGCGTGCCGGCACGCGCCCGCCAACGGCCTGCTTCAGCCTCTCTTCGGCCAAATCGACCAGCCCGGCGTGACTGCCCAGGTGATTGGCGAAGACAACGGACATCCGCGGCAGGCTTTTCATGGCTTGCCGCACCTGGTTTGGAATATCGTGCCGGACGTGCCTGCCCGCGGTGAGCTGCATCGGGACGACAACCAGTCGCGCGACGCCGCGGCGGGCGAGGTTCGCCAGCCCGCGGTCAATCGCCGGCGCGGCGATCTCCAGAAAGCACGGCTCGACCGCGGCCCTGCCGGCACGTTGCGCGGCCGCGCGGCAGAGGTCGAGAAATGCCCGGTTTCCCGTGGGCCGGCGCGTGCCATGCCCGACGAGCAGAATGCCGGTTTTTGCGTCCAACACGGTCAAGGGTGGGGGGCTCGCAAAGAGGGCGGAAGGCATGCGATCGCTGGCCGCCGGCGCGCGGCGCGGTTCTCCGAGACGCGCGTCCCGGTCTCGAAGAGACGGGCCCGCCCGACTGCCGTATTCTACGCGCGGAACAGGGAAGAGGAAGACGCGGTCCGGCCGGCTGGCTCGTTGCCGCAAGAACCGACAAGGCCCGCTCGGACGATCCGCCGAACGCCCGGAGACCCAGGCTGCCGCGGAACGGGGCCTCCAATCCCAGGCGATGCGCTCGACACCGGGTGGCCCCGGCAGTTAGAATTCCGGCTGTGGGTTGTTTGCCAGTTCGGGCCTAGTCGCCGATCACCGTGTCATGCCGGAGTCATTCATGCCTAGAGTTTGCCGCGATCTGTTTCGGGCAATTCTGGTCTTTTCGCTGGCCACCTGCGAAGCGCCGGGCCAGGAGTGGCCTCGATTCCGCGGGCCGAACGGAACGGGCGTGAGCGACGCGCGGACGATTCCGGCAAGTTGGACGGACGGGGACTATCGCTGGCGGGTCGAGTTGCCCGGCATCGGCTACTCGTCGCCGGTGGTTGCCGGTTCGCGGCTGTTCATCACATCCGGATTGGAGGACGACGCGACCCAGGTGGTCACGTGCCTGTCGATCGCCGACGGGGCCGTGCTCTGGCAGCGGAAGCTGTCGTCGGCTCCGCACCCCCGGCACCCCTTCAACTGCTACGCAGCGAGCACTCCCGCGCTCGACGACGACTCGGTGTATTTCCTGTGGGCCGAGCCCGGGCGGCTCTCCCTGGTCAAGCTGGACCAGCCGACCGGGCAGGAACGGTGGCGGCGAGACCTCGGCCCGTTTCTGGCCGAACACGCGATCGGCGCATCGCCGATCGTGTTCGAGGAGTCAGTGATCGTGCCCAACGAGCAGGACGGCGCCAGCTCGATCGTCGCCCTGGACCGCGCGACGGGCGAGACCCGCTGGCTGGCCGAGCGGCGGACCGAGAAGACCGCCTATGCAACGCCCTGCCTGTTCCAACTCGCCGACGGCCAGCTCCAGCTCCTGGTCAACAGTTGGGCCCACGGTTTCAGCGCGTTGGACCCCCGCACCGGGGAAACGCTGTGGGAACTGCCGATCCTCAACTACCGCGTGGTCAACTCGCCCGCCGTTGCCGGTGGGCTGGTGTTTGGTAGTTGCGGGACCGGGGGAATCGGACGCCAGATGTTTGCCGTCCGGCCCGGCAATCCGCGCACAGGGACCCCCCCCGAAGTGGCCTACGAGCTGACCGGTTCGCTCCCCTATGTGGTCACGCCGATCGGGGTCGGCGATCTGCTCTTCTCCTGGTACGACAAGGGGATCGTCACCTGCCTGGAAGCTTCCACGGGCAAGATTGTCTGGAAGGAGCGGATCGGCGGGGAATACTTCGCTTCGCCGGTCTGCGTTGGCGACCGCCTCTACGGCATCTCGCGCGACGGGCGGGTGGTCGTCCTGGCGGCCTCGCGCCGGTTTGAAGAGCTGGCGCGGATCGATCTGGGAGAACGCACCAATGCCACGCCGGCGATTGCAGGCGGCGCGATGTACCTCCGCACCGCCTCGCACGTGATCGCCATCGGGCCGGTGGAATAGCGATCCGACGCGGAATCCCCAGGGATTCAACACGATCAACGGGAGGGGCCGGCGGCTCGACGCTCCGGGCCCGCCAGGGGCGGCGAGCGGATCGGCAAACGTTGTCCAAGCGGAGGCGGAGAATGGGTGTGCAACCGACGAAGCTGGCTTTGGAGGGGAGTCTTCTCCGCATCCAGTGGAGCGACGGAACATCGGTCCTTTACGATCCGATCTTGTTGCGCCAGCGCTGCCCCTGCGCAACCTGCAACGCGGAGCGCGCCAGGGCGGACGCGGCTGGCCAGCCCGCCGAGTCAAGCGGCAAGGCGGTGACGATCGCTGCCATGGAGCCGGTCGGCAACTATGCCTACAAGGTCCGTTTCAGCGACGGGCACGATACCGGATTGTTCACCCTGGAATTGCTGAGGGAATTGGGCGAGGAGCAGGCCGCCGGCCGAAGCGCCCGCACGATGGACAGCCGAGCCCGAATCCGCGCCGCGATGGCCCATCAACCGGTCGACCGCGTGCCGGTGATGTGCCAATTGGCGATCGGGCACTATCTCCTACAGACGAAGATCGCGCCGGCCGACCTCTGGTTCACCAGCGAGGGGTTCGCCGCAGCGCTTGTCGAGCTGGCCGATCGCTACCGGTTCGACGGGCTGCTCGTCAACCTGCCGGGGACCGATCCGGATTGGATGCGGTTTGTCGAGCGGATCGACACGGCCGCCGACGGCAGCCAGACGGTGCGGTTCGTCAACGGCGACGTGGCGCGGTGCCCGGCGGACGACAATGTGCATCATTTCCCGGCCCAGCCCCGGAAAGTTCCGGCGATCGAGGAAGTCGACCCGTCGCAGGTCTATTACGACGATCCCCACGGGTTGGGCGGGCTGAAGTATCCGTTCTATTTTGGGCTCGAACCGTCCAGGCCGCCGCGGGAAGCCTACTGGCCCGGCTATTTCTTCCGCACCATCGACCTCCTGGTCGAGCGCGTGGGGCGCCGGCTCTCGGTACACAGCGAGGTCTTTTCGCCTTTCACCCAGTTGATGGAACTGTTCGGATACCAGCGGGCATTGATGTACCTGCTCGACGAGCCGGAGCGGGTGAAGCCGATTCTCGAGGCCTATGCCCAGGGGGCGGCGGACCTCGGAGCCCGCCAGGCGCGGCGCGGCGTCGACGCGGTGCTGATCTCCTCGGCGTTTGCGGGCGGCGGATTCATTTCGCCGCGGCAATACGCCGAGTTCGTGTTGCCCTACGAAGCCGAAGTCGTGCGGCGGATCAAGGCCGAGGGCGCCTTTGTCTACACCCACACCTGCGGCGATATCGGCGATCGCCTGGAGTGGATGGCCGACACCGGGACCGATGGAATCGACACGCTCGACCCGCCCCCGCTGGGCAGCGTCGACCTGGCCGACGCGAAGCAGCGCGTCGGAGACCGCGTCTTCTTCAAGGGAAATATCGATCCCGTCCACACGCTGCTGGAGGGGACGCCGGAGCAGGTCTACGCCGATGCGATCCGCCGGCTGGAGATCGGCAGTCGGAGCAGCGGCTTCATCCTCTCGAGCGCCTGTTCGGTTTCGCCGCGGGTCGCCCCGGAGAACCTGGCGATGCTCGTGCGGGCGGCGGAAGACTTCGCCGCCGGCTGAGCCGGGTTGGCCTCGCCTGATGCGTCGGAGGGGGATCGGGCCTCGCTGACGCGTCGGGGGGATCGGGGCTGCTGCGAAACTGGCCGGAGAGGCGCAACCCGTTGGACAGGATGTGGTTAGCGGGTTTAGACTTGCGAAAATCGGCCGCCGGGAGATAATCTCCAAGCAAGCCGGTCCGACAAGGTGAAGAAGTCCAAGACCTGCACTCTGAAACGCGATCACGAAAAGGAACTCCCCGATGCTCTGCTCGAAGATGGAAGAGGCGCTGAACAGCCAAATCAACGCCGAATATTACTCGTCGTACCTGTATCTCTCGATGGCCGCCTATTTCGATTCGATCAACCTGGTGGGAATGGCCAATTGGATGCGGGTCCAGGCCCAGGAAGAGATGGCCCACGCAATGAAGTTCTTCGACTTCATTGCCGAGCGGAGCGGACGAGTCACCCTGGCGTCGATTGACGCGCCGCCGAACGAATGGGCCAGCCCACTGGCGGCTTTCGAAGACGCCCTGGCTCACGAGCGGCACATCTCCAGCCGGATCAACAAGCTGGTCGACCTTGCCCTGGCGGAAAGCGATCACGCCACCAACAATTTCCTCCAGTGGTTCGTGGCCGAGCAGGTCGAGGAGGAGGCGACCGCCGACGGGATCGTTCAGCAGTTGCGTCTTGTCAAAGACGCGCCCGGCGGGGTGTTCCTGCTCGATCGCGAATTGGGTCAGCGAACGTTCGTCCCGCCCTCCGCCGCCGGGCCTTGATTGGGCCAGGCGATCCGCGGGTCGCAGTCCTGCCTAGAAACGGAGTCTTTCCGGCACCATGCCGCGAATCCGCTTGAGCAATCCGGAGGGCTCCTCTTGGGGCGCTTCCGCATCGGCCGGCCTGCGAGGTGTCTGGGCCACCTCGGACGGGGGGGCCGGCGCGAGCGGCACGTGTTTGAGGAGAAACTGCGGCCAGTAACCCTCGAGGACCCGGATGCAATCGATGATCTGCCCGCCGGCGAGGGTCTCGCGGGCCGGGACGATCGTTTTGATCAGGGCGGCCCACTCGGTCTCGTCGAACGACAGATTCCAGAGTTGGATGTCGTCGGCCCAGACTTCGCCGGCTTCGGGCAATTCGAGGCGGAGATGCAACTGGTCCAGTCCCTCCAGCGGCAGGTCGTCGACGACAAACATGATCGGGCTCCAGTCGGCGCCGATCGGCTGCAAGAGGGGCCCCGAACGGTAGAGGGATTCTCCGCCGACGACTCCGAAAATGCCGATCCGCATCGGCAACGGGGCCGCGGGTCGATTCGCCTTCAGCCACATGGAAACGGTGAGCCTCCCGGTCTTTGGAGCCGGGAACGGCAGGCTGACGACCGTTGAAGCGGGCGTACCCCCGACGATGTGCAGCGACGCTTTGCCGCTTCGCGACTGGGTCCGGTCGACCTGCACGTAGGCCCCGCCCCCCGGTGGGAACATCCATCCGGGAATCTGGCCGTCGCCGAGCACCTCTGCCTCGAACCCCGCGTTCTGGAGCGGTCCCCACTGCGGCGGGCGAAACAGGACCCTGTGCCGATTCTCCAGGTCGGCCACGCGGGCCGCCAGCGCCCGATCGATCGCCGGGGCCCAGCGAGCCTTTACCGACTGGACGCGCGCCCGGGGCGACGCAAGCCATGCGCCCAGGGCATCGTAGCCCTCCAGCTCGACCTCCCAATAGGTCCCCTTCTCGTCAGCCGCCAGCGCGGCGACCCTCCTGGTGCCGGTCAACTCCTGGACCCGGCATCCGGCGGGCACGTCGAGGCGGACTCGCGCGGTGACGGGGAACGCCGCTTCGTTGACCAGGTAGACATACGTGGCGTCGGGGCGCTGGAGGTAGCGGACGGTGACCGGGCCGGTTGACCCGTCGCTGCGGCTTGCGGCCGAAAGCCGCTGGAAATGGGCGTCGGGCAGGCGACGGTAGAGCGCGATCAGGTCGCGGAGCGCGTCTTCCTGCCCCAGCGGCAGGTGCAGGCCGCCATCGACCGTCATCAGGGGGTCGAACTGGGCCAGCGCGCGGACGAACCGGCGGCGATTCTGCGCCCCGGAGGGCACGCTGGCCATCCTTAGCCGCGTGAGGCTCGGTTGGAAGGGGCTCTGCTTGTCGAACGAGGGGAGCAGGGCCTCTTGCGGCTGATGATAGAACAGGACTCCGGCACGGAGTCCGCTGTCCGCGCTCTCGGACTGGATCATGCGTTCGAGTTCCAGGGGGACCGCCTGGCCGTTGAGCGATCCCCGCGGCCGCACCGTCTGCCCGTGAAGCAGGACCGGGCCGCCCGGCTCCGCCAGCAGGGCCGGGTCAATTCCGACATGCAGCATGGCCTGTTTGAGCGTGGTCCGATAGGGGAGCGACGGCCGCAGGAGTTGCTTCAGCTCTTCGTTGTCGAAGACTCGAGCGCCGGCCAGGTAGACTCTTGCGTCGGGCCGCTGGGCGGTGATTTCCCTGTGGACTTGCCGGTAGAATTCGCTGAGCTGCTCGGCTCGCCAGGCCAGCCACTGGGGATCCGGCCTTGGCGACGCCAGCCGCCGGGCGCGGTGCGCGAAGCGGTCCTCGGTGGCCTCCAACTCGATGCCCGTGGCCTTCTGAAAGCGGGCGATCGTGGCGTCGTCGAGGCCCCAGGCCGGGCCGGGCAACTGGGCGAATCCGTCGGCCGAGAGTTGGACGGCCAGCCCGGCGAAGGATGGGTGAGCGCTGTAGCGGCCAACCAGTTCGCGGACGACTTCCAGCATCGCATCCTGGACCCGCGGGTCGAGCACGTTGTAGTAGGGCGCCTGGCCCGCGCGGGGTGCGTGGGCCTCGGTCCAACTGTGGCCGTCGGGGCCAATCCAGACGAGGCCTTCGGCCTCCGGCCCTCCGCGGCGGAGCAGGGCCTCCAGCCTGGGCAGGGGAGCGGCGAAGTCGACGGCGGGAATCAGCTTGAGCCCCTCGCGATCGAACAGTCGGAAGACCATCTCCAGCACGTCCTTGCGCACGGGGTCCTGCCCCGTGGTGAGGAACGCGCCGGTGTCATAGCGCGTCGTCGGCTCCAAGAGCCGGCTGGGGTAGATCGTGCTCCCCTCGGCATAGACCGAAAGGACCAGGCCGCCATACCCGATGTGGTTGAGGTATTCGACGAGCCGCGTGCCCCCCTGGTAAAAGGTCCTCCAGTCGTGCATCCCCATCTGGCTCGGCGGCACGAGCATCTTCTGGGCGGAGAAATTGTCGGGGAACAGCGGGCGATCGAGATAGGCCGCCACGAGCCGCGTCGTGGCCAGATCGCCGACCGGATGGGCCCGCGGCAGCGGCCCCCGCACCTCCAGGACGCGGATCTTTCCATAAAGCGCCGGCTCCGCCTCGCGGCGGTTGGTGATCAAGACCAGCGGCGTCTTGGACTGCGGCCAGAAGAGCATCCGGTGCCGCGACCACCGGCCTGGCTCGTCGTCGCCGACAACCTCCTCGAATTGGTCGACGCCGCCGTCCAGGCTGGAGAGGACCGCAGCGCCGACGGCGTTGGGCTCGATGACGCTGATGCCCAGCGTCTGTGGATGATCGCTGGGGTATTGCACCTCGAGAACATGCGGCTTGCCGGCTTCCTTGATGGGAATCGTGTATGCTTCCCAACTCAGGTCCTGCGCGTCGTCGCCGGGTTCCATCCGCACCAGCCGCCCGAGGGGATGGTCCACGACCCGCGACCGCTGGTTCCCCAGGGGCCCTTTCCAGAGACGCTGAAGCCGCGGGAGTTGGGGGACTTTCGAGAGACGCTCCCACCAGCGAGGACTGGCCGGGTCAATCTCCTCGACGACTTTGAGGGTTTGATCGTCGAGGGCGCCGACGGGCACGGTCGGCCGTTGCGAATCGACGACCACGAGCTGGATCTTCCGCAAGCCGTAGCTCCGCTTGTCGGCCAGCGACGCATCGACCGATTGTGGCAGGGGAAGCCAGCCCGGCTGCGTCGCCAGGATCGTCACCTCGTAGACCCCTTCGGGCACCTCGAGCGGCACCTCGATCGGCAGCGGTTCCTCGCCGGCGGCGACGGTCACCTCCGATTTCCATAGCGGCTGCGCCTCGGACTGCCAGATCGACTTCTCGGCCCAGGGGTCCTTCAGGTCGATCATGAATCGGACCCGCGCGCCTTGAGGCACGCCGAGACGCGAAGTCGCCACTTCAAAAATGAAGCGTTCCCCGGGCGCGAACACGAGCCACGGGCGGTCGAACTGCACCGGAAGCAAGTCGCCCGGCCGGCGGTTGACGAGCAGCCGGCTGTCCTTGGCGTCCAGTTCGGCCGAGAAGCCTTCCGAGAGGATCGTCTCGATCGGCGCTTCGATCCATTGATCGGCTGGATGATCGCCGGCGGCGGTCAATTGCACGGCCAGTCTCGCCGTCCGCGGGGCGCGTACCAACAGGTCCACGCCGTCGTAACTACGCGGGCTGCGCTGGCGAATCAGCAGTTGCCCCTCGTCGAGCCACATCGAGCCGGGTTCATCGGCTTCAATGCCCAGCGGCGCCGGCGCGCTGACTTCGCCTTCGCTGACCCAAATCGAGCCCTGCCACGTGCGGGCGACCTGCCCGCCCCAGGAAACCCTCAGCTGGAACTCTTCGGCCGCGACCGCCGGCGAGACCAAGCCCAGCAGCAGCGCGACGGCCCAACCGGCCAACAGCGTCGCCGGCGACCGACATCCGTCGGCGAATTGCCTACCTGACAGCGATGTTTTCGGACTTCCCTGTCCGACCATCGTGGATATCTCGCGTATGCGGGGCGGCCGAACGACGTCCTGTCAACACCTCACCCGACCCCTGCCGGTCGGGTTGTGGTGCTCTCGGCGCAAGGACTGAAGACGGGCGGGCCGATTATAGACGCAAAGGGAAGCCGGCAGCCAGTCCGAATTACGGTGTTTCGGCCGCGGCAAGCCGTGCATTTCGCCGTCCAGCTCTCCCAGGCGTCCCATTTTCACCGCCCGGCCTAGCGAAAACCTTCCCGGAGGATTTCGTCCAGCGGTGTCAGCGGCTCGGAGGAACCGGAACGCAGTCGCGACTCGTACTCGGCCAGCAGGCCGGCCAGCGCCGTGGCGATATCGGCGTGGCGATCGGCCACGTCATTCACCTCCCAGCGATCGTCGGGTTTGGCGAAAAGCCGGTCGGCCTGGTCTTTCAGGAAATACCAGGCGGGCGTGCGGAAGCCTCGCCAGGAGTCCGGGCCGAGAATCGCCGATCGATCGCGCCAAGTCTCGGTCTCCTCCCGGATCAGTGGCACGAGGCTGGCGGCCCCCAGGCAGGACGCTGCCGGCCGGCCGGTGAGGATTTCCCGCCATGTTGCGTAGAGGTCGGGCGTCTGCACCAGGCATTGCGAGCGTGCCGAGGCGAGGGTCGGGTCGGGCAATCGGACCAGCAGCGGCACGTGGATCGATTCGCCGCCTAGCTGTCCGCCGGCCCGCCCCACGCGGCCGTGCTCTCCGAGCGAAAATCCCCGCAGGCCAAGCAGCGCCAGCGCGGTGTCGCGTCCCCACGGGGCTTCCGCGATTGCCGAGATCAATGCGCCCACGCAGAGGTCGAGCAGGGAAACCTGGCCCGCGTAGGCCTGGGTAAGCCCCCAAACCAGGTCGGGGTCTTCGGTTCCATCGAGAACCAATGAGGGGACGTCAACCGCTGCGGGCGGGTCCGGGTCGCCGGCTTCCGCATACTGGCGACGCATTTCCCAGGGCGCGTCCCAAACCCGGCCAAGACTGCCCAAGTGGCACCAGACGAAGAACCGTCCCTTGAACGATTCGATCCGGCCGATCAGCCGCACAAACGCGCCGGCCAGGCTGGTCGCCTCGGCAGCGGCCACCGCGACCGCCGACGACGGCATCGGCAGTAGGATGCGTTCGGAAAACGCGGCGGCCCCGGGCAGGCCGGCAATCAGCGGGTCGTCGGTCAGCAGAACCGGTTGCGCTCCGGACGCCTTGGCGATTGCCGGCAGGGCTTCGTCGAGGGGCGGCAACGCCACATCGCCGGTCATCGCATGGCGACCAAACCAGCAGGACCGGTAGAGAGAGTCGATCGCCAGCGAGTCGGCCAAAAACTGGTCGAAGACAAAGCCCTCGGCCGCCAGCCGATCGACCGCGGGCGTTTCGATCCACGTGTTTCCGTACGCGCCCACCATTCCTGAGTGGAACTGGTCGACGCACAGGCATATTCCATTCATGCAGACGATTGTATCGCCC
>JAAYCB010000253.1 GCA_012744395.1 Pirellulaceae bacterium
ACGGCCTATCACCTTTACGAAATCGACGCCGACGGCGCAAACCTGCGGCAGCTTACCGATGGGCCGGACAACGACATCGAGCCCGTCTATGCGCCCGACGGATCGATCGTCTTCTGTTCGAGCCGTTGCCGGCGCTACGTGCCGTGCTGGAAGACGCAGGTTGCCACGCTGTACCGCTGCAATGCGGACGGCAGGGAGATTCGCATGATCTCCAACAACGCGGAGCAGGAGAACACTCCCTGGATGTTGCCCGACGGCCGCGTGCTCTACATGCGCTGGGAATACGTCGACCGCAATCAACTGCTGTTCCACCACCTCTGGACGGTCAATCCCGACGGGTCCGGCGTGATGGTCTATTTCGGCAATCAGTATCCGGGCTACGTGATGATCGACGCCAAACCGATTCCCGGCTCGAACAAGATCGTGGCATCGTTTTCGCCGGGACACGGCATGGCCGAACACATGGGCTACGTGACGATTGTCGACCCGCGCCGCGGCCCGGACGACATGGAGATGACCCGCCGCGTGGGGGCGGCGACCTACCGCGATCCCTTCCCCCTGGCCGAGGACCTGTTCCTCGTCGCGAACGCCAAGGGGGTTCATTTTTTGAGCGGAGACGGCCGGGCGGAGTTGATCTACGGGCCGGACCAGGTCGGCGCGCGGTGGCAGTGCCACGAACCGCGCCCCCTCCGCGCCCGCCGGCGGGAAGCGATCGTTCCGAGCCGTTTCGGGCCCCAGCGGCCGACGGGGCGATTGGTTCTGTCCGACATCTATGAAGGCCGCAACATGGCCGGCGTCGAGCGGGGAGAGATCAAGAAGTTGCTCGTGCTGGAACAGCTTCCCAAGCCGGCGAATTTCTCCGGCGGATCGGAACCGCTGACCGTCGGCGGCTCGTTCACGCTACAGCGGGTGCTGGGCACCGTCCCGGTCGAGGCGGATGGCTCGGCCTACTTCGAAGCCCCGGCCCTGCGATCGCTGTTCTTCGTCGCCTTGGACGAAAACGAGATGTCGGTCAAACGGATGCAGAGTTTCGTCACGGTCCAGCCGGGCGAAACGACCTCCTGCGTGGGGTGCCACGAGCAGCGGACGCGCACCCCCCATCTCCGCGATATCCGCCTGCTCGAGGCAATCAAACGGCCTCCGAGCCGGATCGAGGCGTATGCAGGTCTCCCCGACGTGCTCGATTTCCCCCGCGACATCCAGCCGATTCTCGACCGCCACTGCGTGGGGTGCCACAATCACGACCGGCACGAGGGCGGCATCAATCTCTCCGGCGACCGCACGCCCTACTACTCCACGGCCTACTGGACGATGTTCAGCAAGTCGCTGGTCGTCGACGGGCGCAATTTGCACGGGAACCGTCCGCCGCGGACGATCGGCAGTTCGGCCAGCCGGCTGATGGCCTGCCTGGACAAGTCCCACTTTGGCGTGGACCTCCCCCGAAGCGAGCGGCAGACGATCCGCGCCTGGGTCGACTCGGGCGCGACCTACAGCGGGACCTATGCCTGCCTGGGAAGCGGCATGTTTCCCGTCGATTTTCCGGACGAGATTGTCATCAACCGGTGTGCGGGATGCCACAAGGCGACGAAACAGTCGTACCGCAACGTGAAAAAGGACGCGTTCTACTTTCAATTCGGCAAGCAGGAGCCGCCGCAGCCGCTCCTGGAGCGGATCGACGACATCATCCTGATCCGGCACCTGGCCTATTTCCAGCTCGGCGAAGCGCCGCTCTACCAGGCGATCTGCAACCTCGACCGGCCGGCCGATTCGCTGTTCCTGCGCGCCCCGCTGGCCAAATCGGCCGGCGGACTCGAGCTCTGCGGCCGGGCGGTGTTCGCGAGCAAGGAGGACGCGGATTACCGCGCGATCCTGGCGCGGATCGAGGAGGCCTCGCGGCGAATGCACGCGGAGAAACGCTTTGACATGCCCGGCTTCCGACCGAACCGCTACTACATCCGCCAGATGCAGTTGTTCGGCGTTCTCCCCAAGGACCTCGCCGCCGATGCCCCGATCGATCCCTACCAGACCGATCAGGCGTACTGGCAATCGATCCAGTTCGCACCCCATCCGCAATGAGCTGTCGGGTGGGGGCTCGCCCTCGCCGGCGCTTCGGGTTAGCATGGTGGAGCGCGATTCTCGCGCCCGTGGAAACTTGCACCTTTGTCCTTGTATCTTGCCATGAAGAGCAGCCTTGTGCCGGGCGTCGCCGGCGAATACCGTCATCGTGTCGTTACGGAGAACCTGGTCCGGTTTCGCAAGCCGGACGCGCCGGCGGTCGTCTCCTCGCCCTGGGTGCTGTACGCGATGGAGACGGCCTCTTACGAGGCGATCCGCCCGCACCTGGATGCCGGAGAGGTCTCGGTCGGCGTGGGCTTCCAGTTTGAGCATCTCGCGGCAACGCCCGCCGGCGACACGCTTGTCGCCCGGGCGACGATCACCGCCGTCGAAGGCAACAAGATCACGCTGGATTTTGAAGCTCGCGACAGCCACGAGTTGGTCGCCCGAGGGACGCACGTCCGGGCCGTGATTGACAAGAGCCGGTTCGAGCGGCGCGTCGACCGGAAGCGGAACCGTACCGGGTCCGCTGCTGGTGAATAGCGGCGACGAGGATTCTCGCTCTCGCGGTGGTCCCGCTTTTCCCGGCCGGTCGAGGCCAGCCTGGCCCCGAGAGCGGTGAATTTCCGGTCGCCCATGGGCGGCGTCCCGGCATCATCCAGGTCGCCGCGCACACCGACGGGGAATCAGCGCGTTACGCTCCCTTTTCCGCGATCACAAGCATCTCGAAATCGTCGGGCGCAAGCGCTCGGTCGCGGCTGAACGCGCCCAGGCGGCAACCGAAGATGTCCACCTTGGCGAACCCGGCGGTCCGTAGCAGCCAACGCATCTCCGGCGGCGTGTAATATCGTTCGTTGATCTCGACCGTCCGCGATTGGCCGACGTCGTCGGTAAACGTCAACTCGGCATGTTCGCGGAACGTCATCAGATCGAACGCCAATTTGCCGGTGGCCGTGCTGGAGCCGCCCTTTTCAAGAAAGTCCTTGACGGAGTGAAACAGGGGGAAGAGGGCGTTGAGCGTTGTCAGGAGCAATTTGCCGCCCGTGCGCAGCGCAGCGCCCGCGTGCCTGAGAACGGCGTGGTTCCTCTCGTCGGTCTCCATGATTCGAAGAGCGTCTCGTACCATTGCGCCACGTCAGCGTCTCCTGCAATCTGCCAAGCGAAACGTCCATGGTTTCTGATTGTACAGCATCACCTCCCGCTGCCGAATAGGCTCGGATACTTCGGGCGTTGCGAAAAGAGCATGGCAAACCCAGGCATCCAATCCCCAGCCGGTCAATGGCTCAAGGGTGGGCTCCGCCGACTGGGGTTTTTGTTGCGCGGTTGGCTGACTTGTCGGCCCGTGGACTGCGTGTTACGATGCCAGGGGAAGGCGCGTCCGCGCCTGCTCGCCGCTGGCCCTTGATGCGAGTCGACGATGGTCTATCTGACGATCACAAGTGCGGGAGTCAACCTGTCTCCTGGATGCGAGATCATCCTCCGCCACCAGACCTGGGCGGACTATGAGGAGCTTCTCGAAAAGCGCCAGGACAAGGCTGCGGTCAAGATCCGTTACGACGCCCGAATGCAGGAAATTTGCGTCATGGCGCCTCTACCAGGACACGGCAACAAGTCCGATGCTCTCTCCGACCTTGTGAAAGCCCTCCTGCGGCACGCGGGACGTGACTGGCAGAGTTTCCATCCGATCACGTTGAAACGCCTCGGCCAGGTTGGTCTTGAACCGGACGCGTGCTTCTACATCGAGCACCGTGGGGCGGTCTTGGGCAAGGAGCGAATTGATCTGGAGACCGACCCTCCGCCGGATCTGGCCCTGGAAGTGGACACAACGTCGCCGACGAATGTCGAGGAGTATGAGCCGCTCCGCGTCCCGGAATTATGGATCTACCGGGACGACTCGCTGTGGATTTACGTTTTCGATGGTCGGCAGTACAGGGAGAGCGCCGATAGCCTGCACTTTGGCCGGCTGCCCGTTCGGCGGCTGATCCCCCAGTTTATCCAGCGGGCATGGCAAGCCGGTTCGAGCGTGGCACTGCGGGAGTTTGAATCCGCCTTGCGGGAGTTCCCGTCGGGTGGGTAGGGGCCAGTCGGATCACGCGATAGCCTCGCCTGGCAAGCTCGTCCAGGTCTGGCTCGGCGACACCGGGATCAGCCAAGGCCTTGGGCGAGAGGAGCGGGAAGCGGGCTCCCGCCGAGCCGGGCTGGTCAATCGGCTCCCGGGGCCGTACATTGGGCTTTCGATGATTCGCGAACCGTTCGACCGCAGGAGAGCCCATCATGGCGAAGAAGACCTGGACATTGACTGACGTCGCCCAAGATGTGTACCGCGAGGAATTGGCGATTTCGCCGGCCGACATCGAGGCGCCGGGCAAGTTCTCGATTGCCAAGCGCCGCTTGCACGGCGGCCTGCGCGATGGGGTCGACGTGATCGAGGTCGACAACGGCCGCATGCGGTTTGTCGTCGTCCCCACGCGCGGGATGGGCCTCTGGCGCGCCTTCTGCGGCGACGTTCACCTCGGCTGGAGCTCGCCCAAGACGGGCCCCGTCCATCCGGCCTTCGTCAATCTCTGGGAGCCGAGCGGGCTGGGATGGCTCGACGGGTTCGACGAACTCTTGGTGCGGTGCGGGCTGGAGTCGAACGGCTCGCCGGAAAGGGACCCGAGCGGGGCCCTCCACTACCCGCTCCACGGCAAGATCGCGAACACTCCGGCGCAGAAGGTGGAAGTCAGCGTCGACGGCGACTCGGGCGAGATCTCCGTCGCCGGCGTCGTCGAAGAGACGCGGCTGTTCTTCAACAAGCTCCAGTTGACGAGCACCTACACAACAAAGATCGGCCAGCCCGGATTCACGGTGACCGACACGGTGACCAACCTCTGGGCGGAGCCCAGCGAATTGGAGCTGCTCTATCACATCAACTTCGGCATGCCGCTGCTCGGCCCCGGCGCGAAGGCCGTTCTGCCGGTGGGCAAGCTGGCCCCGCGCGATCAGACCGCCGTGGCCGACCTGGCCGAGTGGAACGTCTACGGCCCGGAAGCGCCCGGCAAGCCCGAGGTTGTGTTCTTCGTCGACCTGGCTGCCGGCGACGACGGACGGACGACCACCCTGCTGAAAAACGCCGAATCCACGCGGGGCGTCTCGCTCGAGTTCGACAAGCGCCAGTTTCCCTGCTTCAGCTTGTGGAAGAACTGCCAGGCGGCCAGCGACGGCTACGTGACGGGGTTCGAGCCGGCGATCAACTTCCCCAACGGGCGGTCGTTTGAAAAGAGCAAGGGGCGCGTGGCAACCCTCCGCCCGGGCGAGTCGCGCTCGTTCGAGATCCGCCTGACCGCGCACGGCACGCCCGAGAGCGTTGCGGACGCCGAGAAGGCCGTTGCCGCCCTCCAGGCCGGCAGGGAACCGGAAATCCTCGGCAAACCGGACCCGGAGTGGTCGGCCCCTTGACGAAGGTCGGGCGGCGCGGGAATCGCGGCGATCCACGGCTGGCTGTCGCGTCGAGCCGGCGGGAAGGCTGCGCTTCGCTCCGCATGCATGGCCGCGGGCGGGACTGCCCCGTCCCCGCGGCGCCGGCGATTCTCTCAACGAATCGCCAGACGTGCCGCGGAAACGGGAAGCAGCCCCCCAGTGAACGTCTGTTCAAGGACCAATCGGCTGCGGATTGGTGGCGAGGAAATCGCGAGGGCCCCGCAAGGAGTAATAGGGATATTCAACCGCTCCCATCGGGGCCCGGAGCCCGGAGGTCCGCCCGCGGGCGTGGATCGCGCCGATCCTGTTGCAGCCTCGCGCGTTGCAGCCCGAAAGAACGCCCGGTCCGTGGCCACAGCCACGCACCATGCCGCAACGGGCCGGCGGGCAGGCCATTCTGTCATGAGCGCAGCCTATCGCCGCAATCGCGAGAATACCCGCCAATAGCATACACCATGCAGTCTTCATCGAATCTGGATTCCTTTCCGATCGGCTAGCGCGAACCGGTCACCACCGGTCGAATGCCGCACGGACTGCGCAGCCCGTCGCGGCGTCGCGGTTGCCCCAGCCGATTCTAAGCCAAGCTTTCGCCCCCCGGCTCAGCCCGGCGGTACGGAACCTGTCCCCCGAACGGGTCCGGCGTCTCCGCCAATCGCGCCCAGCCATGCGATGGCTGGCCCCGCCGCGGACCGACGGACGGACCGCTTCGACAGGCCCGAACCGGCCTGGAGGGTCTCTCCTTATCCATTCAAATCGGCCTGGTAATCGGCAGAGTCCAGAAAATCGATAAAACTGGCGAATGCGGCAGGACGCGAATCCCCGGCACGGTCGCCAAGCACCCGAAGGCGGGGGGCCGCCGCTCCTCTCGAATTCCCACTCCTGGTTCCCCAGTTCCAGCCGATGAACGCGGAATCAGACCGGGCCTCGGGAACACACCGTCTCCGGGGGGTGCAGTCTGGGTAATTTGGGACAGATCAGCAGGCCAGGCACGCTTGCCTCGGATGGGTTGGTCTTTCCGATTGGTTTTGAAGCGGATATCCTTCTTAGAGAGACTTCCGATCGGCAATCGCCGCAGCGGGCGTCTTCTTGTTCTTGCCAACCCATCCCGCCATGCTCTCCGAGCCTACCCGACAGCACTCGCCATGGTCGCCTCCATTGGGTTCATCGAAAAAATCATTCAGTGCTTTGCCGAGGCTACTCGCGTCCAGCTCGACAGCCCGGGGCGTGAGGGGAACATTGTCGTCCTCGACTCCCAGTTGGCCACGGACGTGATGGTTACGGGAGACCTGCACGGTCACCGCCACAATTTCAACGCGATTCGTCGGGTGGCCGATTTGCGGAATCACTCCGGCCGGCACCTGATCTTGCAGGAGGTCTGCCATGGCGGACCGACCTACCCGGCCAATGGCGGAGACATGTCGCATACCCTGCTGGAAGACGTTGCCCGGCTGGTCACCGAGTTCCCCGGCAGAGTCCATTTTCTCCTCGGCAACCATGAGTTGTCGGAGTTGACGGACTATCCGATTCAGAAGAACAACCAGATGCTGAACTTGTTGTTTCGCTTGGGCTTGCAGCATGCATACGGCCCGGCGGCCGACAAGGTCCGCGAGTCCTACTTCCCGTTCATCGCGTCGAGCCCCTTGGCGGTTCGGATGCCCGGCGGGGTCTTCATCAGCCACAGTATTCCGCCGGGCGTGGACACGAGCCCGTTCGACGTCTCCGTCTTTCAGCGCAAACTTGGCCCCGAGGACTTTCGCAGCCACACGCCGGTTTTCGACCTGGTGTGGGGACGCGACGATCGCCCGGAAAACGCGGAAGCCTTCGCCGTCCAGGTGGGCGCGGAGGCTTTGATCAATGGGCACGAACCGTGCCCCGCGGGCTACGACACGCCGAACTCGCGACAGACGATCCTCGACTGCTGCAACGACAAGGCCTGCTACGTGATCCTGCCGTTGGATCGCGACTGGACCCAGGCGCGGATTGTGGAGCGAATCGGAAGACTGAAATTGTAACCCCCCCACCTTGCGGGGGTTTTGGCCGCATTCCCCTTCCCCTTTGTGCGCGGCTCGCTGATGGCCGTGAACCCATTCCGGACCGGCGGACGTGCGGCTGGCCGCGGACGATTTCAGTTCGGGCTGGCGGCGCTGCTGTTTCTCACGGTCCCGGTGGCCCTGCTGGCCGGGGCCTGGGCGGCCCTGAACCGGAGCAAGCCGGGCGAGCCGATGCGCCTGTTCGGCCTCGTGCTGGTGGCTGCCGCGCCGCTCGCCCTGGCAATCGCCACAAGTCTCGTCCGCACGGCGCGCCGCCGATCCGGACGCCGCCGCGCGGCACGCGGCTGACTGCCGTCCGTATCTGTATTGGTGATCTGCCGCCGATCTGGTACAACCTTGCCCGCCGGGCCTGTGGAAGGGCTCGCGCGCCAGTCGAGGCAAGGAAGCCGCAGGGAGGATCGATCAAGGATGGCAAGTTTCGGCAGGGTAATTCGCCTGGCCTTGCGTTACCGGTTTTCGGTGATTGGGGCGTTTCTGTGTGCCTTGGCCGTGGGGGTCTTCTGGGGCGCCAACATCTCGGTGGTCTACCCGTTCGTCGAGATCGTCTTCCAGGACAAATCGCTGCACGATTGGATCGACGAGCGGATCGCCGGGAACCGGCAGGCACGGGCGGAGGCGGAGGCCGCAATCCGGCGGACGTCGGAGGAGCTGGCCCGGGCGCCGGCCAGCGCGCGGGCGGCCCTGCGAGGCGAGCAGGAACTGGCGGCCACGCGGCTGGAGTCGGAACAGCGGCGGGCCCGCTTCTACGCGTGGGTCGAACCGGCAATCAAACGCTATCTGCCCGACGACGCGTTCAAAACGCTGGCGGTCCTGATCGGCCTGGTCCTGGCCGGAACCGTGATCAAGAGCCTCTGCGTGATGGGCCACGCCATCCTCGTGGCCCGGCTCACGCAGCTTGCCACGTTCGACCTCCGCAAGCTGTTCTTCCGGCGGACGCTTCAGATGGACCTGGCGACGTTCACCAACGAAGGCTCGGCGGACCTGATGAGCCGGTTCACCCACGACATGGAGAGCGTCGCCGAGGGCCTCACCGCCTTGTTCGGCAAGGTGGTCCGCGAGCCGATCAAGGGCGCCGCCTGCGTCATCGGGGCCGGCCTGATCTGCTGGCGCCTGCTGCTGCTTTCGCTGATCCTCGCGCCCCTCGCCGGGTGGTTGATCCGCTCGCTGGCCAGGACGCTGAAGCGGGCGAACCGGCGGGCGATGGAAGGCATGGCGCAACTGTACAGCACGCTGGAGGAGGTGTTTCGCGGAATCAAGGTGGTCAAGGCGTTCACGACGGAGCCGCAAGAGCGGAACCGCTTCCACAACAATAGCAAGAAGTACTATCGCTCGTCGATGCGAATCGCCCGCTACGACTCGCTGACCCACCCGCTCACGGAAGTCCTCGGGATCGGCATCATCTGCGTGGCAATGCTGGCCGGGGCCTACCTGGTCCTGGAGCGCCAGACCCATCTGTTCGGAATCCCCATCTGTTCCCGCGAGTTGAGCCTCGGTTGGATGATGACGTTCTTCGCCCTGCTCGCCGGAGCGGCCGATCCCCTGAGGAAGCTTTCCGACGTGTTCACCAGGTTACAGCGCGCCGCCGCGGCCAGCGAACGAATCTACGCGGTGCTCGACCGCGAGCCGAGCGTCAGCGAGCCGGCCAAGCCGCGCCCGCTGGGGCGCCACCACCAGAACCTCGTCTTCGACCACGTCAACTTCAGCTACCTGGCCGACCGGCCCGTCTTGCAGGACATCAACCTGGAGATCCGCTTCGGCGAGACGCTCGCCATCGTCGGCGAAAGCGGATGCGGCAAGAGCACCTTGGTCGACCTGATTCCACGCTTCGCCGATCCGGATTCCGGCCAGGTCCGGCTCGACGGGATTCCGCTGGCGGAACTGCGGATCCGAGACCTCCGCAGCCAGATCGGCCTGGTCACCCAGGAGCCGGTCCTCTTCGACGACACCGTGCTCGCCAACATCACCTACGGAACCCCGCAGGCAACGCGCGAGCAGGCGATCGTGGCGGCCAAGCAAGCCCATGCCCACTGGTTCATCGAACACGAACTGGCCGAGGGCTACGACACGAACATTGGACCGATGGGGGGGCAGCTCTCCGGCGGGCAACGCCAGCGGATCGCCCTGGCCCGGGCAATCCTCCGCGACCCGGCGATCCTGATCCTCGACGAGGCGACCAGCCAAGTCGACCTGAACAGCGAGCAGATCATCCAGCGGGTGCTCGAGCGGTTCACCGCCGGCCGCACGACGCTGATCATCACGCACCGGCTCGGGCTCCTGGCGCTGGCGGACCGGATCGCCGTGATCCACGAGGGGCGAATCGTCGGAGTCGGCAGCCACGACGATCTGATGGCCCAGTGCGAGGTCTACCGGCGGATGCGCCGGCTCGAGTCCATCGAGCATCGCGAAAGCGCATGACCCGGCCGGACCCTCGCGCGAACAGGAATCGCCCCCAAGCCGTCGGGCAGCCCCCCCACGCGGGCGGCGGCTCGGCGGACTCCGCGGCCCGCCCAGAGACTCGCTTGCGGGGTCTGGCACGCCATTTGCACCTTAGTCGATCGTCTCTGTTTCATTCAGAGCAGTCACCCCCCCCAGAGATCCAGCGGCTCATCTTGAGCCGCTGGATTTTTTGGAACAAAGGAGAGGCAAACCTTTTGTCTGGGGCCGGTAAGCAGAAGAGGCTCGGCATACGGAGCAGAGAATGGACGTCGGGGCAGGCGGCAGGGTGCATTAGACGGTCATCATGCAGCAATCCGACGAACCGGAAGCGCCCGCTTCCGAGTAGCAACAGGCGAGTTGAGTTCGCACTTCCGCAGAGAGCTCAACTCGCCTGTATTGTTTTGCTACAGCACAATTGAACATATGTATGATTTTGCAACACATGGATACTCAGCTCATTGGTGGCTCCTAATAGCTAATTGGTTGGGTTGACGCTCATCGAGGGTCCTCTCAACAGGGCTGAGCCACGCTCGGCCTGCTCTCGTTTTCTCATCGCCCGGCCCGCCGAGGCCGGTTTTTCGTCGGCCGTTGGCTGTCACTTCGGCCCCGCTTTTGCCCCGCGTTGCCGGACCATGTCGGGCCACGCCGCGGTTGGCCACGCTTGGAAACGTCGCGTCCTCTCTCGCGATTTCCGGGCCTCTTCTAGCACGGACAAGAGCCCCCCCTACAGGCCTTCGCCCTCAGCGGATACGATACGAGTTGCGATGGATCGCCCCGCCTTTTCCCCACATCAACCGGGCATCGCCCCCCCTCTCGGAGGATAAAATGACCATGTTGGAAATCGAACGGCGTGTTTCCGGCTGGACGGTGTCCGAGGCGGCGGAGACCTATGATATCGCCCGCTGGGGAGACGGATATTTTTCAGTGAACGCGTCGGGCAACATCGCGGTTCATCCGACCCGGTCGCCCGACCGCGCTATCGACCTGAAGCTGCTTGTCGATCGGCTCGTCGCCCGGGGAATCCAAACGCCGGTGCTGCTGCGGTTCGCCGACATTCTCAAGGACAGGCTGGCAGCCGTCCGCAACGCGTTTGCCCAGGCGATCGGAGAGCACAATTACCGCGGGGAGTACTGCTGCCTGTATCCGATCAAGGTCAACCAGCAGCGCCAGGTCATGGAGGAAGTCCTGCGGTTCGGCCGGTCGCAGCAATACGGGCTGGAAGCGGGCAGCAAGCCTGAGTTGCTGACCGTCATCGCGATGGCCGAGAACGACGTGCCGATCGTCTGCAACGGTTTCAAGGACGAGCGATTCATCGAGACAGCGCTGTTGGCCCACAAGATCGGGCGGCGGATATTCCTGGTCGTGGAGCGATTCGCCGAGTTGGAATTGATCCTCCGGGTCGCCGAGCAGGTCGGCGTCCGGCCGATGATCGGCATGCGGGTCAAACTCGCCGCGAGTGGTTCGGGGCGCTGGCAGTCGTCGAGCGGCTACCGTTCGAAATTCGGCTTGACGGTCGGCGAGTTGCTCCGTGCCGTGGCCCTGCTCAAGTCGCGTTCGATGGCCGATTGCTTCCGGCTGCTGCATTTCCACATGGGAAGCCAGATCACGAACATCCGCCACATCAAGGCGGCGCTGAACGAAGCCAGCCGAATCTACGTGGACCTGGTCGGCCATGGCGCGGGCCTGCAATATCTCGACGTCGGCGGCGGGCTGGGGGTCGACTACGACGGGTCTCAGACGAACTTCGAATCGAGCGCCAATTACACGCTCCAGGAATACGCCAACGACGTCATCTTCCACGTGCAGAACGTCTGCGACGACGCCGGCGTGGCGCATCCGACGATCTTCTCCGAAAGCGGACGGGCCCTCGTCGCCTACCACAGCGTGCTCGTCTTCAACGTCCTGGGAACATCCTGCCGCGGCAGAAACCTCGTCCCCTCGCCGCTCGCCGGCGAGGTCGAGCAGCCGCTCCAAATCCTCAGCGACACCTACCGCGATCTGACGGTCCGCAACCTGCTCGAAAGCTATCACGACGCGCAGCAGGCGCTCGACATGGCGATGGGGTTGTTCAATGGCGGCTACCTGCCGCTGGAACAGCGCGGCGAGGCGGAGGACCTGTTCTGGTCGATCTGCCGCAAGATCTCCCGGCTGCTTCAGCAGGTGGAAGACGTGCCCGAGGAATTGGAGAACCTCGATGCGCTGCTCAGCGAAACGTATTTCTGCAACTTCTCGCTGTTCCAGTCGATGCCCGATAGCTGGGCCATCAAGCAACTGTTCCCAATCATGCCGGTTCACCGGCTCGACGAGCAGCCGCTGCACCATGCCGTGGTGGCCGACGTGACCTGCGATTCCGACGGCAAGATCGACCGGTTCATCGACCGCCGCGACGTCCGCAAGACGCTGCTCCTCCACCGCTACAATGGAGCGCCCTATTACCTGGCGGCGTTTCTGGTCGGAGCCTACCAGGAGATCCTCGGCGATCTGCACAACCTGTTCGGCGACACGAATGCGGTCCACGTGACGATGGACGCCGACGGCCAGGTGGGGGTCGACACGGTCGTCGCGGGCGACACGGTCCGCGAAGTGCTGCATTACGTCCAGTTCGACGCCAACGACCTGTTCGGCAAGATGCAGTCGGCCGTCGAGCAAGCCATTCGCGAAGAGCGGATCGACGACCACCAGGCCGGCCGCCTGCTCCAGTTCTACAAGGCGGGCCTCGAAGGCTACACCTATCTGGAAGACCCCGACCGCGTCTGAAACGCGCCGGAGCGTCGCTGGTTCCCAAGCCGGAGTTTGGGAACCGAGCGGGGCAACGAGGTGCCGGGGCTGGGCTGGCCGCTTGGGCGTTCCCAGACCGGAGCTTGGGAACGAGGGGAAGGGAACGCGGCAAGGCGGCTACCGCAGGCGCGCCGTGCTGCTGACGAAGCGTTCCGCCGTCTCGCGGCTGATCCGGCCCTCCTGGTAAAGCCGCTTGATCGATTCGTCGAGCGGGATCATCCCCTCGGCCCGGCCGGTGAGGATGTTGTTGTCGATCGACTCGATCTTGCCCAAGCGGATGGCGCTGGCGATCGGATGGTTGTTGAACATCACCTCGAGGGCCAGGATGCGTTTCTCTCCGGGGAACGCGCTGGGCAGCAGATGCTGGCTGACAACCGCCCTGAGGCTCAGCGAGAGCTGCGCTCGGACTTCCCTCTGAACGCTCTGCGGGAAGAAGTCCGTGTAGCGCGAGATCGCGCCCTTGGCGTCGCGGGTGTGCAGGGTCGAGAAGACGAGGTGCCCGGTCTCCGCCACGCTGAGGGCCATCTGGGCAGTGTCGCGGTCGCGGATCTCGCCGACGAGGACGACGTCGGGGTCCTGCCGCAGCCCGTATTTCAGACCGTCGGCGAACGTGTGCACGTCGAGGCCGACCTCGCGCTGGGTGACGACCGAATGGGGCAGTTGGGGGAAGAGGTATTCGACCGGCTCCTCGATCGTGATGATCCGGTAACCCCCCTCCCGATTGAGGAGGTTGATGATCATCGCCAGCGAGGTGGTCTTGCCCGAGCCGGCGACGCCGGAGATCAGCACCAGTCCGTTGCGGAAATGGGCCAGGCGTTCGGCAAGCGGTGCGGGGAACTCGGCCCACTTGAAGTCGGGAATCGCCGCGGGAATCACCCGAAAACAGGCGGCCATCCGCTGACCGCTGAGGAAATAATTGACGCGGAACCGCTGGCTCCGGCCACCGACGGGTATTTCCAGCGAGAAGTCGGCGTTCCTCTTGGCCAGGAAGCGGTCCATCGACTGGACCGGGCAGAGCGGCGTGAGCAGCCCGCGGATCGCATCCCCGTCGAGCGGCTCCGGCACAAGTTCATGCAGCTTCCCGTGCAGGCGGAGGATCGGGGGATGGCCGGGCACGAGGTGCAGGTCCGAGGCGCCCCGCTCGACGGCGGCGGCCAGCCAGCGGCAAACCGGATCGGGGCGGATCGAGTCGGTCTGAACAATGCTCATCGGAAATGGCCACGCGCGCCAGGGTTCTTTCGTCTGCCGGAGATTTTATCGGCAGTCCGCCCGCCCCGAAAGCCGCGTTCCTCAGACAGCCGGTCGAAAGCGTTGCCGACGCCCGCACGGCCAGCAAGATGATCGGCAGTCCGGGCAGGTGAGGCCTCAAGGGCTGGTCCCTCAAACATCCGATGGATCGATCTTGTCGAGGCGATCGAGCGGCACCGCGGCGGGGTCAGACGCGGACGAGAATCTCGGCGGCGCGGCGGCAGAGTTCCTTTGCGCCCGCCGGGTCGGGGGCTTCGGCGATCGCGCGAACGATCGGCTCGGTGTTGCTTGCGCGGACCAGGAGCCAGCGGTCCGGCCAGTCGAGCCGCAGGCCGTCCATCCAGTCGGCCTTGGCGTCGGGAGATTTCCGGGCCAGCGCGTCGAGCCCGGCGGCGACCTTGTCCGCCGCAACCTCGACCTTGGTCTTTTCGATCGCGTAGCGGGGCAGTTCGTCGGCCAATCGGCTGATGGGGAGCCCGCGTTTGGCCATCGCGGCCAGCAACTGGGCCATGCCCACGAAGCTGTCGCGGACGAGGCCGACCCGCGGATCGATCGGCCCGCCGTTGCCCTCTCCCCCGAACACGGCATCGTGGGCCAACATGCAATCGACGACATTCGCCTCGCCGACGGCCGAGCGGTAGAACGGGACGCCGTGCCTGGCAGCGATGTCCTGGGTCATCCGGCTCGTCGAGCAGTTGGCCACGATCGCCCCCTGGCGCTCCTGGAGGATGTGTTCGACGCAGATCGCCAGCGTGTACTCCTCGCCGAGGTAGCGCCCCTGGGCGTCGATCACGGCGAGCCGGTCGGCATCCGGGTCCTGGCAGAAGAGCGCGTCGGCCCCCAGATCGCGGATCCTGGGCAGAAGCGAAACGAGGTTCTCGGCGATCGGTTCGGGCGGATGCTCGAAGCATCCGTCGGGCTGCCCGCCGAGGGTGATGACTTCGCATCCGAGGGCCTTGAGCAAACGCTCGCCCAGCCGGCTGCCCGCTCCGTGGTTCGAGTCGAGAATCACAGTGAACCGCCGCTGGCGAATCCGCTCGACGTCGACCGTCGCGAGGACCGCCCGCAGGTGTTCGGCGTGGGCGTCGTCGGAGGGGCGGCCGGCGCCGAGCCGATCATGGCGGACCCAGCGGATGGAGTCCTCGCGGTAGCGCTGGAGGACGGCCCGGCCGGCCTCGGCGGGAATCACCCGCCCTTGTTCCGAGAAGAGCTTCAATCCGTTGTATTGGGGGGGGTTGTGACTGGCGGAAATCTGGATCCCGCCGGCCGCTCGAGCGTGTCGGACGAGGACGCCGATGGTTGGCGTGGCGGCGATGCCCGCGTCGATCGTCGTCCGGCCGACGGCGTGCAGCCCGGCCCGGACCGCCTCGGCAAGCATGACGCCGGAGGCGCGCCCGTCGCGCGCGACGACCAGCGGTCCACTCGGCGCCGCGTTGGAAAAAGCGATCACATAACGGATTGCCACTTCCGGCGTAAGCGTTTCGCCGACAACGCCCCGCAAACCCGAGACACTGATGATCGGCTCGGCCACGATCGAGCTCCTTCGTCCTCTTGTGTTTCCGCGCTGCCTGTCCTGGCCGGCAGTCCTGACGAGTATAAGACGATCGGCGAAATTTCAAAAGACAGGATCGCCGTCGCGGAGAGGCGCTGACGGCGGGGAGCGACGCGGTTACACTCTTGTGGGGGTGCCCCTTGCGGAAAAGCCTGCATCCATGAGACGATCGGATTTGCGCCGCCTGCGATTCGCCCCCGCTGGGGTGGGCTGCCAGGGCGGCTGATTTCTTCGTGCCAGCGGCATCTTGATCTCCGCCGGACCGAGGCCAAGCGCAAGACGCATCCCCCTCCGATCACCTCGTAATCGCCGCAAGGACGACCATCGACCATGCCCCAAGCCGGAATCTCTTTCGACCGTCAGGCGGCCCTGGCCGCGCTGGAAAAGGCCGCCACAGAAGGCAAGCTCTCGCGGGGCGCTGTCCAGAATATCCGCATCTGGCTGACGGAAGACCGCTACGCCCCGTACGGCGCCCAGATTGTGGGGCACATGCAATCGAACCAGTGGGACGTCCTCGACGACGCCTTCGTGACCGTGATCCCCTTCGGCACCGGGGGGCGGCGGGGGCGGATGTACGCGATTGGCAGCAACCGGATCAATGAGCGGACGATCGGCGAGAGCGCCCAGGGATTGGCCGACTACGTGCTCGAGGTGAGCGGCAAGACGAAGCCTTCCGCCGCGATCGCCTACGACACCCGCCACCGGTCGCGCGAATTCGCCGAACTCTGCGCGAGCATCCTGGCCGAAGCCGGCTTCACCGTCCATTTTCTGAACGGGATTCGCAGCACTCCGGAGCTGTCGTTCGCCGTTCGCTTCAAACAGTGCGATTGCGGCGTGATGGTCACCGCCAGCCATAACCCGCCGAGCGACAATGCCGTGAAGGTCTACTGGTCGACCGGCGGGCAACTGCTCCCCCCGCACGACAAGCAGGTGATCGGCCGCGTGATGCGCGTTGAGGCGATTCCACGCGCGGATTTCGCAGGCTGGATCAGCAGGGGGAGGATCGTCGACTGCACGGCGGAGGTCGACAAGGCGTTTCTCGACGCAGTCCTCGCCCAGAGTCACGCAGGGCCGCGGAACCTGAAGATTCTCTACTCGCCGCTGCACGGCGTCGGCTCCACGGCCGTCGTGCCGGCGCTTGCCGGGGCGGGCTTCAAGGATGTTGAGGTGTTCGCGCCCCATGCCGAGCCGAGCCCCGATTTTCCCAACGTGCCCGGTCACGTCTCCAATCCGGAGAATCCCCAAGTCTTTGCCCCGCTGATCGAGCGGGCGAAAATCGCCGGCCACGATTTGATCCTGGCGACCGACCCCGACTGCGACCGCGTCGGGCTGGCCGTGCCCCTCGCGGCCGAGCGCGGGGCGCCCTGGACGACGCTCACCGGGAACCAGATCGGCGCGCTGTTGGCCGACTACCTGCTCGAATTCGGCAAGGTCGCCGGCGTCCTGACGCCCGATCATTACGTGGTCAAGACGCTCGTCACGACGGAACTGATCCGGCGGGTGGCCGATTATTACGGCGTCCGCACGATCGGGAACCTGCTCGTGGGCTTCAAGTGGATCGGCGGGGTAATGGAACAGGAGGACCCCGGGAAGTTTATCTTGGGGGCGGAGGAATCCTACGGTTTCCTGGTGGGCGACCACGCGCGGGACAAGGACGCGGCCGTGGCCGCGATGCTGTTGGCCGAATTGGCCGCCCGGCTGAAGGCCAAGGGCCAGACACCGGCCGAGAAGCTCGACGAGCTATTCCGCCGGCACGGCTGCCACGTGGAGCGGACGATCTCGGTGGCGATGCCGGGGGCTGAGGGAATGGATCGCATGAAGGAACTCATGGAGGGTTTCCGCTCCAGTCCGCCCAGGGAGCTGGCAGGGCTGAAGATCGCCGCGGTCCGCGACTACCAGGCCGAGGCGGCCGCGACCCTCTACCAGTACGCGGAGGCTGAGAAGCCGCTCACGGGCGACGTGGTCATGCTCGACCTGGCCGAGGAGGGCAACACAGTGGCCGTCCGCCCATCCGGCACGGAGCCGAAGGTGAAGTTCTACATGTTCGCCTATGCGCCGCCGGCCGAAAGCCGCAATCCGGCCGCCGCCCGGGCGGTGCTCGAATCGCGGCTGGAAGCGATCGAGGCCGATCTGCGGAAGTTCTCCGGCGTGCAGCAGGGAAGCCCTTAGCGGCCTTGTTCCAGCACGGCCTTGGCGTGGCGGGCGAGGTGGCCGCGAAGGTCCTTCGTGTACTCGCCGAGAATCTGCTCGCCGAGCTTGCCGTAATCGCCGCAGCGATACAGCGCCCGGGCAAGCGCCAGCTCGCGAATCGAGTCGCGGCGGCTCTGGACGGCGTTCGTGCCTCCGGAGCTCTCCTGATCGAACCGCCGTGCGTCCTCGACCGTGTAATGGACATAGCCGGCCATCTCCGGCTGGGTGAGAATCTCGGCCAGGGGCTGGGCGGCTCGCTTGTCGCCGATCAGCTCCAGGGCCAGGGCGACCGCGCGGTGGTGCGAGAACTCGCTCCTCTCCGTCAGCAGCTTCGCCTTCTTGACGATCGGCTCGACCGCGCGGGGGTCGCCGGCGCGGCCGAGGGCGACGATCAGGCGGTCGAGCGGGCTGAGGGCCGAGCCGAACTGCCCCATCCCGCGGTAGTCCCAGCCGGCATCCCAACCGTCGGCGGCCTCGACCTCGTTGATCAGGGTTTCCACGCCCGTCTTGTCGCCGAGCACCGCCAGCACGTGCGCGTAGATGCGTTGGGCGTCGCCCTCGGCCGAGGCGTAGGCGCGCTGCAGCAGGGGCAGCGCCTCCTGCGGTTGGGCCAGGACCACGGCCGCCCCGCGGTACTCGTTCTTGAGCCTTTCCACCGCCGCCGCGACCGCCTCCGAGGAGAGCGGGTAGGAATCCTCCTGCTGGAGCACCTCTTCCGGCAGGTTGCCGACTTCGATCAGGTGTCTTTGCAGCCCGCGGATGTCGATCTCGCGGAGCTGCACGCCGGCCCGCGACGCCATCGCGGCGGCCACCCCCAGGGCGTAGCCCTGGTTTTGCAGGTCGGGCTGCATCCGCGTCATCGGCACCGCGTCGCGATGGACGCTCGTGCCCAGACCGCCGACGAGAATCCCCTCGAGTCCTTTCGGCAGGCTACAGCGGTAAGGCACGTTGACCTTGACGCCGGCTTTTTCCGGATGCTCCAACTCGAGATACGGATCGACGGTGTAGCCGTGGCTGTCGAAATTGCTGTAGGCGATCTGGATCGTGTCGGGGTAGGTGCGGAGGTTGAACTGGTCGAGGAGCGACATCGTGAAATCGCCGACGATCCTCC
>JAAYCB010000254.1 GCA_012744395.1 Pirellulaceae bacterium
CGATGAGCGATCCGGAGCGCGACATCGTCTTGGCCGCCCGCGATGGTCTCCGCCGGATCAGCAGGAAGACGCACGGATTCCAGATGCCCGACGATTTCGACGAGGGCGATCGGCGCTCGGCGATCGATCAGTGGAAACGCTGGTACCTGGCCATTCGCCCGGACGCCGAGTTTGAGAACTGACCCCCCTACCCCGCCCCTGACCGATAACCGCGTGGGCTTGCCCCGCGCTCGCCCCGCCCCTGACCGATAACCACGTGGGCTTGCCCCGCTGATCGGCGAAAATCGTTCACGCCATTATCCCTTCGGATCTGCCCGCCGACCCATACTGAGCCGATCACGAGATTCATGAAAATCCTGTTTCTCACCTCCGGCCCCCGCGTTCCCTCGACGCGATTTCGCATCATCCAGTATGTGCCGCTGCTCCGCGCCGCCGGTCACCACTGCACCGTGGCCCACAGCATCCCCGAAAAATACGGCCACTTCGCGGCAATCGGCTGGCGGCTAAGCCAGAAGCTCAAACGCGCGGTCCGGCGCTGGCACCTGCTCCGGGCGAGGGTGGGGCGGTACGACGCCGTCGTGATCGAACGGGAGATTTTCAACGACGGCACGTTCGACATGGAACAGCGATTTCGCGCCGTCGCCCCGCTGCTCGTTCTCGACGTCGACGATGCGGTATTCCTCAATTACCCGGAGAAATTCGACCGGGTCTGCCGGATGTGCGACCTGGTGCTGGCCGGCAATCGATTCTTGCGCGAGCGGATCGAACCGGCCAATCCTAACGTCGTCGTTGTGCCCACGTGCATCGATGCGGAGGCTTATCGAACCAAGGCCGCCTGGCCGTCTCCATCGGGCCGCCCTATTGTCGGATGGATGGGAACCACGGGCAACCTGCAATACCTGGAGGTGGCCGCCCCCGCCTTGAGGCGGCTGGCGGCGACCTGCCAGTTCGAGCTGCGGCTGATCGCTCCCGGCGACGCTCCGATCGCCGCGTTGGACCTCGAAGGCGTGAATCTGCGATTTCTCCGTTGGGACCCGCGGACGGAAATCGAGCAGTTGCGGCAGTTCGACATTGGCCTGATGCCGTTGCGGGCAGACCAACCGTGGGACAAGTACAAGTGCGGCCTGAAGTTGATCCAGTACATGGCAGTCGGGATTCCCGCCGTGGCTTCGCCCGTGGGCGTCAACGCGGAGATCGTCGTCCACGGCCTGAACGGCTACCTGGCGGCAGACACCGCCGCCTGGATCGGCGCGTTGAAACCACTGCTGGTTGACGCTGGCTTGCGGGCGCGGATTGGCCAGGCGGCGCGGGCACGCGCCGAGAACGATTTTTCGATCCAGGCTTGGCTGCCGCGGCTGGTGGATGCGATGGAGGCGGCACTCTCCAAGAAAGGGCAACTGCGTTGACCGGCCAGGAGTTGTTCGAAAGCGATCTGCTGGCAAGAGACACAACAGGAGTGCCTGCATGACACGTGCGCCCACCGACCCTCCGAAACGTTGCCTCGTCACCGGCGCCGCCGGGTTCATCGGCTCCCACGTGGCCGAACTCCTTGTTGGCGCGGGGCATGAAGTGCTGGCGGTGGACGATCTTTCGGGCGGTTTTCCGGAAAACGTCCCGGCCGCCTGCCGGTTCGAACGGCGCAGCGTGGAACAGCCTCTCGACGACATTTTTGCAGCGTTTCGGCCGGAGGCGGTCTATCACCTGGCAGCGTATGCCGCCGAGGGGCTGTCGCACCACATTCCCGTCTTCAACTACAGGAACAACCTCGTGGGGACAGCCAACGTGTTGGCTGCCGCCTATCGCGGCGGCGCGCGGCATTTCGTTTTCACCTCATCGATCGCG
>JAAYCB010000255.1 GCA_012744395.1 Pirellulaceae bacterium
GGCGCCCTGGCGGCGCCGCAATCGATCGGCCTGTTCTCCCTGTGCAACGTGCTGGTTGGCGCGATGGCCGCGGTCGCCGGCGCCCTGGCGCTGAACCAGTGGATCGAGCAAGGCAGCGACGGCCGGATGTCCCGCACCGCGGCCCGTCCCTTGCCCTCCGGGCGGCTCAGCGACCGCGAGGTCGCCGGCTACAGTGCGGTCTCAACCGTCTTCGGGCTGGCCTACCTGGCTGCAATCGTCAACCTGCCGACAGCGCTGTTGGCCGCGGCAAGCTGGCTGATCTACGTTTGGGTCTACACGCCCCTGAAAGTGTTTACCGCCTGGCAGACCCCGATCGGCGCGATCCCCGGCGCGATGCCCGTGTTGGTCGGCTCCGCCGCCGCCGGGGCAACGTTCAGCGCCCATGGGCTGGCGCTGTTTGCCGTCGTCTATTTCTGGCAGTTTCCCCATGCGATGGCGATTGCCTGGCTGTATCGGGAAGAGTTCGGGCGTGCCGGGATGCGGGTTGCCAGTGTGACGGATCCGACGGGGAAGACAGCCGCGGCAATCGCCCTGGCCGGTGCGGCGCTGCTGCTGCCGGCCGGCCTCTTGCCCGTTGCCGACAGCGGCGCGGGTTGGGGCGGCGCCCTGGCAGCATCCGCGCTCGGGCTTCTCTACCTCGCATCGTCCATCCGCTTCGCGCGCCGGCGCGATGATCGCGCGGCGCGGGCGCTGCTCCGCGTGTCGGTTGTCTATCTGCCCCTTGTGCTGGCGATTCTGGTGGCGTCGGGCCTGGCTGGGACCTGGCCTTGTGCGGAGTAGTCTCCAGCCGCGGTTGGTGGTATACAATCGCGGGGCGGCGCGCGGCCAGCGGTCCGCCGCAGGGGCACAGGTTTCCGATCTGGAGCTTGGGGACCAGGAGCAAGGCTGCAACCTATCGCCTGGAACCTGCAACCGAAGAGCTTTCTCGAGCCCACGCCCTTGCCCACACCTGGCGCGGGGAAGATGGAGGGATCCTGGCAGGCAGTGACGGGCAGGAATGCCCATCCTACGGTTGCATGGCGTATGCGACGTTGCTTAGCCCAGCTCGATCTTGGCGATCTTCACCTGGGTATAGAGCTGGCGATGGCCGGTCTTCCGGCGATAGGTCTTTCGGCGGCGAAACTTCTGCACGACGAGCTTCTCGCCTTGGACGACGCCCACGATCTGGGCGGTCACCGAGGCGCCCTCGACGGTGGGCTGGCCGACCTTGAAACCATCGTCGCTGCGAACGGCCAGGACGCGGTCAAACGTGATCTGGTCACCGGCGGTCGCCTCGCGGTAGTCGACCTCCAACTGCTGCCCCTCTTCGACCCGAAACTGCCGCCCGCTTTCTTCGATGATTGCGTACATGTCTGACCTTGCTGATCGAGATCGTGAAGTCCGTATTGGCTGCCCGCCGCTGGGGGGGGCGCGATGGGTCTGGTTCTCGGCGCGAGGCCGCGCTGAGAACGCGGCGGCTCGCAATATGGCCAAGCGATTAAGTCTATCGCACCGGCGGAGGTTTCATCAAGGCCTCCCGTGCCGTCCCGGCCGAATTGCGGCCGCCGGGACGGCTAGCCCGGGGGGCGTCCGATGTGTCGAGCGGTGTCGCGGGTGCGAGGCGCAACAGGGGCCGACTCGTGCCGGGGGGTCCTGGCTGACGCGTCGGGTTTCAGGCTTCCAGCCGGACCTCGCGGTCGGCCGCATCACGGCAGTCGATCAGCAGGTGTTCCGCGGAGACGTTCGGCAGGCCGACGATGTCGACCTTCAACTTGCCTTCGTCTTCCAGCTCGATCAATTGGCGGCGTTTCTTGTTGCTCAAGTATTCGGCAACATCGGCGGCGACCCTGATGGAAATTTTTGCAATGTCGGGTCTCTGGCTGGCCACGGTCAGCTGGCGGACAACTTCGATGGCCATGCTCTCGCACGACTTGACGACGCCGCTGCCGCCGCAATGCGGGCAGTCGGCGTAGGCGCTCCGCTTGAGGCTTGGGCGGACGCGCTGGCGGGTCATTTCGATCAGTCCGAAGGGGCTCGTGCGGAGGATTTTGGTCCGCGCGCGATCCCGCTTCACCGCGTCGCGGAGGGCCCGTTCGACCCCCCGGCGGTGTCTCTCCTTTCGCATGTCGATGAAATCGTTGACCAGCACGCCGCCGAGGTCGCGGAGGCGGATCTGGCGGGCGATCTCCTTGGCCGCCCGGATGTTCAACTGGTAGGCGGTCTCTTCGGCGGAGTCGTCGGCGCGGAAGTTGCCGCTGTTGACGTCGATGGCCACGAGGGCCTCGGTCTGGTCGATGACGATCGAGCCCCCGTCTTTCAGCGGCACCTTGCGGCGGTGGATCGAAGCGATCTCTTCATCGAGATGGTACTTGTGGAACAGCGGTTCCCGGCCTTCGTAGAGTTTCAGCCGGCTGACGTAACGGGGCATCACGAGCTGGAGAAACTCGCGGGCCCGCTCGTAGGCCGCCGGCTCGTCGATCAGGATCGTGTCGACTTCGGTCGTGAAAATGTCGCGGATCGTGCGGATCAGCATGTCGCTTTCCTCGTAGATGTCGACCGGCCCGGCCGACTTCTTGATCCGGCGGACGATCACCTTCCACAACCGCAACAGGTAGGCCAGGTCCCGCGAAAGCTCCTTCTTCTGTCGGTCGCTGCCGGCGGTGCGGACGATGAACCCCAGGCCGCGGGGCGGGTTGAGCTCGAGCATGATGTCGCGGAGGCGGCGGCGGTCGTCTTCGTCCTCGATTTTGCGCGAGACGCCGACGCGCCCCAGGGCGGGCATCAGGACCAGGTAGCGGCCGGGGATGCTGATGTAGGTCGAGAGGGTCGGGCCCTTGGTGCCGATGCCTTCCTTGATCACCTGGACGAGGACTTCGTCGCCGCGACGGAGGATATCCTGGATCGGCGGCTTGACCCGCGGCCGGCTGCCGGCCCGCTGGCGGTTGCGGCCGCCGTTGCCGCGGCGCGCGCCGGGTTGTTCGATCGGCTTGGCGGGGTCGTAGCCGCCCTGGCGGAAGTACTGCGGCTCGATGTCGCTGATGTGAAGGAAGCCGTTGCGGCCGACGCCGAAATCGACGAAGGCGGCCTGGATGCTCGGCTCGAGGTTGACGACGACTCCCTTGTAGATGTTGCCCACGTAGTTGTCGTGGGCGGTCCGCTCGACATAGAGTTCCTCAAGGACTCCGTCTTCGACGATTGCGATGCGGCACTCTTCGGGCTGCCGCACGTTGATGAGCATTTCCTGTTTCATGGATTCGCCTTCTTGCCCGGCAAGTTCGGCGAGTACGGTTCGTCGCGGCGGAAGCGGGATCGCCCAGGGGTCTGGCTGGCGGCATGGTCACGGCTGCAACTCCACAGCGGTCCGCGTCAGGCAGTAGCCGTCGCGTTCCAGATCGATCAGCCCGAGCGCGGCGAGCACGTCGCGGGGCGACGCGCCGCCCCGGCTGAGGGCCGCCAAGCGGATCGTCAGCCTGCCCGATTGGACGCCCACGTGCTCCAACGAGGCGCAGACATCCACGGCCCGGCCGCCGCGCGGCCGGTCGACGAGAAACGTCTCGGCGCCGCGGAGCGCGGCGGCCTTCGCCTCGGCTTCGGCCAGGCGCTCCGGGGGGAGCTCGATCTGGTACGTGCTGCTGCGGATCTGGGCCTTTTTCACGCCATCCGGGAGGATCTCGGCGCGGAGGAAGTCCAGGCCGGGAACCGTGGATGCCGAGAGCCGCTGGAGAATCGCGCTGCCAGGGCACTCTTCGGCCAGTTCCACTTCGGCGACTTCTTCCATGCCGGCGATTCCCAGGGCGAGCGCCGAGGGGAAGCTCATCCGCGGTTTCGGATGGAATCCCTCGCTCATCCCGAGGCGCAGCTCGGCACGGCGCAAGACACGCTCGATCGTGCGCACCAAGTCGCGGTGGCCGATCAGGCGCAGGTCTCCCGCTTTGCGAAAACGAATGCGTACTCTTTGTCGAACCATTGGTTCGATCCTCTTCCCCACAGCCGGTCGTGGGAAAGAACCCTTGAAGTGTGTTCCCGCCTGGCAACCCGGCGATCGTCTGCCGAACAAGCGCCAGGCGAACTGGCGGCCGCAGGCTGCTGCCCGACGGGCAGCGGGCTTGCGGCCCGTTGTATGCGTAAAGACTCGCTGCCCGATGGTTGGGCGGGGAATTCCATTTCGAGAGGCCGGGCGGTTCGAGCCGCTGACTCGGCCGGGACGCGCGTCCCGGGTCAGGGCACGAACTCCGGGACCCACTTTTTCAGCTCTCCTTTCAAAAAGCTCTTGATATCTCGTGCATTCTCCATTGCCAACGCCCGTTGTGCGACTTCCTGGCAACTGGCAATCGTCACACTCCGGCAAATCTTCTTGACCTCGGGGATCGCGCCGGGAGTCACGCTCAGACGGCGCAGCCCCAATCCCAAGAGGAGCATTGTGTATACCGTGCTGCTGCTCATCTGCCCGCACAAGTTGACCGGCACGCCCCGCGCGTCGGCGGCGCGGACAACCATGTCGATCAGCTTCAAGACCGACGGATCGGCCGAATTGTACAGGCCGACCACATCCTTGTTGCTGCGGTCGACCGCCAGCGTGTACTGGATCAGGTCGTTCGTTCCGATGCTGAGAAAATCCACCTCGTTGACGAATTGATCGATCATCACGCAGGCCGAGGGGACTTCGACCATCATCCCGATTTCCAGGTTCGGGTCGAAGGGGATCTTCCGCTCGTCGAGGTCTTCCATCACGTCGGCGAGCACCATCTTGGCCTGGCGGAGCTCGAGCAGCGTGGAGACGAGCGGAAACATGATCCGCACGTTGCCCAAAACGCTGACCCGCAAGGCCGCGCGGAGTTGGGTGCGGAACATGGGAACGTTCCGCAAGGCCAGGCGGATGCTCCGCAGGCCGAGAAACGGATTCCGCTCGTCCTCGGCGACGGGAAGGTGGGGCACTTTGTCCGCCCCGAGGTCGAACGTGCGGATCGTGACGGGCTTCTGGCCCATCGTCTCGACCACCCGGCTGTACGCCTCGTAATGCACCTCTTCGTCGGGCTGCTTCTCCGCCTCGAGGTAGAGGAATTCCGTGCGGTACAGTCCGATCCCGTCGGCGCCGCGGGCCACGCAGTGGTCGACTTCGTAGGGGAACTCGATATTGCCCAGGAGCGTGATCTGCGTTCCGTCTGAAGTCACGGCGGGCAGGTCGCGGAGTTCCTCCAGTTGCAGGGCCAACGAGCGGATTTCCTCGGCTTCATGCCGGTAGCGGGCGATTGTCTCTTCGTCCGGGTGGAGGATCACCAGGCCGGCGTCGCCGTCGATGATCACCAGGTCGCCGCCGGAAACCTCGTTCAGGAACGGGCCGGTCCCGAGCACGGCGGGGATCTCCAGCGCGCCGGCGACGACCGCCGTGTGGCTGCCGGGCCCCCCGACCTCGGTGACGAAGCCTTGCACGAACTGGCGGTCCAGGTTGGCCGTCTCGCTGGGGGTGAGGTTGTGGGCGAGGACGAGGACCGGCGAGGTGAGCTTGGAGAGCCCCTCGCGGCGGTGTCCGAGGAGGTTTCTGAGCAGGCGTTTTTCGATGTCGCGGATGTCGTTGGCCTTGGACGCGAACGACTCCGCCTGAAGTCTCTCGAACAATTCCGCGTAGCGCCGGAAGGTCCGGCTGACGGCATACTCGGGCGAGTAATGCCGTTGGCAGATCATCTCCTCCAGTTCGCTGCGGAGCTTGGCGCCCTGGAGCATCTGCAGATGGGCTTCGAAAATCGCCGCATACTGGTCGCCCAGCTCGTGCGCCACGGCCTTCTGATTGTGTTCAATTTCGTCGGACGCGGCGTCGATCGCCTTCTTGAGCCGCTCCAACTCCTGTTCGACCGCGTTGCGCGCCACGAAACGCCGAGGAATCCGGAATCCCTCGTTGTCCATCACCAACGCTTCGCCGACCGCCACTCCCGGCGACACGGCGATTCCCTGAAGTTTTTTCATGGCACCCCTTTAGCGGGTGACCACCCACCGATGCGTCGCGGGCAACGGGCCGAAACCCAGCCGGGGTGGCTCGACGGCCGCGGGCATGGCCCTGCGGCCAGGCCACGGCGGGAACGTCTGTCGCTCGGATCGGGCGATTTGCTGTTCACATCGACTCGTCGAAAAAACTGCTCTCGAGCAGGGCGGCGAGCGCTTCGACCGCCTCGACCGCCTGGGCGCCGCAGGCTTCAACGATCAGTTCCTGGTACTGCATCGCTCCCAAGGAGAGAATCTCCAGCACGTCGGTCCCGTCAACCCGATTTCCGCCCTTGACCAAATACACCTTCGCTTCGAAGCCGGACAGCAACTTGGCGACTTCCATCGCGGCCCGCGCGTGCAATCCTTCCGGATTCAATACGCGCAGAATGCGGGATGCCGAGGGTTGGTCCATGCTCGAAGTACTCATCATTGCTTTCCGATCGGACTGGCAACTTCTCTTGCGGCCGGCTGAAGCCGGCAACCTCTCCACCAGTCGGACCATCCCGGGGAGACGGTCCCGGATGGCGGCGCGCCGGCGGCAAATCGCGGCGACCCGGTCTGAGGACGTGTTCGCAAAGCCACGCAGAGCGCCTCCCACAGCCGAAGCGGAAGGAAATCGCCGACGGCTCCCAGGACGGCTCTAGGCACCGAACTGATTGTTGTCGGCCTCTTCCAGCAACTGGCGGATGTCATCGGCCGACTTGCTCTGTTTGAGGAATCGGCAGAACGTATCGTTGCGCAACTGGCGCGAGATGTTCTCCAAGGCCCTCAAATGGTCACCCGGCCGGTCCGGAGGCGATATCAACAAGAAGAAAAGGTGCACCTTCTCGCCGTCGAGACTCTGAAAATCAACGCCTTCCCGGCTGACGGCAACCGTGCCGACGAGCCGGTCGACGCTCGGGTGCTTGGTGTGAGGAACGGCAACGCCCCGGCCAATCCCGGTCGAGCCGAGCTCCTCGCGCTTCAAAATCGCCTTGATAATGCTCTCGAACTCTTCTTCCTGAACTCCGCCCGCGTCGAGCAGCGATTGGACCATCTCGCGAATCACACCGTCCTTATCCTCGGCCACCAGGTCTGCCTGGATGGCTTCGGTCGATACAAAGTCGGCAAACTTCATCCAAGAAATCTCCTCAGGGGGAATCTTCCCCACACGATCCACTTGTTGGGCCGCCTTGAAAAGACAAACGGGGATCGCCCGCGCAACCGCCCGGCACGGGGGATGGGCGCTGCCGCTCCCGCATCATTCAAGGGACTCCGCCTCCGCCTCCACTTCCACGTCGACTTCCTGCTTCCCGGACGAATTCCGATGGCGGCCCTGGATCTTCTCCTTGTACTTCCGCAACTGCTGTTCCAGCTTGCGGAGCACCACGTCGACCGCCGCCATCAAATCCTCGGACTGGGCCGCCGCGACAAAATCGTGCTTGTGCTCGGCCGCCACGCGAAGGTCCACCGCCGGCAGATCGCGGCGCTCCAAGTCAATCGTCACGGTGATTTCCGAAAGCCGATCGAACAGCCGGGTAAGTTTCTCAACTTTCGCAGTAATCTTCTCCTGGGTGGCGTCGCTGATGTCTCCGTGTCGCGTCGAAATTCGGATCTGCACCGATCTTGCCTCCTGGGTCTCAACTGGATGGCCGCGACGGGCCCGCCAGCAGTCAAACCGCTCATTGTAGCCGAACCCACGAGGGCCGACAAATGGAGCGACGAAACAAAATTCACGAGAAAGCCAACACCCTCCACTCCAAACACTAGCTCGCTGAACGTCCCACGCCGCCAAATACCGGTTCCCGGTTGTCCCGGGTAACTCCCACCCACACAGGCAGTTGCGACGCTCCACCCAGCCCTCGGGCAGTTGCCCGAATCGATCATTCTGTCTATTCTACGGTCTTCCCGCGTTAAAGGAACCAGACGCCCGCGAAGTGAATGCAGGTTGACCCGTTCACCAACCCCCCACTGCGTCCGATCACTCGCCCCCCAAACAGCAGTATCTGTCAGCTACCATCGCCGAGAAACGTGTCCCGGAGCGGGGCCTTGCCCGCTTTCGGCGATTTATTAAATTTCCCCTTCCCGCCTCTCGCACTCAACCTGCCGCCCCGATGTCTCGTGACCCGGTAACCCATGACCCGCGACCCGTTTCGCAGTGCAAAAGGGAGTCATTCTTCATGGACCAGTCTGCACAACTCGTTGTTGACGCCCGAGCGACGCTCGGCGAGGGCCCCGTCTGGCACTCCGGCCAGCAGCGGCTGACCTGGGTCGATATCCAGGCGGGCAAGCTCCATGTCTACGCTCCGGATGGCGAACCGGACCGCGTTTACGACGTCGGCTGCCTGGTTGGGGCGGCGGTCCCCCGGCGGAGCGGCGGGATGATCTTGGCCACTGAGCACGGCTTCGAGGCGTTTGACCTGGAGACGTGCCGGAGGACGCCGCTCGGCGACCCCGAGGCCGGCCTGCCCACCAACCGGTTCAACGACGGCAAGTGCGACGCTCGGGGCCGATTCTGGGCCGGCACGATGAGCATGGTCAGGGAACAGGGGGCCGGAAGCCTCTACGTGCTCGAGCCGAGCGGTGAGATCCGGCACGTGTTGGGAGGCGTGACCACGTCGAATGGTCTGGGCTGGAGCCCCGACGGGCGGACGATGTACTACATCGATACCCCGACCCTCCAGGTGGCAGCCTTCGATTTTGACCAGGAGCGGGGAACGATCGCAGGGCGGCGCGTGGCCGTTTCATTTCCGGAAGGCGTGGGCAGGCCCGATGGAATGGCGGTCGACGAAGAAGGGATGCTCTGGATCGCCCACTGGGACGGCGGGCGCGTGACCCGCTGGGATCCCGACGCGGGTTCCCTGCTGGCCACGATCCGCGTCCCTGCCGAGCGCACGAGTTGCTGTGCATTTGGCGGCGAAGACCTCGAAACTCTGTTCATCACCACGGCGCGCCACGGCCTGGCGGACGCGGCGTTGGAGCGCCAGCCGCAGGCCGGCGGCTTGTTCGCCGCCCGGCCCGGCGTGCGCGGCCTTGCCAGTCACGCGTACGCCGGCTGAGCCGATGATTCCAGGGCGCACAAGATCGGCTACCGGCAGGGGGGGGCCGGTTTTGAGGAGAGTCGTCCGGGCTGAACGGGCGGCCGGCTCCCCCGGCCAAGGCAGGACAAGCACCATCGCGGCCCGACCGAGAGATGCTTCTCGAACGCCGTTGTTGACAGGCATTGCCCCGATTTCGCGGCCCGCTCCCCTGCTCGCCTGGGCGGGAGAATTGCGGTTGCCGCGAAACCGGGGCCGTTCCTGCTGGTTCTATCCCGGCCAATCAACCGGTGGGCCCAATTGCCGCTTGGCGGGGCGTCCCCCGGCGAGACTTACCAGCGGCCGCCCCGGCCACCGCCGCCGCGGCGTCCGCCGCCGCCGCGGTCTTCGCGAGGCTTGGCTTCGTTGACCGTGATCGAGCGCCCGCCGACCTTTTGCAGGTTCATGCCCTCGATCGCCGCTTTGCCCTCTTCGTCGTTGGGCATTTCGACGAAGGCGAAACCTCGGGGCCGGCCCGTCTCGCGGTCGGTGATGATGCTCACGCGACTGACTTCCCCATAAGCCGCGAACGCCTCTCGGAGTTCGCTTTCCGTCGTATCGTACGACATGTTGCCAACATAAATGTTCATTAAACGGAATCTCCTCGCAACACACACAAAACAGAAAACACGCGATCTGTGAGCCGGTCCGCCTCGGGGGGGATCGTCCGCTACTCGGCCGTCCCTTTCGACGCGGACGCA
>JAAYCB010000025.1 GCA_012744395.1 Pirellulaceae bacterium
AGTGGTCCATTTCAGAAATGATGTCAGGGTTCCTTCAATGATGTAGGTTGGGCGTTCCCGCCCGACAGAGAACGACGGGCAGGAATGCCCATCCTACCAATGAGCTTGCACGATCTTCAATCTCGCCGCACCGCCGGGTTTCCGGTGTTCGTATCGCTCTCGATCGAAATGCTGCAGCGATTGCGCGACATCAAAGGAACCGCTCCCGACGGGCGCAAGGAACCTTGACATCATGTCTGAAATGGACCACTAAGGGAGTAGTCCGGTTTGTTCGCTGCGAAGCGGAGGTCCATCTTGGCTGAAAGAAGTCCGCTGACCGATCGACGTAGAACGCTGTTTTCGAGGGCTCTCTGTTTGATCATGGCAGTCGGCTCGGCGGGGCCCGTCCCCATCGCGGCGGGGGCGGAGGACCACTCCGCGATGGCCGCCCGGCTGGTTGACGGCTATCGGGAGAAACTCGCGGAGTTGGCGGACTGGTGCGACCAGCGGGAGCTCGCCGACGAGGCGCTCCAGACGCGCGATTGGCTCAAGCCGCGCGACCCGGCGCGGCTTTTCGTCCCCGTGTTGCCGGCCGAGGTGGGACCGCCGCCTCCCCCGCAAGGCGAAGCGGAAGCCGCCGCGGAGTGGCACAAGCGGTTCTACCGACTGCGGCAGGAGCAGGCGGCGGCCTATTACGTGCTCGCCCGCAAGGCCGTCAAGGCCAGCCATGCCTCCCTCGCATTTGACCTGATCATGGAGGCGCTGCGGGAGAACCCGGACCACGACGCGATCCGCAAGCTTCTGGGCTTTCGCCAGTACCGCGGCCGCTGGGTGACCAACTACGAAATCCGGCGCGCCCAGGCCGGCTACGTCTGGCACGAGCGGTTCGGCTGGTTGAAGCGCAACCAGGTTGACCAGTACGAGCAGGGCAAGCGTTACCACCAGGGACGCTGGATCACGGCCGAGGAGGACGCGCGCCTTCATGCGGATATCGCCGCGGGCTGGGTCGTCGCCACCGAGCATTACAACATTCTGACCAATCGCGGCATCGAGGAGGCTGTGCGATTGGGCAAGAAGCTCGAAGGGCTGTACCGCGTCTGGAAGCAGTTGTTCATCGGCTTCTACGCCACCGAACGCCAGTTGGCCGGCCTGTTCGAAGGCCAGGCGGCCACCATCCAGCTCCCCCAGCACAACGTGGTCTACTTCCGCGACCGTCGCGACTACGTGGCGACGCTCCGCCCGATTTCCAAGAACATCGAGATTTCGCTGGGCATCTACATCCACGGGCCGACGACGGTGACCAAGTTGCCGGCCGTGTATTTCTTCGCCGGCGACGACTCGGACGAGGTGACGCTGTTCCACGAAGCGGTGCACCAGTTGTTCCATGAATCGCGCAAAGTCTCTCCGCTGGTCGGCCGGGCCTGCAATTTCTGGATCATCGAGGGGGCCGCGATGTACTTCGAGTCGCTCCGCGAAGAGAACGGCTATCACGTGCTCGGCGGATTTGACACCCAGCGGATGCTCGACGCGCGATTCCGGCTGCTGGAGAGCAGGTTCTACGTTCCGCTCGCCACGTTCTGCGAGTTGAACATGACGGATATGCAGAGCGACCCGCGGATCGGCATGCTCTACAGCCAGGCGGCCGGCCTCTGCCATTTCCTCATCCATGCCGACGGCGGCCGCTACCGCGACGCGTTGGTCGGCTACCTGAACGCCGTCTACGACGGCCGCGACAACGTCGGAACGCTCAGCCGGCTGACCGGCCGCCCGTACGCCGAACTCGACCGCCAGTACGCGGAGTACATGGCCGCCGGCGGCAAGTAATCGTGCCCGTCTTCCGACCCGCCGATCGCTTGCATCCCCGGGATCGCCGGGCGAAAATAATCTCTGCTGGCCGATTTTCCGCCGCGGCGGCCCCCCGGGAGACTCCGCACGGCGTCGACACCATCGATTCAAAGGAACCCGAAGATGACCGCTTGGACTCGCCGCAATTTCCTCAAGCACTCCACCGCTGCCGTCATGGCCACCGGCCCGCTTCTCCGCCGCGCGGCCGCCGGGGCCCGCGCCGCCGACAAGCCGGGCGCGAAGATGCGTTTCGGCCTGGTGACCTATCTCTGGGGGCAGGATTGGGACCTGCCCACGCTGATCGCCAACTGCGAGAAGACGGGTGTGCTGGGCCTGGAGACGCGCACCGAGCACGCCCACAAGGTGGAGCCCTCGTTGAGCGCCGCCGAACGCCTCGAAGTGAAGAAGCGCTTCGCCGATTCGCCGGTCGTATTCGTCGGCCCGGGCACCAACCAGCAGTACGACGATCCCGAGCCGGAAAAGCTCGCCGCGTCGATCGAGGGGACCAAGGCGTTCATCAAGCTGAGCCACGACTGCGGCGGCAGCGGCGTCAAGGTCAAGCCGAACAGCTTCCACAAGAACGTCCCCCGGGAAGTGACCATCGAGCAGATCGGCAAGTCGCTCAACAAGGTCGGCGCGTTCGCCGCCGATTACGGCCAGGAGATCCGGCTCGAAGTGCACGGCACCTGCGCGGAACTGCCCGTGATCAAGAGCATCATGGACCTGGTCGACCAGAAGAACGTCGGCGTCTGCTGGAACTGCAACGCGCAGGATCTTCAGGGCGAGGGGCTTGAGTTCAACTTCAACCTCGTCAAGAGCCGCTTCGGCGCGACGGCCCACGTCCGCGAGCTGAACATCAATGATTATCCCTACCAGAAATTGATCGAGATGTTCGTGGCGATGGACTACGCTGGCTGGATCCTGCTCGAAGCCCGAACAAAGCCGGCGGACCGGATCGCGGCCCTGATCGAGCAGCGCAAGGTCTTCGAGGAGATGGTCGCCAAGGCACAGGCAAAGGTCTGAGCAAGAGGCAAGCCGGCGCGGCTGAGGTTCCCAAGCCGGAGCTTGGGAACCAGGA
>JAAYCB010000256.1 GCA_012744395.1 Pirellulaceae bacterium
GTGATGTCGACCAGGCACTCGGGGATCGCCTGGTGGAACAGGTTCCGCTTCTCGATCACCCCCATGTAGTTCTTCATGCAGAGCGTCGCCGTGGCCAACCGGTGATGCTTGACCACCGGAACGTTGAGCACCAGGTCGCACTCCAGGATCGCCGGGTGGATCGGAATCGACTTGATCCGATCGCCGCCGATCGCCGTCTCGCGGAACCGGGTGCGGTCGAGGAACAGGACCTCCGCGCCGGCCTTCTTGGCCGCCTCGGCGATGCCGCTGGCGGCGTAGGTCCGCTGGGCGATGTCGCAGGGGTTATCTCCCACCTTGACCGTCTTCGCGCCCGCCTCGAAGCAGAGGCGGATCAGCGTCGCCACCACGTCGGGGTTGGTGTCGGCAGCCGTTTCGGGGGTCCGGTCCCAGCCGATGTTCGGCTTCAACCAGACCACCGACCCCTTGCCGATGAACCGCTCAAGGCCGCCCAGGCCGGCGACCGCCTGTTCGGTCAGCTTGACCGCCGCCCGGCTGATCTGGTCGGCCGTCAGGTCCTTCGGGCCGGTCCACCTGGCGATTGTCATCTCCGGCGCATTGTCGGCCGCCCAGGCCTGCCGCGCAAGCGGCGATTGCGCGGCCAGGGCCAGCGTGCCGGCCGCGGCCGTCTGGGCCAGAAATTCACGTCGCGTCTGCTTTTCCATGATCTTTTCTCCATATTGTGGGAACTGGCCCTTATGATAACCGGCGGAAAAACGCGGAGCAAGCGGCGAAAAACGCGCCAGGGGTGTCATGTGTCAGGGGGCAGGAGTGGGCGACAGGAGCCGGGACTCAGGGGACAGACCGTAGCCATCGGGACGCTGCTCAGCCACCGCTTGCCAGACTCTCGGTCGGGAAACCGAAGAGACTCTCAATCCTTCTCCTCCGACCTTCCCGTGCGTCCGGGGCCGCCAGCCCGAAGCTCATCAGCCTTGCCGTCCCCTTGCCCCAGGGTACGCCGCAACTCGCCGAAGATGCCCGCGGCAAGGCGAGAGGCGCGCCGCGGATTCAGCACGGATCGAACACGGAAAACAATCGCGATCCAAACGGGGATTCCAGTCCGCCATTCCGCCTTCTTTGCGTGTTCGTTCCGCGCTGAATCCGTGGCGCGATTATCTCGCTGCCTGGAGCGTGCTTGTGGGATGGACTGCGTACGTGCGTTGTGCGCACTATCTTGATGGAACTCTCGATGGTCTGCGAAAGACTCATCGCACCCTTCAAAAGCGTTATTGCCAAGCGTTCCGCTGCAACAGACAATTCCCGGTAGTCCGTGAGCGAGCGGGCGACTTGGCGCAAAGAGGAGGCTCCTCCCGGTCAGCCGATATTGGCGGCCGAGTCGTGGCGATCGCGCATTCCGCAAAAACGATCGGACTTCTTGAAAATGAGCTAATTGTAAGAATGCCGTCGAGGAGCGGGCGGAACGGAACAAGCGTCATCAGACTGAGTTGCCCCTCGGAGACAAAAGGCGCTCGCCAGCCAGGATGGGCAAAGATCCCGGCAAGCGTCAACTACGAACAGACAAGCTACGGCTACGAGACCTTCGCCACGGGCAGGATCGGCCGTCAGAACCGCATCCTTGCGTCCGACGGCGCGATCCCCCGGCTAGTGCTCGACGCCCCGGGGAAGCACCCTGGAGACCTGAATTGGCACGAACGACGAGAACGCCAGCGATACAGAGCCATACACCCATATCTGCCACGACTTCTTGAACAACTGATGGATTCTCGGAGCACTGTTCTGTATGGTAATTCGCCCAGAAGACATCATTGCCAGCATCTGCGTGATCGGTCTGATTTCCTGGTTGTGGGCTTTCGAGTATCGAGAGAAGTCGTCGATGGCGAAGTTTCTCATCCAGGCAGGAGCGTCCCATGTCTTCTCGGCGATCTTGGTGGCGGCTACATTGCTCGTCGTAGTTCCTCTTCTCGTCGGGGTTGCGTGGGCAGATGTCGCAATACCGCCGGAACGACAGAAGATCGGGCCTGTGTTGTTTGGGTTGCTTCTCGCCCCGTTGATCGCAATGCTATCTGGTTTTCGTTCGAGAAGAAAGGCAGCCAGAGCAGGTGATCTGCTGACTTCTCCAGCAGCGTTGACAAAGGAACAGAACGAGCCGTCGGTGCGGGAGGCGGATCAGAACGAGTCCATGTAGAACTGGATCAGCAGCCAGACCCCCAGCGGCGTCCAGAGCACGGCCAGCAGGAACCCGTAGCGCTCCGTCCAGGCGGTCGACCTGGCAAAGAGCTTCCGCCCCAAATGGCCCGTGATCGCCGCCGCCAAAAAGTACCACAGGGAGACCAGCGGCATCACGTAGAACAGGCAGACGATGACCGCGCCCGGCTTCCCGGCGAAGCGATGCATCGCCACCGGCGGGAGCATCAACAGCGCCCCCAAGCCGATCGTCAGCGCATAGAGGCCTCCGGGGCCGATCGCGGGGCCCTTGGCAAGCCGCTGGCCAAGCACGAAGAGCGGGGCGGGCAGGGCAAGCCCAAGCATCGCGGCACTGAACAGCCCCAACGTGGCGTCGAGATTCAGCCGGATCAGCCGGCCCTCTTGCCGCTCGGGAGTAAACAACCCAAGGCCGATCGCCAACCCCGCCGTCAGCAGCAGGAGCCGCCGGATTGTCAGCGAATCACGGGCGAGCGGGCCCTCGCGGGGCGGCCCGTCGCGGTCCGTCTCGGGCGTCTCCGGCTCTGCCGCCATGGGTTATTCCACCTCGATACCAAACTGCCGCGCCACGACCCGGAACACGTCCACGTCGCGCATCCCGGTCGGATCCGGCAGCAATCCGGGTTCGGAGGAAAGCATCACGGTCCGCTGCGAGCGGTCGCGGGCCGGCGCCCCGTGCGAGCCCTTCACGAGCGCCGCGTCGAGGGGAATGCTCCGGGTCGCCGGATCGAACTGCAATTCCACCGGGTCGTAACCCGGCTTGCGATGGATGTCGATCGTGCGGGCGAGCGGCGGGGCGCGCTCCTCGTCAACCCACCAGTAGTATGCCTGCCAACTCGAAGGGGCCGAAATCAGCACGAGCTCGCCGCTGCGGGCGTGGTCCAGTTCGTATCTCGGCAAATCCTCGCCGGCGAGGACCTCGGCGATCCCCGGCTGGCGGCGAAACAGCTCGGCGATCTTGCGGATCGCCGCCGCGTCGCGGTTCTGGACGAAGACGTGCGAGAACTGGTGGTCGACCATCGCCCAGGCAAGGCTGTTTTCGAAATCGATCTGCTCGCCCTCGCCGCCGTCGCGGACGGTCAGCAGGCCGGCCTCGCGGAGGACGCGGTTGGGATAGGACACGTGGTCGACCGGCGTGATCGCATATTCTCCGGCCACGAGCCAGAGCGGGCTGGCGCCGTAGGCCTCGGCCAGCCGTCCGAACAGCGCGCCGAGCAGTTCGTCGAACTCCGCCACGGCCTGCTGGGCGGCGGCCGAGTCGGGACCGCTCCGCTGGGCGGCATAGTCGAGGTGCGGGAGGTACACCTGGAACAGGTTGGGACGCCAGCGCCGCGCGGCATGGACGGCCGAATCGGCGATCCAGCGGCTCGACGCCAGGCCGGCCGCGGGGCCCCAGAAATGATCCAGGGGGAAATGGCCCAATTCGTCGCGGAGCGTGCCGTAGAGGCTGTCCGGTCGGGTGTAGCACCAGAGCGACTCGCTGCCGTCGGGGTTGTGGATCGGCGCCGGCGTGCAGACGTAGTCCGCCCGGCAGTCCTTGCTGTGGAGCAGGAACCAGACGGCCGTTTTCAAGCCCTGGCGGGCGAGGAGTTCCCAAAGCTGCGGGCGCTGGATGCAGCCGTTGGGCGAGGTCCACATCTCGGCAACGCGACGCTCGCGCCAATAAAAGCCGTTGGCCACGATGCCGTGGCCGGAGGCGGCCGCGCCGGTCGCCATCGCCGCCTGGACCGGGCAGGTGACGCAGGGGAAGCTCGGCGTCAGGTCGGCGATCTCGCCGCCGGCCATGATCGAGCGGAGGTTGCTCATCGCGGCGACGTCCCGCTCGCGCAAGCCGGGAACGGAGAGGAACACAACAGAGTCACGCATCGTGGTGGCCATGCCTCCGAATCAGGGGATCGAGGAAGTCGAACGCCGCCCGTGCCGCGTCGGGGGCGATGTGGCTGTGGCGGCTGAGCTCCACGTAGAGCCCGTCGGAATAGCCGATTTCGGCCAACGCGTCGACCAGCGGCGCAAATTCGATCTGGCCCCCGCCGAACAGCAGGTGCTCGTGCCGCCCAGCGACCGAATCGTCGAGGTGGACGTTGACCAGCCGGGATTTCCAGCGGCGGACCTGCTCGCCGATCGGCGTCTCGCCCTGGCAATGCAGATGGCCCACGTCGAGCGTCAGCAGCAGCGACTCGCAAGGGAACCGCGCGACGAGTTCGGCAAACCGCCGCTGCGAGTCGATGAACATTCCGGGCTCCGGCTCCAGCGCGATCGCCACCCCTTGCCGTGCCGCGTCGTTGAGCACTTCTTCGAGCCCTTCGATCAGCCGGGCGAAGAGGTCCGCGTCGGCGGCCTCTTCGCGGACCGCGCCCGACCAGATCGACACGCAGCGGCTCTCCAACCGCTGGGCACAGCGGATGGCGTGGCGGTAGAACTCGATCCGGCGGCGGCGGTCTTCAATGCGTGGAGAAACCAGCGTCGGCTCGTGCTTCCTCCGCGGATCGAGCAGGAATCGCGCGCCCGTCTCGATCACCGATCGCAGCCCGGCCGCCCGCAGCGTGCGGCGGAGTTGCTCGAGCTGATCCGCCGTGGCGGCCGCGCGCGGCGAGAGCACCCCGTGGTCGATCGTCAGGGCGATCCCGCGATACCCAAGGTCGGCAACAAGCTGCACGGCGTCGAACAACTCGTGGTGCGCCAGGCCATTGGTGTTGTAGCCGAGAAACATCTTCGCGCGCGACCCCGCTTCTGTCCTACGGCTTCCGCAGCAGCCAGACGGCGGCGGCCTTGCCCGCTTCTTCCGGCGGTCCGCTCGCCAGGGTCAGTCTCTGAGGCTGGCCGTGGGCCTTGTAGGCGGCGGCGACAACCGGCGGCGCTTCGCCCCCCTCGCCGGCCAGCCAGACCTCGCCGGGCGCGGCCAGGGCGAGCATTCCGGGCAGGTCGAAGTACTTGGCCCCGCCCGGCAGGAAGTCCGGATCATCGAACCGGCTGACCGCCGCGAAGCGGAAACCGGCCGTGTCGAGGGCGACCCGGTGAACGCATTGGTGGCAGGCGGCCCGCGCGGCGGCGACCCAGCGTCCCGCCCCGCCAAGGCCGACGAGGTTCACCTCCTCGGCGCCGAGCCCCTCGCCGCGGGCGAACGCCACGGCGGTCAGGATGTCGTGGACCCGCTTGGTGAAGACGGGGTAGTTGTAGCCGTAGGTGTAGCCGGCGTAGCGCTGCCAGGGTTCCTTCCCGTTGTCGACGAGTCGGGCATTTTCGATCGGCTTGCCGTCCTCGGAAAACTCGCCCTGCCCGAATAGATCGATCGCCAGCACGGCCATACCGCCATCGAGCAGCTCGCGGACCCCGGCGGCCGGATCGCCGGCGGCGGTCAGCGCGCCGTCCTTGCCCTGGGGCGAGACCCAGATCGCGAGCGTCTTGTTCCAGTCCTTCGGCTCGAGGAGGACGGCGGGGACCTGCTCGCCGAGCGATTCGGACCCGATCAGCAGCGTCGCCTGGCGGTAGCCGCCGCGGTCCACGTCGCTGCGGCCGATCGCGGCCAGGTCGCCCCCGCTGGTGAAGTCGGCGCAGACGTACCGCGTTCGCTCTTCTCCGTCGCCGGCCTTCTCCCACCGCACCACGCCGCGGCCGATCATCGCCAGCACGCCGCCGCCGACGATCCGGTCGAACGCGCCATTTTCCTCGCCGGCCGAGGCGATCGCCGCACGGATCTGCCGCTGGGCGTCGTCGTTGATCCAGCCGAGCAGGCTCCGCTCGTAGTCGTCGCCGCCGGGCGGCTGGGGATGCTCGGCGTCCCAGACGGTCAACTCCTCGCGGCTGAGCGGCTCGAAGTCCTTTTCCACGAGCTCTGCATCGGCGAGGTTCAAGCCGAGGTGCTCGTTGATCCAGCGGTACATCACCGCCCGCGAGGGATGGTTGTAGTTGTGCGGGAACTGGATCAGCGGTTCGGCCATCACCAGCTCTTCGCAGCCGAAGAGGCGGTAGAGCGCTTTCAGTTCGGGCAATCCCTTGGTCGCGATCTCCTTCGTCCAGTCATCGGCGGCGGTCATCCCCAGGGGCCGGGGCGCGATCAGGCCGGCGATCCCGATGTTGCCCTCCGTGACCCGCAGGTAGCAGGCGTTTTCACAGGTGCAGCCGCCCTGCATGGCCGTCGAGACCATTACGGCCGGGAAAGCGACGGCGGGCCGCTCGTCGATCGCGCAGAGCACGAACGTCTGCGTCCCCCCGCCCGAAGCGCCGGTCACCGCGATCCGCTTGGGATCGACGTCCGGCAACTGCTCGAACCAGTCGAGCGCGCGGATCGAGTTGTAGGTTTGCAGGCCCATCATGTTCTGGAGCCGCAGCTCGGCCTGGGGGCTGAAGTATCCCCAGTTCTCCGCCGTGTTCATCGCTTCGCGGACGCCGGGGCGGTGGGCCAGTTGCTGGCTGTCGGCGTAGCCGACCATGTCGTAGTGGAAGACGACGCAGCCCATCCGGGCAAGCTGCACGCAGCGCGCCTGCAAGGGGTAGCGCCCGGCCGGATCGAACCGCTCCGCCCGCGACGCGATCTGCCTGGCGAGATCCTCCGGGCCGGCGTCGTAGAAGCGGCCGTTCGCCCAGTGGCCGTGGGGGCAGAGCACGCCGGGCCGCCTGCCCGGGCGCCCCTCGGGCCGGTAGAGGCTCCCGGTGACGAAATGGCCCGGAAAGCTCTCCAGGTAGACCCGCTCGACGGTATAATCGTCGCGGTCGATCCGCCCATGAACGACGGCGTTGGTGGGCGTCTTGGTCGGCATCGGCCACAGGCCGTTGGCCACCGCGAGCTGGAGCCGGAGGAATTCGGAGCGAGCCAGCCAGGCGGGCCTGGTTTCCGGGGGGGTGAACGGGAAATAGCCGTTCAGGTTCGTCAACTCGCCAAGGCGCGCGTCGCGCGGCGTTTCCCCAGGGGCCAAAACCCGCGGCGGCTCGGCCCCCGCGCCGCCGGCCGCAGCCAGCAACAGAACGACCAGCGGTCCCGGGCCTAAGACTCCGCCGCGGACACGATGCCGAGTTTTCATGATTCGCCTCGCCGATAGAGGTGTGCTCCCGAATGTCTCCGTCTTGTACGATCCGTTATAATGCCTCCCGGAGGGCTTGCCAATCGAACCGGCCAAGGAGAACGCCATGAGCACCCCCGAGACGCCCGTCTTTCTCGCCCGGGAAAGACGCGACGCCGATCAACTGGTCGGCCTCCTAGAGGAAGCGCAAATCGGCGCCGAAGTCCAGGAGGTCTCCGTCGGCGAGCACGGCCGCGGATGGCGCGTCCTCGTGCCGTCTGGCGAGCAGCGGCGGGCGCGGCGGTTGGCCGCGGAGTTGGAGAACCAGCGCTATGGCGACCGGCGGACGCGGCGCGAGGCAGACGCCGCCTGGGGGGTGGTCGAGTCGGAGAGCGCGCTGGCGACGCCGACGCCGGTCTATTCCGCCCAGTCGGTGATGCAGGCCCATTTTCTCAAGAACCTTCTCCAAGAGCACGGCATCGCGGCGGTGGTCACCAACCAGGTTCTTCACGGCGGCGCGGGCGTCGACCTGGTCGGCACGCCGACGGCGGCCGAGGTGCTCGTGTCCGCCGAGGATGCCGAGGCGGCGCGGCGGTTTGCCCTCGAGTTCGACGACCGGTTGTACGAGGGCGGGGCATCCGCCGCGGCCGGACGGGAGGACGAGGAAGCGGCGGAGCCCGCATGGCCGGTCTGCCCCAAGTGCGGCGCCGCGCGGACGACGCGCTGCCCGGTCTGCGAGACATCGGGGACCGATTTCCCGCCGGCCGACCAGGGGTATCTTGGCGACCTGGCCGGCAAGGCCGCGGGCTCGTGCGCGGACTCCGGAACATGTGCCCTCTCGAAGCCGGCGGAGAATCCCGCCGAGCCGGCGGAGGAGGAACGCAAGCCGGCGGTGATCCTGATGTGCACCGTCTGCGACGAACCGTTCGTGCCCAGCTACCCGCGCCGCTGCCAGTGGTGCGGGCACGAGTTCGACGACGGCTACGTTGTCGAGCGGATCGTGCCCGACGTGGATATCCCCTCGCGGGCGATTGCCGTCGTGGTCCTGCTCGGGCTGCTCCTGATCGGCGTCATGGCGTATTTCATCCTGATTCTCTGACGACAAGCGGAGTGCTTGCCCGGTCAACTCCCGAACTCCGGCCGGCGCCGCTGGAGCTGCCCCTTGAGCCGCTGGACGATCGAGCTGTGCATCTGGCTCACGCGGCTCTCGCTCAGGTCGAGGGTCGCGCCGATCTCCTTCATCGTCAGCTCTTCATAGTAGTAGAGGATGATGATCAGCCGCTCGTTGCGATTGAGCCCCTTGGTGACCAGCCGCATCAGGTCGTTCTTCTGGACACGCTTGGTTGGATCCTCGCCCTTCTTGTCTTCGAGGATGTCGATCTCGCGGACGTCCTTGTAGCTGTCGGTCTCGTACCACTTCTTGTTCAGGCTGATCAGGTTGACGGCGTTGGCGTCGAGGATCATCTTCTCCAGCTCGGGAACGGAGATCTCCAGCTCCTCGGCCAGTTCGTTCTCCGTCGGCGGCCGCCCGAAGCGCGCTTCGAGGTTCCTCATCGCCTCGTTGAGCTTGCTGGCCTTGGAGCGGACCAGGCGGGGCACCCAGTCCATGGTCCGCAGCTCGTCGAGCATGGCGCCGCGAATTCGCGGAACGCAGTAGGTCTCGAACTTCACGCCGCGGGAGAGATCGAACGCGTCGATGGCGTCCATCAGTCCGAAGACGCCGGCCGATATCAGGTCGTCGAGTTCGACCCCGTCCGGCAA
>JAAYCB010000257.1 GCA_012744395.1 Pirellulaceae bacterium
ACGAAGATACGTTCTGGTCGGAGTTCTGATCGCCGCAGCGCCCCGGCGACGGGCGGGGGCAGGGGGAGACGGTCCGCCCATGCCGCAGGATTTCCCCGACACCCCAACCGCGCCATCCCGTCAGGATGCCGTTTGGTCGGCAGGTCTTGCCCCGAGAAGCCCCGGAAGACGGCCGGCCCGTGCAGGAGGGGGATGGCGGCTAGCCGCCATCCCCCTCCTGCACCTCCTTGGCTCACCTATTCCGGGTGACCATGATCAGGGCGTATCGGAAATCAAAGCACCGCGATTTGGGCGAGGAGGCTCTTCAGCAGCGATTTCGCCAGGATCTTCTCTACCGCATCCGCGTGGCGCGGGTCCGGCTTCCCGCACTCCGCGAGCGCCGCGACGACCTACCCCTGCTCGCCCGCGCGTTTCTGGCGGTCCAGCGAGCGTCCACGGGAAAGGAGGCCCACGCGATCAGCGACGAAGCCATGGCCCTCGTGCTCGATTACCGCTGGCCCGGAAACGTCCGCGCGCTTCGAAACGCCGTGGAATATGCCGTAATCCGCTGCCGGACTGGCTCTCTATCGCCAGGCCGCCCCGGGGCCGCCACGTCAAGCGGTCGTTTCTCGGGGGGGATGCGTGCATTTGCGCGCGGGCGAAAAGTGTCCGAGCCGGAGGCGATCGGCCTGCTGGCCTTGATGGTTCTGCAGGAATCGCGCCGCCAGGCCAGGTGCACGCCGGAGGGGGATCTGGTGTTGCTGGAGGATCAGGACCGCTCCCTGTGGGACGCCGGCCTGATCGCCGAGGGCAAGTCGCTCGTCGAACGGGCCCTGTCGACTCGCCGCTTCGGGGCCTATACCCTCCAGGCGGCGATTGCCGCTGTCCACGCCGGGGCGCCAGCGGCCGCCGCGACCGACTGGCCGCAGATTGTGGCCCTTTACGACGCCCTTTTCTCCGTCGACCCCTCGCCGGTCGTGGAACTCAACCGCGCGGTGGCCGTGGCCATGCGCGACGGACCCGAGAGGGGGTTGGCTCTGGTCGATGCGATCCTCCAGCGGGGCGACCTGGGCGGCTACCACCTCGCCCACGCGGCGCGGGCCGACTTTTGCCGCCGCCCTCGGACGAACCGGCGAGGCCCGCAGCGCCTACGAGCGGGCTCTGGCCCTTGCCCGGCAGGAACCGGAGCGGCGGTTCCTGGCCCGGCGACTGGCCGAGTTGGCGCCCGATCGTCGCACGACGGGGCAGGCCCCCGCCGGCTTGGAGGTGCGCCGTCAACCGTTGTGTTAGCGGGTCAAAAGAATTTTCGTCGGCCTGTCGAGATCGGGGGCGGCCGTTCGACTACTTGATGGAGTCGGGACAAAGACCGGCTGATTCCGCGTTTTTCAGCGAGGAGAACCGTAAATGCAATACATGTTGCTGATCTATGGAGACGAGAATTCCTGGAACGAGCAGGAACGAAAAGAGTGCATGCTCGAATCAATGGCGATCTGCGACGAATTGTCCGCGCAAGGGAAGTACGTCGCCTCGGCCCCTCTGCATTCCGTGGCCACCGCCACCTGTCTGCGCGTGCGAGGCGGCAAGCGGCTGGTCACCGACGGGCCCTTCGCCGAGACTACCGAGCAGCTTGGCGGATACTACATCATCGATGTCGACCATCTCGACGAAGCGATTGCGATTGCCGGCCGACTGCCGCCGGCAAAGAAAGGCACGGTGGAGATCCGACCCGTGTTCGACGTGACGCCCTTGCGAGAATCGTTTGTCTCGCGCCGGTCGCATGTCGATTCGGTCCGCTGCCGATCGACCACATGATCCAGGCGGCCTCCGTGAGGCCCTTCTGGATCAGGACGTTTTTCCTACACCCAACTACGACGCACAAGGAGCAAACATGACCAGCACGTCAATTCAACCTTACCTGTTTTTTGGAGGCCGCTGCGACGAAGCCATCGAGTTCTACCGAAAGGGACTCGGCGCGGAGCTCGAAATCCTCCTCCGCTACAAGGATAGTCCCGATCCCCCGCCTCCGGGAATGCTCCAGCCGGGCTTCGAAGACAAGGTGATGCACGCGGCGTTGCGGGTCGGCGGGGCCGTTCTGATGGCGTCGGACGGCTGCGACGACAAGATGTGTTTCGACGGATTCCGGCTCTCGCTCGCCTTGCCGGCGGGAGTCGACGCCCAACGGGCATTTGCCGCGCTTTCCGACGGAGGCCAGGTGCAGATGCCGCTCACGAAAACTTTCTTTTCCCCCTGTTTCGGCATGGTCACCGACCGCTTCGGCGTCGGCTGGATGGTCACCGTGGCGGCGGAGACGGCCGCTTGAATCCACTTTTTTTGACTCCCCATTGAACCGTTGGCCACCCCCGGGCGACCTCTTGGCGGATGAACCAGAACGAACGGATCAACGACGAACTGCTGGTGATCCGTGTTCAGGAGGGTGCCGTTGAGGCCCTGACCGAGTTGGTCGGCCGCTGGCAGGACCGCCTCTGGCGGCTTGCCTGGCGTCTGACCGGCGACGAACAGGCCGCCTGGGACGTGCTCCAGGAGGCCTGGATCGCGATCAGCCGCCGCATCGGGCGGCTGGGCGACCCTTCGGCCTTCCCCGCCTGGGCCTACCGCATCACCAGCAACAAATCGCGCGACTGGATTCGCCGCCGCCGGCGCATGCGCCGGGCCGACGAGGCCTACGGCCAGCACTGGCACGAAATGGATGGTGGCCAGAACCACGCGGAGCGGCAGTACGCCGATCTCCGCGAGGCCCTGGCCGACCTGGCCGGCGGCGATCGCGCGATCCTTTCGCTCCGCTATGAAGATGGATTCTCGACGGCCGAGATCGGCGAAATCCTGGGGATTCCGGCAGGCACGGTCAAATCAAGACTCCATTACGCCCGGCAGCGATTGCGCCGGTTCTTTGAGGAAGAAGGCGATGAGTGAACACGACGAAACCCTTCGAAAGGCTCTGGAAGAGAACGCGCGGTTGCGCTCCGAGCGGGAAGAATCGCTTCGCCAAGGCGCTTCTGCCGAATACTCCGCCCATCTGCGAGCGGCCGAACGGATCTACTGGATCTATGCCCTGGCCTGCGTGGCCCTCGGAGTCTCGGCGATCAACTCCTTCTTCTTCGCCCCCGGCTTCGACACGAAAACGATGATCGGTTGCGCCGTGGTGATCCTTGTGATCTACGCAACGACCGTGCTGATGAAGCTCTGGTTTGCCGTGGCCGCGATGAAGATGAGCGTGCTCAAGGACATGAAACTGCTGCGGCTTGAAGTGGCCCGTCTTGCCGAGGCGGTCGGAGTGGAACGCCCGGCCGAGCCGCTGGTTAAATACGAACCGTTGCGGGGGGCATCGAAGCGGGAACGATGGCTCTGGCTGGCCGCCTGCGTCGTCGTCGCGATGGCGATCTCTTCGTGGACCGGCCAGGAACTGGGCGGAGCAAGCGGGAAGGTGGTCGACGCGACGACCGTCACGCTCGCAGCCGACGGTAGTGCGACCACCGTGACGGAGATCGAGCACCCCTACTACAGCCGGCTCCTGGTGTCCAGGCAGTTCCCGTTCTTCGCACCGAAAGGCACGCGGATTCGCTTTCTCGATCCCTGGGGAAGAGATTTGCCCATCAAGGTCATCGAAACGGGCGGTCACACCCGCCACGAAGTGACCCTCACCGATCCGGTCTTCGCCAACGGCATGATGCGCTACTCGCGGATTTCTGAAACGCCGAGCGCCGCCACCCGCCAGGACGGCGTGTGGACCTACAAGAACGACATCATGTACAGCAAGCCGGAGAACTGGTTCACGATAACCGTCTGCCTGCCGAAGGGCGCGAAACTCGTTTCGGCGGAGCCGTCGCCCTCCCTCGAGTTCGAACAGGATGGGCGAACGGCCGTGCAGTTCCGCGGAACACGCCAGAAGAACGAGCGTTTCGCCTATTCGGTGAAGTATGAACTGCAGGAGAAATAGGTCTTAGTGGGTGTCGGGCTTGGGGGCCGGTTTTCGCCGGTTGTCGAGGAGGTGGCGGACTGCGAGGACCGGGTGCCGCAGCAGCATGCGGGGGCCGGCGTATTGCATGACTTCCTTGACGCGCTGGCGCATCTGGGGCTTGTAGCAGTGGATGGGGCAGTTGGCGCAGGTCGTCTTCTGGGGCCCGAACGGGCACCGGTCCAGGCGGCAGGTGGCGTAGTCGAGCAGTTCCGAACACTCCGCGCAAGGCGTGCCGCCGGACCCGTGATGGTCGCGGCAATAGAGCCGAACCATGGCCTGGACGGTTCGTTTTTCGCGGGCGATTCGGGGCGGATCGGCGGACATCGGGGGCAGGTGCGGCAGGGATCGAGGGGGCCGGGATCATTCTACGGGCCGCCGGGGAGGAATCAACGGTCGGGCATTTGCTTCGCCTCCGGCCGCGGAGCCGGTGGGGCGTGCCGGCTCGAAAAACTTGCATCCGGCCCAAGGAGGGCTTAAGGTGGTCGTGTTTGCAGTGCGGGCTACTTTGCCCTTGGTCCCGGCATGAATTGCCCGAGCTGGAACATGTTCTGGGATTTGGGCAGCGGACAGCTCGGCGACATGGGAAGCCACACCATGGACCTGGCCTGGAATACCATCGACGCCGGGCCGGTGTCCAACCGGCCCGCCGCGCGGCCCGGCTGCACCCGGTGGAGGCCCTGCGATGAAGTCGTCGAAGAACGTTGCTCTGTCTCTCGAGATCCTGACGGCCCACAAGCTGCGCACCCTGCTGAGTATGCTGGGCATCGTCGTGGGGGTCGCCACCGTGATCCTCATGGTCTCGGCCGGCAAGGGAGCGGAGAAGAGCATCCTCGATCGGATTCGCGGCATGGGTACGAATTTGATTACGGTCACGGCGGGCCAAACCCGTGTGATCGCCGGTCGCCAGCGACAGATGAGCACGGTCACCAGCCTCATGCGCGAAGACGCCGAGGCGGTTCAGCAGGAGTGCCCTTCCGTTGCCTTGGCGGCTGCGGCGATTGATCGGAAGATGGCCACCCGCTGGGAGGCCGAAATGGCCAACACCTCCGTCCTCGGTATCGATCCCGAGGGCCTCCGGATTCGCAACATGGCCATTGCCTCCGGCCGCCTGTTCGACCAGGAAGAGTGCCGCGGCCGCCGCCGCGTGGCGGTCGTCGGTCCGACGGTCGTCGAAAACCTGTTTCTCGGGGCGGACCCCGTCGGCCTGACGTTTCGCATCGGCCGGGCGCCGTTCGAGGTGATCGGAGTGACGGAGCCGAAAGGCGTTGATGCCAACGGCTTCGATCAGGACGACCTGGTGATCGTGCCGCTGGAGACGGCCATGCGGCGCTTGATGAACGTCGATTACATCCAGACGATTTACGCTCAAGCCAGGTCGAGCGCCGGGCTGGAGACAGCGGAAACCGAAATCCGAGAGTTGCTCCGCCGCCGGCACCGGCTTGGCGACAAGCCCGACGATTTCACGATTCAGAACCAGGCCACGCTGCTCGCCGCGGAGCGCGAAACGGCCCAGTCGATGACGCTGCTGATCGGCAGCGTTTCGGCAATCTCGCTGTTCGTCGGCGGCGTGGGAATCCTGGCGGTGATGCTGATCTCGGTGCGGGAACGGACCGGCGAGATCGGGCTCCGCCGCGCGGTCGGCGCTCGTCGCAGCGACATCCGCAACCAGTTCCTGCTCGAGTCGGGCCTGCTTTCCGGCATCGGAGGGTTTTTCGGGGTGGCGATCGGCATCGGGTCGGCTTGGGGGGTCTCCGCGTTGGGATACTGGGAGGTTGTTCTCTCCTGGCCCGCCGCGGCCGTCGGTTTCTTGTTTTCCGTCTCCCTGGGAGTGGTGTTTGGCCTCTACCCGGCTCTGCGGGCCGCGGCCTTGGAGCCGATCGACGCGCTGCGGTCCGAGTGATCGCCGTCAGCGGTCCGCTGATTCAGACCGGCCCGGCCACTCATCCGGGCGGTTTGCGAAACTCCGAGCGGTAGACGGCCTCGCCGTGCTGGCGGGTGCGGCGCTCGAAGTGGGTCCGGTAGTCCATGTCGTGCGCGGCCGGCGACTCCCGCACCGCAAGCGGACCTTCAAAGAGCTTCAGCGTTTCCAGCAACCGGAGCGTGCTGTCAAAATACTCTTCGACATCGGTCCAGAAATGGAGCGATCCGCCGGGCGCGAGTGTCCGGTGGACGTCGCGGAGTAAGGGCTCGTTGAGCACCCGGCGTTTCTTGTGCCGCTTCTTCCACCAGGGGTCGGGGAAGTAGACGTGCACCGCCCGCAGCGCATCGCGGGAGATCCGTTCGGCAAAGATCCGCAGGCCGTCGCCGGCGACGATCTTCGCGTTGGGCAAGCCGCGCTTGGCCAATCCGGCGGCGGCAAAGGCGGCATACTTCTGGGCCACTTCGATGCCGAGGAAATTCACCTCCGGGCAGGCCGCCGCGGCCGTTCGCAGGAACAGCCCCTTGCCGCTGCCGAGCTCGACTTCGAGGGGCGCCGGATTGCCAAACAAGGCCCAGGCATCCCACGGATTGGGCAAGTCGTCCGGTTCGAGCAGGTAGCCCGACAGGTCGATTTCCGATTTGATTTTGCGGAGCGCGCGGCGTCCCATCGCGGCGGACAGGTGAGGTTCCAGGCAGGAAGGCAACGAAGGCAGACGACTCGTGCCATTGTCGCAGAGATTCTCCGCGAGCACCAGGGTTCGGGGTTCAGTCTTTCATGCCGTGCTCTCTCGGGGTTCCCAAGCTGGAGCTTGGGGACCAGGAAAGGCTGGAGCTTAAGAATCGGGGGAAAGGTCGCTACTGAAGCTGGGCGTCGCCTGGACAAATCATCTTTGGCGGTCGTCTTGAAGCGCCTCGGATGGGATGAGCTCCTGGGAGGCGAGCCAGACCAGCGCCTTGGCTTTCCATTCCTCCCAGAGCGGGCCTTGGCAACCGTTCAGGCCGTGGCCGCCGGAGGGGAGTTCGAGGTATTCCACCGGAACGTGGTGCGCCCGCAAGGCCGCGACAAACATCCGGCTGTTGTCCGGCGGCACGCTCACGTCGTCTCGCGCGTGGGCGAGAAAGGCGGGCGGCGTCTGCTCGGTGACCTGGGTCTCATTCGAGAACAACCGGACCAGTTCCGGCTTGGGATCAGCGCCGAGGAGTTTTGTTTTTGAGAGCTTGTGCGTCTTCGCGCCCATCGTGATGACCGGATAGACAAGGACTGCGAAATCGGGGCGGCAGCTGACGTGTTCGACGGGATCGGCATCATCGGGCCGCCCGGCATCGAAGTGCGTTGCGGCCGTGGAGGCCACGTGGCCGCCGGCGGAGAAGCCAAGGATGCCGATCCGCCGCGGGTCAATCCTCCAGTCGGCCGCCTTTGCACGCGTCAGCCGGATGGCGCGCTGGGCATCGAGAAGCGGCACCCATGATCGGCCTTCGGGCAGGCGATACTCCAACAGGATGGCGGCGATGCCGTGCCGGTTGAGCCACTCGGCGATCGGATAGCCTTCGCGGTCAACCACGTGGCGGATGTACCCGCCGCCGGGACAGATCACGAGTGCCGCGCCCGCGGCCTTGTCGCGCGGCGGCAAATAGACTTTCAATTCGGATGCGGCCCGCTCGTACGCGCCGTCTCCGAGGGGGGCTTTGCCGGGCCAGAGCGGCAGTCTGACGGGCCCGCCCGCTGCCAGCGCTGTTGCGACGGCGGCGGTTGCCGAGAGCGCTGCGAACAGCCGGATGGTCAGGGCATGTCTCATGCGATTGTCTCCTTGTGAAGCGAACCCAGCCACGGCGCGAGCGCGGCGGTTGCCGCCGCGCTCTGCCCTGGGCTGATTTGGGGCTGCCCCTGGGGGCGGAATCCGAACGCTTGTGTCTTCGTCCCTTTCCGAACGACTCACTCCGCTTTCGCGCCCCAGACGAACAGGAGACGCAGTTCCCGGATTTTAAGGAACCAGGCGGCGGCCAGGTAGGCCGCAATGGCGATGGCCAGCGGAATGACGACGTCCAGCAGTCTTCCGGTCAGCCCCGCGGCGTGGGGAAGAAGCTCGGTTGCGGCGACCGCGGCGGCCGACATGAGCGCGGTTGCGATGATCGTCTTTGAACTGGTGGCCGCCAGCAAGGGCCAGCCAAGCCGAACCTTGCGGCGGGAGAACAACACCGCCAGCACGGTGACTTGGAGGCTGGCGCCGATCGACGTCGACAGGGCAAGGCCCGTTTCGGCAATGAACCAAACGAGGACCAGGTTGAGCGCGAAGACCAGCGCGAGGGTCGCCAACCCGATGCGGATCGGCGTGATTCGGTCGCCCAGGGCGTAGTAAGCCCGCACGATCACCGGCAGAGCGCAATACGCCCAAACGCCCCAAGAATAACCGGCAATCACCTTGGCGGTGCGAAGGGCGTCCTCGGAGGTGAACTCGCGGTGTTGGAAGAGCAGCCGGGCGAGGGGCTCGGCCAGGAGGACGAGCCCGGCGCTGGCGGGAACGCCGAGAAACAGCACCAGCCGCAGCCCGAGCGACAGGTCCTGCGAGAAACGCGGCAGGTCGTTGCGGGCGGCGTGCCGGCTGAGGAGCGGGAAGATCGCCGTGGCCACCGCCAGCCCGAGGATTCCCAGCGGAAACTGGTAGAGCCGTTCCCCGTAGTAGAGGGCGCCGACCGCGCCTTGGCTCATCGGATAGTCCAGGCAGCCTCCCATCCAGGGGATTGGGCCACTGGCCCGAGAGGGAGATGACAGCAGCCAGGCAACCAGGCTATCGACGAGCGTGTTGATCTGCGTGATCATCAGCCCGACGGTCATCGGCCCCATCGCCTTGAGAATGAGTGCGAACGTGTCGCGCACCGCGCCGGGATCGTAGTCGAATCGGAACCCGCGGGCGCGGAGCAGCGGGAACTGCACGGCCAGCTGAAGAACTCCGGCGATGAGAATCGCCACGGCCAACACCTGGGCCTGGACGGCCTTGACTGGAGAAATCCGCGGGGCCACGGCGACCGCGGCGACGAGCCAGACGACGTTCAGAATCGTCGGCACAAAGGCCGGCAGGGCGAAGTGGCCCAGCGCGTGCAAGGTGGCCGAGGCTTGGGCCGCCAGGCAGATCAGCAGCATGTAGGGCAGCATGATCGCCGCCAGCGAGGCGAGCAGGCGGATTTCAGGCGAGTCGAACGCCAGTGCCACCCCTCCGAGGAACGCTTCGCCAGCCAGGAGCAGGAGCAGGAGCAGGACGGCCAAACGGGCGAACAGGACCGAGGCCAGCTTCCAGGCCCGCTGCGGTTGCCTTTCCAGTTCGGCGGCGATCACCGGCAGGTAACTTGCGGCCAGAGCGCCTTCGCCGAACAGGCGGCGGAACGTGTTCGGAATCCGAAAGGCGAGGACGAAGGCATCCATGACGCCGCCGCCGGAGAGGCCGAGAAGCGCCGCCGTGGCCATGTCGCGAAGCATTCCCAAGACCCGGCTGGCGAGGGTGCCCAGGGCCGTGGCTCGTGATCCGCTGATGAGTTGGGGGCGCGCAAGGGGAGCAGGCATGGGCAAATCGTAGCCGCGGGGCACGTTGCCGAAAAGGGGAAAGTGCGCTATGCTCAGGGGGTCGGCTCAAGCCGCGCCGGCGGCTGCTCCGATATCTGAGTGGTCGACCGCGCAGCGGAAAACGCGCGGCAATCCCCGCGAACGATGAAAATGGCTCTCCGACGATGGCAAAACGCTCTGCTTACCAGCAACGAGTCATCAAGAACTACTACGAGAACAAGGACTCGATCATGCTCCAGCGGTTGGGGGAGCTGGTGACCGATCTCTACCTGGCCGAGGGGAAAGCGCGCGAACGGATCTGGAGCCGCGTCGAATCGACTCTCCAGAACCTCGGCATCTCCAAGGAGCGGATCGATCACCTGCGCGGCGCGGACAATCCCTCGCTGCTGGCCAATCTCCTCGGCGAGTTGCTGGAGAAAGGATGAGCGGCTGGAATGAGCCATCCCTGTTCCGATAGGCCCGCGGCGACGGCCGACACGCTGCGATGGAAGAAGATTCCCGTGCTGGACGCGGGATTCGTCTGCCTTGTGGACGTGATGGGCGACGACGGGTCGATCGTGCAGGCCGCACGGGTAAGCTACGGGGAGGGGACGCGCCGCGTGTCGGACGACCGCACGCTGATCCGCTACCTGATGCGCCACCGCCACACGACCCCCCTGGAAATGGTCGAACTGAAGTTGCTGGTGCGGGTGCCGATGGACTGCTGGCGGCAGTGGATCCGGCATCGGACGGCGTCGGTCAACGAATACAGCACGCGATATTCGATCGCCATCGATGCCAGTCAGGCGACCGCGCCGGACCAATGGCGGCTTCAGGCCGCGTCGAATCGCCAGGGGAGCGAGGGCCGGCTGGATGAGAAGGCCGGCAAGGAACTGACCGAGGGCGAGGATCGATTGCAGCAACTCGCGCGGACCACCTACCGGCGGCGTTTGGAGCTGGGAGTCGCCCGGGAACAGGCCCGCAAGGACCTTCCCCTCTCGACGTACACCGAAGCCTACTGGAAGATCGATCTGCACAACCTGCTGCACTTCCTCCACCTGCGGATGGATGAGCACGCCCAGTGGGAGATTCGGCAATATGCCAAGGCGATCGGTGAGGAGATCGTGCGGCCGCTGTTCCCGATCGTCTGGGAGGCTTTTCTCGACTACCAGGTCGGCGCCACGCATCTGACCCGGTTGGACCGTGAGGTCATTGGCCGCTTGGCCGCGGCCGGCCGGCTGCCGGCGGACGAGGCCGACTTTCTCCAGGCCCAGGACCCCGAATGGGCCGCGCTGAGCCGCTGCCGCGAGCGCGACGAGTGCCGCGACAAGTTGGTTCGCCTGGGGCTGCTGCGGCCGGCCCCTGGCGAACGGTAGGATCGTCGAGAGCGGGCCAACCCGAGGCGGCCGGCGGGGCCGCGGATGCCGGCCCAAACCGGAAAGCGCCGCATCGCCGCGGCGCGCAGCGCTGCCCCCGGCGTGCCGCTGCTGGTGGGCCGTCGCTGTGTGCAACGCCGCGCCGGGTCTTGCGCTTCCGGCTGCCGCTGCTGGCCGTGGCGAGCGTACGGGTGCTGGGCCGCGTTGGACCACCCTACGGGATCGGGCTAGAAGATGCCGGCGGCGCGATCGGGTTCGTTGCGGGTCTGCCGCTGCCGGACCTGGCCCATGATCTGGCAGATGACGCGGAGGTATTCGCGCCCGGCTTTCACGAAATCGGCGTCGCGCGTGGCCGTCTCGCCGGCTTCCTGGTGCGGATGGATGGGTTGCCAATCGACGTGCCAGGATTCCTTCTCCGCGGCCTCGCGGAGCTGGTTTACAAGATCGCGCACCCAATCGATGAACTCGGCGTCGGGGGAGCAGAGGGTCTGGCGGTAGGGGCCTTTTCCACGCGGGCGGCTGTCGAAGACCATCCGGTGGGGCTTCGTGTAGCGGTAGATCAGGGCACCGCAGCCGACGAGGAACGCCGCCAGGAGAAGGGCCAGGGCGACTTTGGGCGAATTGGCGAGGGCGAAAACGCCGCCGAGAGACGGCAGAATCCCCAGGAGTCCCCAGATGATCGGGTGAACCGGCCGGGGGGTTCCGTTGCCGTTTTCGAAATTCGCCTTCTGTTTGGGAGAGTCCAGCGTTCGCTGCGGGCCGGTGATTCGGGCGATCACAACGGTGATGTTGTCGGGTCCGCCGCGAAGGTTGGCTACGTGCACCAGGGCCTGGGCGGCCTCGCCGGGCTCGAGGCACCCGAGGATCTGCCCGATCCGGCAGTCGCTGAGTTGGCCGGACAGACCGTCGCTGCAAAGCAGGAAGGTATCGCCCGTCTGCACGGGGAACGGGCCTTCCAGATCGGCCTGGACCTCCGGGTTTGGCCCCATGGATCGAGTGATCACGTTGCGAGGAATGAAGGAAGGAATGTCTTCTTCATTCTCGGAAAGGTGGCCCGCGGCCCGCATTTCCCAGACGAGGCTGTGATCGAAGGTCAATTGTTCCAGGCATTCCTCGCGGAGCCGGTAGACGCGGCTGTCACCGACATGGGCGATCAAGGCCCCCTGCGGCAGAATCACGAGGGTATCGACGGTGGTCCCCATGCCGCGAAATTCGAGATCCGCCTCACCGCGGCCATTGATGTAGCGGTTCGCCTGGAGCACGGCCTCTTTGAGGGCTTCGGGCGGCGAGAGGTCGACCAGTTTGTGATAGGTCAGAGGAACGACGTCGGTCGCCAATTTGCTGGCCAATTCGCCCGCCGCGTGGGCTCCCATCCCGTCGGCGACCATGAACAGATGTCCACGACTGTCGAACCGCTCTTGGCTCGCGGCCAGGGCAACAGCCATCGAATCCTGGTTGTTCGATCGGCGCAGACCGACATCGGTGACAGCGGCCTGCTGCAAACAATGATCCCAGATGCCGGGTTGCCGATCCATGCTCGATGCCGAAGGTGGGCAATCAGGAGGGAATGCCCTGTTCCGAGGTGCCCGAAGAGGTTCACCTGCTATTCTAGCTTTCTCGCTCCGCTTCAGCCAGACCTGAAGCACACTCGACAGAGGGGGGAGATGGCCACACGAAGCCAGACGGCACAGGAACTGTGGATTGGTCCGAAAATTCTGCCCTTGCCGGGCTCGCCGAGCGGCAACTATACTCCGGCCGCCATGTTCTCGACTCCAGCTATTCGCCGAACGCCGTTTCAGCGCTTTGCGGCCGCATGCGCCGCATGCGTTGTCTGGCTGCTGCTGCTGGCGTGCCTTGCCGGATGTGTCCGCCGCCGGATGACGATTCGCACCAATCCGCCGGGGGCGGTAGTGTATGTGGACGATTATGAGATTGGCGCGACGCCGGTTTCGACGAATTTCGTCCACTATGGGACCCGGCGGATCCGGATCGCCAAGGACGGCTATGAGACGCTGACGGTCGAACAGCCGATCCCCGCGCCGTGGTACCAGGTTCCGCCATTGGACTTTTTTGCGGAGACGGTTCTTCCCGTGGAGATTCGCGACCAGCGGACGCTCAACTACCAACTCGTTCCCCAGCGCGTGGTTCCGCCGGACCAGTTGCGCGGCAGGGCCGAGGATCTGCGGGCGCGTGCTAATCTGGCGGGTAGGGCGGTTACAGCAAGCCCTCCTGCTTCCGGTCCGACGGTTCACGCGCCGGGCGCGACTCCCCTCCAGACGCCGGCGCCTCCGGCGGCCTGGCCGGCCCCCCCATCGACCGGCAGCCCGAGCGTCTATCCCCCCCAAGGTGCTTCTTCGGGGGCGCCGACGCTCCCGCCCGGCATCCTGCCCCCCAGTGGTGCCGGGGGAGATGCCGGCCCGCAAACGCTTCCGTCTGGGGGGATGCCCCTGCGGTCGGCCGGAACGTAGGCCACTACCGCAGGCCCCCGAGTGAGGGGATGCCCTTAGTGCCCTCTTCCGGCTTGATCGCCCCGCGGACGCCGAGCAGTTCGGGATGCCGGGCGATCTTGTCGGAGAAGACTCTTGCGTCGCTGATGATCGGCCGGAGTTGCTGCGTGAGCTCCTCGACATTCTTGGCCGCCCGGTTCATGCTGTGGTAGAGTTCGGGATTGTTGACGAGCTGCCCGATCGTCCCCTGCGACTTGTTGAGGCTCTCGCTGAACACCAGGGCTTCGTTCATCAAGCGATCGAGCTTGGAGACGCTTTCATTGAGGCGGAGAATCGTCTCTCCTCCCTGCTTGCCGAGGATGCTGGTGAATTCCTCGACGTTCACCAAGTTGCGATCGACGAGCGTCATCGTCTGATTCATGCGCCCGATCGTCTGGCGCGTCTCCTGCATGAGTTGCGGCAACTGGGCGAAGCTTGACTTGAGTTGCTCGCGGAGCTCGGGGTCGCCGAGCATGCTGTTGGCCGTTTCGGCGAGGTTTTTGATCGCGTCGGCGGTTTCAAAAGTCTTTTCGACGATTGCATCGACGCGCTCCTTGCGGCGCGCCACTTCTTCGTCGTCGCCGATCAGGCCATCGAGTTTGCCGATGAATCCACCGAGCCGGCTACTGGTCGTGGCGACGGAGCGAATCGCCTCGGAGAGATTGGCCTCGAGATTGCCGACGACCTGAATCGGATCGGGGGCGACGATGCCGTGGAGCGTGGTGTCTGCGGGGATTTCCTGCTTCTCGCCGGCAAACTCGCGGCGTTTGACGAATTCAAGCGTCGAGTCGCCCAGCAGAGTGCGATTGATCCGGCAGACCTCGTCGTTGAAGAGTCTGCGCCCGCGTTCGATCTCGGCGGTCACCAAGGCGCCGCCCTCGTCGAGCAGCTCGACGCGGACAACCCGGCCGATGAGGATCCCGCTCTTGCGGACCGGCGACGCGTCGGTTACGCCGGGCGCTTCGGGAAACTCGATCGCCACGAGATAATTCGGCTTCCAGAGTCTCTTCAGGTTGAAGACGGAGTCTTTCGGCCCGAAGGACATGATCATGATGACCAGGATCGCCAGGGAAACCAGCACCATCAGGCCGATCCGCCACTGCATCACTCGGTCGTCCATGCCAAGCTCCCATTCTGCTGTCTGAGTTCCATCAGCCGTTCGCGCGCTTCGCCGCGAACGAACTGCGTGACACGCGGATCGGCGGCTCGCTCGATTTCCGCGGGCGGCCCGTTGTAGATCACCTGCGGCGCGCCTGTTTTCAGCCGCGCGAGGGGATAGAGCATGACGATCCGGTCGGCCACTTTTTGGGCGGTTCGCATGTCGTGGGTGACGACGATGCCCGCCACGGGATGCTGCCTGCGGGTGTTGAGGATCAGCTCGTTGATGACGTCGCTCATGATGGGGTCAAGCCCCGTGGTTGGTTCATCGTAGAGGATCAGTTCGGGATCGATGGCCAGAGCGCGGGCCAGGCCGACTCGTTTGCGCATTCCTCCGGACAGTTCGGCCGGTTTTTTCGCCACGATGTTCTCCGGCAGGCCGACTTCCGCCAACCGGGTGAGCACGATGCGTTGGATCTCGTCGTTGGAGTAGTCGCGGTGCTGGCGGAGGGGAAAGGCGACGTTCTGCCCGATTGTCATGCTATCGAAGAGGGCAGCCTGCTGGAAGACGAAACCGAACCGCGTCCGCGTCGCGGCGAGGTCGCCGGGGGGCAGGCTGGCCAGGTCGCGGCCATCGAAGGAGACGCTTCCGCGGGTCGGCCGGACAAGGCCGATGATCGTCTTCAAGAGCACGGTCTTGCCGCACCCGCTTTCGCCAATCACCGCCACGGTCTCGCCTCGCGAGACTTCGAGGTTGATCTCGCGGAGCACGGCCTGCCGTCCGAATTGGACGTGGAGGTCGCGGACTTGGACGAGCGGCTGCTCGGAGTCGTCAGATTGTGTGGAATAGAGCGACATGCCGACGTGATTCCGATTTGACTAGACCAGGGATGGCGCGTGGGGCCAGAGCCAAAGGTAGACCTCTTCCAGCACAATTCCCAGGATCAGGTCAAGGAACAGGATCATCACAAACGACAGCACGAACGCGCTGGTGGCCGCCTTGCCGACGCCTTCGGCTCCCGGGTCGCAGGTGAAGCCTCGATGGCAGCCGATGATGGCAATCGTGGCGCCGAAGAAGAGGCTCTTGAACAGGCCGTTGAAGACGTCGAAGACCCCGACGAAATGCCGCGAGTTCTCCCAGTAATGGTGCGTGTCGATGTCGAGCAGCCCAATGCTGTAGAATGCGCCGCCGACCACGCCCATGAAGTCGGCCATCGTCGTCAATGCCGGGATCAGCACCAGGCAGGCGAGAAAACGAGGCACGACAAGGTAGTGGATCGGATTGGCGCCCATGCTCGAGAGGGCGTCGATCTGCTCGGTGACGCGCATCGTCCCCAACTCCGCGGCCATCGCGCTGCCGACTCGTCCGGCAAGCATCGTCGCCGCCAACACGGGCCCCAATTCGCGGACCAGCGACATGTTGATCACCGCCCCGAGGCGCGTCTCCATGCCAAGCATCCGGAACTGGGCGTAGCTCTGCACCGCCAGCACCATGCCGATGAACACGCCGGTCAACGCAACCACCGGCAGGCTCAGGACGCCGATCTGGTAGAAGTTCGGCAGCAAGGTCCCGGCGTGCGGACGGCGCGTGAACAGCCAACCGAGGGTGGAGAAGGAGAAGATCGCGAGATTCCCCAGGGCGACAATCGCCACGGTGACTTTCTCGCCGAGATCGGCGATCCAATTGGCGATCCAGTTCAGCGCGCCGGCCATCAGGCCGGTGCCTTCGACCGGTTTCCAGGATGCGGGGGGGGTTATGCCTGTCGCCATCGAGGGGGGCATCCAACAGTCTATTGGTCGATCGGCAACATGCCCGGCGTGACCGCGGACTGCCGCACGCGGAGCAATCGGGGTGGAAAATCAGGCAACGTTCAAGGTTCAATCCCCAATCGAAAAATGGGCAAGACGGGGCCGCTCGCCGGGAGCACCGAACGGGCGGAACGTGGGTCTTGAACCGTGCCGAAAACCTATACATCTAGTTCGGAGAACAAGGCCTGCGGCTTGAGAAAACCCTGCCGGTTATTCCTTTTGGGAAGAATGGGAAGGCTGGCAAAAAAGAAACGCCCACCGGTGGACGATGGGCGTTGGCTTCTATTCGGTGAAAGCCGATCCCCGAGACCGCCGTTTCGGAGGCACGCGGTCATCAGGCAGGGACGCTTCTATTCGCCTTCGGC
>JAAYCB010000026.1 GCA_012744395.1 Pirellulaceae bacterium
AAAAGCGCAGTGAACTGCTCCGGGGCGGAGTGCACGTCGTTGAAATCGACCTGGTTCGCCGCGGAGACTGGCGCGGGCTGCTGCGGCCGCATGTCTGCCCTCTGGAGGCGATCTCGCCCTATCGCGTTACGATCCGCGTGGGTGGTCGGCAGACGGCGTACTTGTACCCGATCTCAATCCGAGAACCGCTGCCAGGCATCTCGATCCCGCTGCGGCCCGGAGACAAAGAATTGAAGCTGGCTCTCCAGCCGCTTCTCGATGAAGCGTACGAGGGGGGGCGCTATGGCCGCACGCTGGACTACCGGCAGGCGCCCAACCCACCGCTGGAAGGCGACGACCGGGCGTGGGCAGAGACGCTGATCGGGAGCAGGGGGGCAGGGCGGTAGCCGTGGGCATGTGCATTGGGCGGGCTACCGTGGTAGAATCCCCTTGCTGTTTCGATCACCCGTCAAGCCACCCACCCCGAGCAAGGCGACAGCCATGAAACGAATCCTCCTGGTTCTTGCCACGATTTGCATCTTCTCGCTGGCCGCGCACGCTGAAGATGCCCGCCTCCAACCTCCCAAGGACTTGAACGGTTACTTCCCGTTCAATCCGCCCTCCTCGTTGAGTGATTGGGAAGCCCGGAAGGAATATGTGCGGCGGCAGATTCTGGTCGCGGCGGGGCTGTGGCCGATGCCGACGAAGACGCCGCTCAATGCAGTGATCCACGGCAAGATCGACCGGGGAGAGTACACGGTGGAGAAGGTTTATTTCGAAAGCCTCCCCGGCTTCTTCGTGACGGGCAACCTCTATCGGCCGAAGAACCTCAAGGGCAAGGCGCCGGGCGTGATGTGCGCGCACGGGCACCGGCAGGACGCGCGGCTGCACCTGGCCAGCGAAGAGTCGGTGCGGCGCGAGATCGCCGCCGGGGCGGAGCGCTTCGAGAGCGGCGGCCGCAGCACCTACCAGGCTCTCTGCGTGCAGCTTGCGCGGATGGGCTGCGTCGTCTGGCAGTGGGACATGCTCAGCGATTCGGATTCGATCCAGTTGCCCCGCGAGGTCGTGCACACGTTCGCCAAGCAGCGGCCGGAGATGAACACGGTGGAGAACTGGGGGCTCTACAGCCCACAGGCGGAAGCCCACGCGCAGAACATCATGGGTCTGCAAACCTGGAATTCGGTGCGGGGGCTGGATTTTCTGCTCAGCCTGCCCGAGGTCGACCCGCAGCGAACCGCGATCACCGGCGCCAGCGGCGGCGGCACGCAAACGATGCTGGCGGCGGCGATCGACGAACGCATCCAGCTCTCCTTCCCCGTGGTGATGGTCAGCACGGCAATGCAGGGCGGCTGCACGTGCGAGAACGCCTCGCTGCTGCGCGTCAACACGGGCAACGTCGAGTTCGCCGCTCTCTTCGCGCCCAAGCCGCAGGGGATGAACTCGGCCGACGACTGGACCAAGGAGATGGCCACGAAGGGATTTCCCGAATTGCAGCAGCTCTACGCGGCCTACAGCGCCAAGGACAAGGTGTTTCTCCAGCGCGGCGAACATTTTCCGCACAACTACAACGCCGTCACCCGATCCGCCTTCTACACGTTCCTCAACAAGCACTTCAAGCTCGGCCACCGATCGCCGGTCATCGAACGCGATTTCGAGCCGCTCTCGCGCGAGCAGTTGACCGTCTGGAACGAGGAGCACCCCGCGCCGAAGGCCGCCGACCCGGATTTCGAACGCAAGCTGCTCAAGTGGCTCAGCGACGACGCGGACAAGCAGCTCCGCGCCGCCGCCGCGACGCCCGACGGCTTGCGCGCCCAGATCGGCGGGGCCGTTGAAGTGCTGATCGGCCGCCAATTCGCCGCTGCGGGCCAGCTCGAGTGGGTCCTCGAGGAGAAGCAGGATCGCGGCGGTTTTGTCGAGATGCTCGGAACGCTGCTCAACACAACCTACCAAGAGGAAGTCGATCTCACTTGGCTCCAGCCCAAGGATTGGAGCGGGCGGGCCATTGTCTGGCTCGACGACAACGGCGCCGCGGCGCTCCGCGAACCCGGCGGGAGCATCAAGCCAGCCGTGATGAAGCTCGTGGCGGGCGGCGTGGCGGTTCTCGGCGCCGATCTGCTCTTTCAAGGCGGCGAACCCGTGCGGCAGACGCGGGTGGTCGCCAACCCGCGCGAGTTCGCCGGCTACACGTTCGGCTACAACCACGCGCTGTTCGCCCAGCGCGCCCACGACGTGCTCTCGATCGTCGGTCTCCTCCGCAAGGGAGCGGCGGGCGCGCCGCCGCGCGCGAAATCGGTTGCCGTTGCCGGCTGGGGCAGCGCCGGGCCGATCGCCGTCGCCGCCCGCGCCGTGGCCGGACAGGCCATCGACCGGGCCGCCATCGACAGCGGCGGCTTTCGCTTCGGCAAGCTGCTCGATTACCGCGATCCGATGTTCCTTCCCGGCGGGGCGAAGTATCTCGATCTGCCGGGGATGATCGCGCTCGGCGCCCCCGGCGACCTCTGGCTTGCCGGCGAGGGCGATGAGCCGGAAATCGTTGCCGCGGCCTATCGTGCTCACGCGAAGATCGAGAACCTCACCACCTTTACCGGCGACGCCGGCCAGCAGGAAGCCGCGGCCGTCGCCTGGCTGCTGAAGTAGAGGATTTTCAATGCGATTGGGGCCATCCCCCCCTTGCGCGGCCAAGGCGATTGACGCGTGGCCAAACCCAGCGAGACGCCGTGAGAAACGAGGTAATTCCCGCCAACGATCAGCAGGAGCGCGGTCATGCCTGACAATCTCTGTTCGTCCAATCCGCGCCGCGTTTCGCGGCGTTCGCTCCTCCGGGCCGCGGCCTCGGCCGCGGTGGGAGCCCGTGCGATCGGGATGCCGAGCGCCTTCGGCGCGCCGCTCGTCCTCGCGGCCAAGAACAAGCCGCCGCCGGCCAGGCCGAGGCCGGACCTGGTCGACAAGCAGTCGCCTCCGGGCATCGAGGTGATCCAATTGACCACCGAGACCGGCGTGGGATCGTCGCACCTGTACATGGAGGCCCAGGTGTTCGCGCCCGACGGCAAACGCTTCCTGCTGCACCGGGCGGCCACCGCCCACGGCGGCAGCCGGTCGGATCCGGAGCATCAATACCTGCGGTGCGACCTGGATGACGATTGTTCGCTCCACCCGATCACCGAGGAGACGGGCGCCATCGCGCCGAGCGTCTCGCCCGACGGGAAGTTCGTCTATTACTTCGTCGACGAGACCCGGCCGGGCGGCGGGCGGTTCTTCCTCAAGCGGGTGCATCTCGATGGCACGGACCGCCAAACCCTGCTGGTCGTCGACGGCCCGCTGCCGGGCACGAACTTCCGGGCCAGCAAGCTCTATGTGCTGTCGACGATCTCTTCCGACGGCAATCGCTTGGCCGTCTCGGCCTTCCTGGGCGACGGCAACACGCCCAACGCGCCGTTTGGACTGCTCGTCTTCGACCTCGTGCGGCCGAGCGTGCGGCTCGTGCTGCACGGACCGACGTGGTGCAACGTCCACGGCCAGTACTGCCGGTCGCTGGATGCCGAAGCGAGCCGCGACATTCTCATCCAGGAGAATCACGAATGCGAAATCGACGAGCGCGGCGGGATCAAGAAGCTCGTCGGTGGGCAAGGGGCGGACATACACGTGATCCGCGACGACGGAACGCAGTTCCGCAACCTGCCCTGGGGCCGCGACGGAAACGAGTTCTGCCAGGGCCATCAGTGCTGGCGGGGGCAGACGACGTGGGCGATTACGAGCACCGGCACGCGGAAACCGCCGGAGGCCCAGTTGATCGAAGGGCGCGCCGCCCAGCACGCCGGGCACGTGGGCATCGCCACGCCCGGCGGTCTGCGCAACGACTTGAGCCGTGACTTCACCAACCCCAAGTTCTATCACTTTGCGACCGACCTGGCGGGAAGGCGGCTGATCAGCGACGCGGGGCCCCTGGGCGTGGAGGCGAAGATCTTCACGGCCGAGTTCGGCGAGCCCGGAAAAGACCCTCTGGCCGCGTGGCGCTACTTGCTCCGTCCGCGTTCGACGTGCAAGAAAGAATCCCACATCCACCCGTTCCTCTCGCCCGACGGCAAGCGGGCGTTTTTCAACTCGGACGAGTCCGGCCGATTGCAGGCGTACATGGTCCGCGGCCTGTAGGCGGCGGGCCGTGCCGCGGTTTCGCCGCCGGCCGGAACTGGAAACGTCGGTGCCCGAATATTGGCCAACGCCACCCCATAGAGCGCTCCCGGAGGTCTCATGAAGACGTGGATCACCCTGGCGGCCCTCCTCTGCGGCTTCTCTGCTCCGGTGGCTGCGGCTAGCGCCGGCGGCCAATCACAAAGTCCCAACCTGCTCGTTTTTCTGGCCGACGACGCCGGCTGGGGCGATTATGGCCACTCCGGCAACACCCTGGTCCGGATGCCGAACATCGACTCCATTGCTCGAGCCGGGGTCTCGTTGGAACGGTTCTACGTCTGCCCGGTCTGCTCGCCGACGCGGGCGGAGTTCCTCACGGGGCGTTACCATCCGCGGGGCGGCGTTTACGGCACGTCGCTCGGCCAGGAGCGGCTCGACCTCGATGAAAGCACGATCGCCGAGGCGTTCCAAGCCGCCGGGTATGCGACCGGCGCGTTCGGCAAATGGCACAACGGCAGCCAGTGGCCCTATCATCCCGTGGCCCGCGGATTCGACGAATACTTTGGCCACACGGCCGGCCACTGGGGCGAGTACTTCGACGCGCCGCTGGAGGACAGCCGCGGGCGCCTCGTGCGCACGCAAGGCTACATTGTGGACGTCTGCACCGACCGTGCCCTGGCGTTCATCGAGAAGAACAAGGGCCGCCCCTTCTTCTGCTACGTGCCGTTCACCACGCCGCATTCCCCCTGGGCCGTGCCTGACAAATACTGGCGGCGTCTGAAGGACGCGCCGGTCATGCAGCGCGCCACGCTGCCGGAGCAGGAAGATCTCGACCAGACCCGCTGTGCGCTGGCGATGCTGGAGAACCAGGACTGGAACGTCGGCCGGGCGCTGACAAAGCTGCGAGAGTTGGGGCTTGAAGACAACACGATCGTCGTTTATTTTTCCGACAACGGACCGAATAGCTGGCGCTACAACGGCGGCATGAAGGGTCGCAAGGGGAGCACCGACGAGGGAGGGATTCGCTCGGTGTGCTATATCCGCTGGCCAGCCAGCTTGCCCGCCGGTCAGAAAGTCACCCAGATCAGCGCGGCAATTGACCTGCTGCCTACACTGACGAGTCTGGCGGGCATTCCGCGCGCCGGCGACAAGCCGCTCGATGGCCGCGACCTGGCGCCGCTGCTTCGCAACCGGGATGCCGATTGGCACGACCGGATGATCTTCTCCGTCTGGAACAAGAGAATCAGCGTCCGCACACAGACCCACCGGCTCGACCAGGCGGGCCGGCTTTTCGACATGGCCGCTGATCCCGGCCAGAAGTCGCCGATCAACGATCGGCAGCCCGAACTGGCCGCCAGGCTCGCCGCGGCGGCCGAGGCTTGGCGCGAGGAGATGTTTGGCGCGGCGGCCGCGGCCGGCACCAAATCGGGGGTCAAACGCGCCGGCGGCAACGGCGTCGACCCGTGTCCGATCCCCGTTGGCTACTTGGAGTTTCCGATCACCATCCTTCCCGCCCGCGACGGCGAGCCGCGCGGTGGCTTAAAACGCAGCAGCGGCGCCCCGAACTGCTCCTATTTCGTCAACTGGACGAGCCGCGACGACAGGATGGAATGGCTGCTCGACGTCCACGTCGCGGGCCGCTACCACGTTGCGATCGACTACACCTGCCCGCTCGCCGATGCCGGCTCGACGATCGAACTGGAGTTCAAGGGCAGCCGGCTTAGGGGCAAGGTCGAACCGGGCTGGGATCCGCCCCTGTACACCAACCAGGACACGCTCCCGCGGCCGCCCGCCGAAAGCCAGATGAAGGAGTTTCACACGCTGAAGCTCGGCGAAATCCAACTCGAATCCGGCCAAGGGCCGCTCACCCTGCACGCGATCGACATCCCCGGCAAATCGGTCATGGATGTCCGCCGCGTGTCGCTGACGCTGCTCCGCTGACTCGGCGCCCGGAGTCCCTTGAACGTCCATCAGTAGGAGGTTCCTGACCATGAAGACGTTCTTTTCGATCGGGCTTTGCCTCGTTGTTCCAGCGGCCGCGTTTGCCGCCGGCGCGAAGGTTCCCAACCTCGTGCTGATCATCTCCGACGACCACGCCTGGACCGACTACGGCTTCATGGGACATGCGGATATCGAGACGCCAAGGCTCGACCGGCTGGCGGCGCAAAGCGCGGTGTTTACGCGCGGATACGTGCCGACGGCGCTCTGCCGTCCCGCGTTGGCCACGCTGGCCAGCGGGCTGTACGCCCACCAGCACCGGATCAGCGGCAACGATCCGGCGCAGCTTCCTTCGATGGCCGGCGCCCGGGGCACGAAGCAAGGGCGCGCGGCGGCCGCATACGCCGCGCTCCGCGAGAAGCTGATCGCGCAACTTGACAGGCGCCCGACGGTCGCCGGGCTGCTCGGCCGGCAGGGTTACCTCAGCCACCAGTCGGGCAAGTGGTGGGAGGGGAGTTACCGGCGGGGCGGATTCACCCACGGCATGACGCGCGGCTTTCCGGAGCCCGGCGGCCGCCATGGAGACGACGGTTTGAAGATCGGCCGCGAAGGGATGGCGCCGGTTTTCGCGTTCATTGACCAGGCGGTCGGGGAGGGCAAACCATTCTTCGTCTGGTACGCGCCGTTCATGCCCCACGCGCCGCACACTCCGCCGGAGGACCTCTTTCAGAAATACAAGGCCAAGGGGGTCGAGTCGGATTTCGTCGCCCGTTACTACGCGATGGTCGAGTGGTTCGACGGCACGTGCGGCCAATTGCTCGACCATCTCGAAGCCAAGGGCGTGGCGCAAGACACGTTGATTGTCTACCTGGCCGACAATGGCTGGATCCAGCAGCCGGACGGCCCGGGGTTCGCTCCGCGCTCCAAGCAGACGGCCAACGAGGGGGGCGTGCGCCAGCCCACGATGTTCTGCTGGCCCGGCGTGATCCAACCCGGCCGGCGCGGCGGCGAGCTCTGCTCGAGTGTCGATATCCTGCCGACGCTGCTGGCGGCCGCCGGCGCGGCGATCCCGGAGGACCTGCCCGGCTACAACCTGCTGCCGATCCTGAAATCCGGCCGGCCGACGCCGCGGCAGGCAGTCTTCGGCGAGACGTTTGCGCACGACGTGGCGGATATCGAGCGGCCCGAGGAGAGTCTCCTCTACCGCTGGGTCGTCGAGGGGAAATGGAAGCTGCTCTTGACCTACGACGGCAAGGTCGGACGCCATGGGCGGCATCATCCACGCAGGGAAAAGCGGCCGCAGTTGTTCGATCTCCTCGCCGATCCGCATGAAGACCGGAATCTCGCCGCCGAGCATCCCCAGGTGGTCGCCCGGCTGGCCGCCAAGCTGCAAGACTGGTGGCCGGTTACCGAGCGGCAGGTTCTCACCGCGTGGAGCGAGTGATCCTGTCCGCCGGCAGTTCGAGCGGGCGATCGAAGCCCCGCCGGCCCCCAAGAAGCAAAGAAAGCAGCAACCCGTTCCCGAGCCGCGCATCAACCGGTGGAAGACCCATGAATCGCCTCATCCTTGCCACGCTGCTGTTTGTCGCGTTGCTGGCCGCCGCGCACGCGGCGCCGGTCAAGCCGCCGCGGCCGAACGTTCTGTTCATCGCGATCGATGATCAGAACGACTGGATCGGCCACCTCGGCGGCCATCCGCTTGCGAAGACGCCGCACATCGACCGCCTGGCGGCGCGCGGCACGACGTTTCTCAACGCGCACGTCAACGCGCCGCTCTGCAATCCCTCCCGCACGAGCCTGATGCTCAGCCTCCGCCCGACGACCACGGGGGTCTACGGCCTCGCCCCGTGGTTCCGCGATCTTGCGCCGTGGAAAGACCGCGTGGCTCTCCCGCAGCACTTCAAAGCCCACGGCTACAGGACGTACACCTGCGGGAAGGTCTACCACGGCGGCGCCGGCGGCCCGGCGAGGCGGGCGGCGGAGTTCGACGTCTGGGGGCCGGCCGGCGGCATTGGCGTCAAACCGGAGCGGAAGCTCATCCCGCCGACGCCGATGGGCGATCACCCGCTGATGGACTGGGGCGTGTTCCCCCACCGTGACGAGGACAAGGGCGATTACCGGGTGGCGAGCTGGGCGATCGAACGACTCCGCCAGATGCCGGAAGACCGGCCGTTCTTCCTGGCTGCCGGATTCTTCTTGCCGCACGTGCCCTGCTACGCCACGCAGCGCTGGTTCGACCTCTATCCCGACGACGACAGCCTGCTGCCCCCGGTCAAGAAAGACGACCGTGGCGACACGCCGCGGTTCTCCTGGTACCTGCACTGGGAACTGCCCGAACCGCGCCTCTTGTGGGTCCGAGAAAACAACCAGTGGCGGAACCTCGTGCGCTGCTATCTCGCCTGCACGAGTTTCGTCGATGCCCAGATCGGCCGGATCCTCGCGGCGCTCGACGAGACGGGCCTGGCGGACAACACGGTCGTGGTCGTCTGGGGCGACCACGGCTGGCATTTGGGCGAAAAGGGGATTACCGGCAAGAACACGCTCTGGGAACGCAGCACCCGCGTGCCGCTGGTATTTGCCGGTCCCGGCGTGAAGTCCGGCGGGCGGTCGAACCAGCCCGCCGAGCTGTTGGACATCTATCCCACGCTCGTGGAGCTGTGCGGGCTGCCGCCGCGCGGCGACCTGGAGGGGCTGAGCCTCGTGCCGCAGCTCAAAGACCCCGGCGCGAAGCGCGAGCGTCCGGCGATCACCAGCCACAATCGGGGTAACCACGGCGTCCGCAGCGAGCGCTGGCGCTACATCCGCTATGCCGACGGCAGCGAGGAGCTCTACGATATGCAGAACGATCCGCGGGAGTGGACGAACCTCGCCGGGCGGCCGGAATTCAGCGCGGTCATCGCGGAGCACAAGAAGTGGTTGCCGGCGATCGACGTGCCGCCCGCCCCCGGCAGCGCGCACCGTGTTCTGACTTACGACGAGTCGACTGACGAAGCCGTCTGGGAGGGCAAGACCGTCCGGCGCAGCGACCCGATTCCGGAGTGAACCGGCTGGTCGGCCCGGCTGGTTCCGCAGCCGCTCGGCCGGAAATTCTCCGCCTGGCTGCCCGCGAACCGGACCGCAGCGCGCAACCGTAGCTGACGAATACCCAAGGACCACGCCATGAGGTTCCCTCTCAGCGTACTGCCTCTTCTGTGCGTCGTTTGCCTGCCGTGGCCGCAGGATGTGGGGGCGGCCGGGCGGCCGCCAAACGCCAGAAGCGGGGCACGACCGAAGATTCCCTGGATCGTCGAGACCGGCGACCGCGGCCATATCCCCGAGCCGCCGGGGATCGTGCCGCCGTTTACCGATGAAATATACGACTGGTTCGGCACACCCGCCTGGCATGAGCCGTGAACCCCGGCCAGAAAAATGACTGGAACACCATACCGCTACGAAGAAAGGCGCCCGATCATGAAGCTTTTCGGTTGGCTTGCTCTGTTCGCTTGTTTTCTGCCCATCGAAGCGGCACCCCTCTCCGCGGCCGAGGCAAGCCGCCCGAATGTCCTGTTCATCATCTCCGATGACTTGACGGCGACCGCCTTGTCCTGCTATGGCAACCCGATTTGCCAGACGCCGAATATCGATCGCCTGGCAGCGCAGGGGACGCGGTTCACGCGCGCCTTCTGCAACGCCACGTATTGCGGACCGTCGCGCGCGTCGTTCCTGTCCGGCTACTATCCCCATGCGACGGGCGTGCTCGGATACACCAGCCCGCGCCCCGCCATCGGCGACCGCGCGACCTGGCCCCAGCACTTCAAAAACGCCGGATACTATACCGCGCGAGTCAGCAAGATTTATCACATGGGCGTGCCGGGCGGCATCGAGTATGACGACGACGGGCTCGGTCAGAGAGGTGGAGACGGGGCGGACGATCCGGCATCGTGGACGGAGAAGTTCAACAGTCCCGGTCCGGAATGGAGAGCGGCTGGAAAGGGCGAGACACTGGAAGGCAACCCGGACGGCAAGAAACCGGTCATCGGCGGCAATACATTTGTTGTCGTCGAGGCCGAAGGCGACGACCTGGTTCACTCCGATGGCAAGACGGCCGCGAAAGCGGTGGAGCTGATCCAGAAGCACGCGCGCGAGCCGTTCTTTCTCGCCGTCGGCTTCGTCCGCCCGCACGTCCCGTTTGTCGCCCCCAAGAAGTACTTCGAGCCGTTCCTGCCCTATTCCAGGCTGCCGCTGCCGCCGAAAATTCCCGGCGATTGGGACGACATTCCCAAGGCCGGCATCAACTACAAGACCAGCGGGAACATGAAGATGGACATCCGCCGCCAGAAGAAAGCCGTCGGCGGCTATTACGCGTCCGTCGCTTACCTCGACGCCCAGGTGGGCCAGGTGCTCGACGCGCTGGAACAGTCCGGGGAGGCCGATAACACGATCGTGATTTTCACCAGCGACCACGGCTATCATCTGGGAGAACACGATTTCTGGGCCAAGGTCAGTTTGCGGGACGAATCCGCCATGGTGCCGCTGATCATCCGCGTTCCCGGAAAAAGACCCGCCGTCTGCCGTTCGCTTGTCGAACTGATCGATCTCTACCCCACCGTGGCAAACCTGTGCGGGCTGGAAGTTCCCAAGCGGCTGCAGGGGCAGGACATCAGCCCAGTCTTCGACGACCCGGCACATCGGGTGCGCGACACGGCGTTTTGTGTCGCCCCCATGCGTCGGGGCTTTCTCCTCAGGGACGACAAGTGGGCATATCTTCAGTATGAAGAAGACGCATCGAAAGGGATCGAACTGTTCGACATGGCCGCCGACCCGCACCAGTACACGAACCTGGCTGCCCGGCCCGAACAGGTCGGCGTCGTCGCCGAGTTCCAGGCGCGGCTGATTGAAAAGCTTCGCGCGGTCCGCAATCATGACCTTCAGCCCAACTGAGTCTCCAACTCCCTGTCCCTCGTACCAAACAGGAGCCTGATCCCATGCTGCCGGCAACCCGCGCCACCGTTCTGCTCTCGTTGGCTTTCTGCCTGCACGGTTTCACGCTTGCGGCGGAGACGCGTCCCAACCTTCTCTTGATTCTCGTCGACGACCAGTCCCCCTTCGATTTGAAGGTCTACGACCCGCAGTCGCCGCTGGAGACTCCCAACATTGACCGCCTGGCGGCCGAGGGGATGGTCTTCGACGGCGCCTACCACATGGGCTCGTTCAGCGGCGCGGTGTGCTCCCCCTCGCGGCACATGATCATGAGCGGGCGGACCGTCTGGCGCCTGCCGAACGCCCCCGCCGCGATCGAACGCGGGAAGTGCCCGGCGAATCTCGAGCAGCAGACGCTCCCGGCCGTCTTCAACCGTGCGGGCTACGCCACGATGCGGACCTGCAAGATCGGCAACAGCTACGAAGCGGCGAACAAGTTGTTCCAGGTCCGCCGCGACGCGACGAAGCGCGGCGGCGACGACCAGTCGGGCAGCGCCTGGCACGCCGAGCAGGTGCTCGACTACCTCGGCCAGCGCGAGGCCTCCGGCGACACGCGCCCGTTTCTCATCTACTTCGGATTCTCGCATCCCCACGACACCCGCGACGGCAAGCCCGAACTGCTTGCCAAGTACGGCGCCGTGAACCACGCCGATCCCGGCACGCCCCCCCCGGCGGACCCCAAGCAGCCGCCGCTGCCGCCGAACTACCTGCCGGGGCACCCCTTCGCGCACGGCCACGACAACGTCCGCGACGAGGTGGCCGTCAGCGGCGTATGGCAGCGGCGCGACGAGGCCACCATCCGCAACGAACTGGGACGCGAATTCGCCTGCTGCGAGAACATCGACATCCAGATCGGCCGCGTCCTCGAGCGACTCCGGGCAATCGGCCAGCTCGAGAACACCTACATTCTTTATACGGCCGACCATGGCATCGCCATCGGCCGCCACGGCCTCCAGGGAAAACAGAACCTCTACGAACACACCTGGCGCGTCCCGTTGATCGTCAAAGGCCCTGGGATCCGCCCCGGCGCCCGCGTGCAAGGCAACGTCTACTTGCTCGACATCCTCGCCACGGTCTGCGATCTTGCGGGCATCAAAGCGCCCGAAGCCAATGAAGGCATCAGTTTCAAACCGGTGCTCGAAGGCAGACAGCCGGCTGTTCGCGACGTCCTCTACGGCGTCTACAGTGGCGGCACGAAGCCGGGCACGCGGTCGGTCAGGAAGGGGGACTGGAAACTCATCCAATACGACGTGCACGACGGCCGGGTGCGCCGGCACCAACTTTTCAACCTCGCCGACAACCCCCACGAACTGCTTGCCGAGCATCATGATCCGCGGATTATCGCGCGGACCGGCGCCGCTCCCGCACGGCATCAGGTTGACCTTGCCGACGATCCGGCGCACGCCGCCAGGCTCAAGGAAATGCAGGACCTGCTGCTAGCCGAGATGTGCCGCCTGGAAGATCCCTGGCGCCTCTGGAACCAGCCTGGCGACGGCCTCTCCCCGTCGCCGGTCCCGCTTCCCCGGCAGCCGAAAGCCAAGTGAGTCAAACCGCGCTGACCCTCAAGAACCTGCCCCCATCTCCGCATGAAAAAATGAGAGCACCGATCTTGACCAGCCTTTCTGTCCTCGCCCTGCTGGCGTGCCTTCATGGCGCTGCCGCTGCGGAAAAACCCAACTTCCTGCTGATCCTCGCCGACGATCATGGCTACGGCGATGTCTCGGCGTACCACGAGTCCGACGTGCGCACTCCCAACATTGACCGCATTGCGGCCGAGGGGATGCTGCTGACCACGATGCGGGCCAACTGCACCGTCTGCTCGCCGTCGCGCGCGGCATTGCTCACCGGGCGCTACGCCGACCGCGTCGGCGTGCCCGGCGTCATCCGCACCCACCCGGAAAACTCCTGGGGCTATTTCGACCCCCGCGTGCCGACCCTCGCCGGCGAGTTGAAAAAAGCGGGGTACCACACGGCCGTCGTGGGCAAATGGCATCTGGGGCTCGAGTCGCCAAACACGCCGAACGAGCGGGGATTCGATTTTTTCCACGGATTCCTCGGCGACATGATGGATAGCTACACCACGCACCTGCGCCACGGCAACAACTACATGCACCGCAACACGCAGGTGATCGCGCCGGAGGGACACGCCACCGATCTGTTCTCCGCTTGGGCCGCCGACTTCCTCCGCCGGCGCGCGGAGCACGAAGACCAGCCGTTCTTCCTCTACCTGGCCTACAACGCGCCGCATTTCCCCATCGAACCGCCGGCGGAGTGGCTTGCCAGGGTCGTCCAGCGCGCCCCGCGGATGGACGAGAAGCGGGCGAAAAACGTCGCCCTCGTTGAGCACCTCGACGACGGCATCGGCCGCGTCCTCGCCGCCCTTGCGGAGACCGGCCTGGACAAGAACACCCTGGTCGTTTTCACCGCCGACAACGGCGGCTCTCTGCCGCACGGTCAGAGCAACCAGCCCTGGCGCGACGGCAAGCAGAGCCATTACGACGGCGGCCTGCGGGTGCCGTTCATGGTGCGGTGGCCGGGCCATGTCCCGCCCGGGTCGAAGAGCGATTATGCGGGCCTGGTGTTCGACCTGTTTCCCACCTTCCTGGAAGCGGCCGGCGCCGAGCGCTCCGCTGAGTTGGACGCGGTGAGCCTGCTCCCCGTGCTTCAAGGCGGCGCCATCAACGCGCCGCGCGACCTTTACTTCGTCCGCCGCGAAGGCGGCCTCCGCTACGGGGGCAAAAGCTACGAGGCTTTGATCCGCGGCCAGTGGAAACTGCTCCAGAACGATCCCTACAGCCCGCTGGAACTCTACAACCTCAAGACCGATCCGGGGGAAAACGAGGACCTGGCTGGGACCCAGAAAAAGGTTCTTAATGACCTTGCCGCCGCGCTCCGCGCCCATATACAGCGCGGCGGTGCGACGCCTTGGCAGACGCCTGCCGGAGATGACTCCATGCCGCCAACGATCAAGGATCGCTGACGGGCCGTGAAACCGGCATCGGCGAGTTCCGCAGCCCGCCGCGCAGTTACTGAAGCTCCCCCCGTTGCTCCACGGCCTGGTAGAGTTCCTTGATCCTTTGAGCCTGGTCGCGCCGGCAGATCATGGTCACTCTCGGGGTGTGGACGACGACAAGGTCCTCGATGCCCACGGCCGCGACGAGGTGGCCCGGGTCTTCGCTCACCAGGAGGTTGTTGGCCGAGTCGAGGAGCACCGCCCGGCCGCCCCCTAACCGGTTTCCTTCCGCATCGGCCGCAAGGATTTCTCCGTAGGCGGTCCAGCTTCCCACGTCGAGCCATTGGAGCGGCATGGCGACCGTGGCCACGGCGACTGCCTCGTCGGCCGAGGCCGGCTCCATCACGGCAAAGTCCACGCTGATCTTTTCCAGCCGCGGATAGACCTGCTCCAGGACGTGTCGCCTCTCCGGCGTGGCCCAGGCGGCGGCGATCTGCATCAGGCCGGCGTGGACCTCGGGCTTATAGCGCTCGATGCAGTCGAGCAGCGTCGCCGCCCGCCAGACAAACATCCCGCTGTTCCATGCATAGCGCCCCGAGGCGACGTATTGCTCGGCCGTTCTGGCGTCCGGCTTCTCGACAAATCGTACGGCGCGGTAGGCCTGGTCGAAGCCTTCCAGCGGCCGGCCCAACTCCACGTATCCGAAGCCGGTGGCGGCATAGGCCGGCTCGATGCCGAACGTGACCAGCGTGTTGGGGTGCTTCTCGGCCAATTCGTATCCCACTTCCACGCGCCGCTGGAACTGCTCGACCGGTTCGATCAAGTGATCGGCCGTGAAGACGCCGATGATCGCATCAGCATCTTCGCGCATCGCCACGGCCGCGGGCAGGCCGACGGCGGCCAGCGTGTCGCGCCCTTCCGGTTCGCCGAGAATCCGCTCGTCGGCAAACTCGGGCAAGACGCGGCGAATCTGCCGGCGGTATTTCTCGCCCGTGCAGAGAATCTGCCGCTCCGGGGGGATGAAACCCTGGAGCCGATCGACGGCGATTTCCAGCAGGGATCGCCCGGAAAACAGCGGGATCAGTTGTTTGGGCAGGTCGGCTCGAGACATCGGCCAGAGACGCGTTCCCGACCCGCCGGCGATGATTGTTGCGTAGCGCATTGGCGAAACCGTGGGGGAAAGAGCGATCGGCGATCGGGCGGCGGGTGGACAGGTTCGACGTTTCGAGGCACCGGGACAAAAACCGGTTACTTGCCGTTGTTGGCGGACCAGTCGCGGCGCTGCCGCGAACTGGGGATGTTCATCGCCTTGCGGTATTTCGTCACCGTTCGCCGGGCCACGGTGATCCCGTGCTTGCCCAGTTCGGTCACCAACTGGTCGTCGCTCAAGGGGCGGCTTTTGTCCTCGCCATCGACAATCTCTTGGAGCTTCAACCGCACGGTGTCCCAGGCGACTTCCTCGCCGTCGGCGCTGACCGTCCCGCCGCAGAAGAAACGCTTGAGAGGGAAGATTCCCCGCGGGGTCTGGATCCACTTGTCGTCGACGGCCCGGCTGACGGTGGTTACGTGCACGCCCACCCGGTCGGCGATCTGCTGCATCTTGAGCGGCTCGATCGCCTCGGGGCCCTCGTCCAAAAACTCCGCCTGGTGATCCACGATCGCCTGGGCGACGCGAGTCAGCGTATTGCGGCGTTGCTCGATCGAATCGATCAGCCACTGGGCCGAATTGACCTTCCGCTTGATGTACTCGCGGGTCTCGGCGTTTGCCCCGGAGCGGAGCAGCTTGCGGTAATAGGGGCTGATGAACAGGGTGGGAGTCCGCCCGTCCTCCAACCGCACCTGGTAGCCGCCCCCCTCGCGCGGTTCCACGATCACATCCGGGGTGACGGTCGGCGCCACGCTTTCGCTGAATTCGGCCCCCGGCTTGGGATTCAGTCTCCGCAGTTCGGCGACGGCTTCTTGAATCGTCTCGATCGAGTAGCCGGTCTTCTTGGAGATCGCCGGGATGCGGTTCTGCTCCAGGTCTTCCAGGTGGTCGGAGATCAGGGTTCGGAGTTGCTCCAGGAATGGCGTTTTCGGCTTCAACTGGAGCAGCAGGCACTCGCGGAGATCCCTGGCGGCCACGCCCGGCGGATCAAGCCCCTGGACGACCGCGAGGGCCTGATAGATCAGTGCCCGATCGGCCTCGGTGCTGTCGGGGCCGAGCAGGTCTTCCGGACTGGTCTGCAAATAGCCGTTCGAATCGAGGTTGTAGATGATCCGGTCGGCCATGGCTCGGAGTTCGGCGGACAGCTCGAACCAGGTGAGTTGATCGTGAAGGTAGTCTTGGAGCGTCTGCGGCGGGGCGGCCATGTTCGCCATTGCGTCATGCTTCCGGTCGGCTTCCTCGGCAATCCGATTGCTCGACGGGCGCGAGTTCTCGAAATGGTCGGGCCATTCCTCGTCCATTCGGAGAAGCCGCTCGAAATCGTCCTCGCTCCCCCCCCCGTCGATCACCAACTCGCGTTCCTGATCCGATTTGGAGTCGGACAGTTCCCGGTCTTCGAGATCGTTGGGAAGGTCCGGATCCACCTCCTGCAATTCAAGAACGGGGTTCTCCTGAAGCTCCTGGTCGATACGCTCTTGCAGCGCCAGGATCGGCAGCTGGAGAATCTCCATCGACTGGATCATCCGCGGCGCCAGCACCTGCTTCTGGGCGAGTCGTAATTCTTGACCGAAAGAAAGTCGCATGTCGTCTTGAAAGTCAGTTCGTACTCGTCGGGGGAGGATCAGATCGCCGGCAGGGCCGCTCGCGAACGTTCCCGCGGCCGGGAGCGCGCTGGCCGCGGGTCCTCCATCCGACTCATAGCTCCTGGCGTCCCGAAATCGCGTCCGTCAATATCTCTTTGTTAGCAAATTCTAGCACACTTCCGGAAGTGATCCCCCTGGCGAGGCGTGTGATCCGCACCCCCGTGCCGCCGAGCAGGTTCGAAATGTAGAGCGATGTCCCGTCGCCCTCCACGGTGGGGTTCGTCGCCATGATCACCTCGCGGAAACTGCCTTCCCGTACCCGGTGAACCAGCGCCTCGATCGTCAGTTGCTCCGGCCCAATGCCGTCGAGCGGCGCGATCCGGCCGAGAAGAACATGGTACACCCCCCGATAGATGCCCGTCTGCTCCAAGGCGATCAAGTCCCTGGGCTGCTCGACCACGCAAAGCAGCGCCGGATCGCGAGACGTGTCTCGGCAAATTGTGCAGTTCTCCTCTTCTGCCAGGTTGAAACAGGTCTTGCAGTACCGGACATTCTGCTTAACCTTGCGAATTGCCTCGGCCAATGCCAGCGCTTCGGCCTCATGCTGCCGGAGGATGTGGTAGGCAAGCCGCTCGGCCGACTTCTTGCCGATGCCTGGCAACTTGGCCAGTTCCTCGATCAACCTGGCGACAGACTCGGTCAGTTCGGGCACTGGGGGCGCAGCCTTTCTCCCGGGTCAGGGGTCTTCCTGCGGCGTGTCCTGGCGATCGCTCTGGGGCTCCTCGGCAGCGCCGAAGAACTTCCCCATGGCTTGATCCAGACCTGGCAGCGAGATGCCGCCGGTCACGGATTTGATCGCCTCGGCGTGCAGTTGTTTGGCCTGGGCGACGGCCTGGTTGACCGCTCCGACGACAAGGTCCTCGATCAACTCCGTATCGCCATCGCTGAGCAGTTGCGGGTCGATCCGGCAGCGGAGGACTTCGACCAGTCCGTTGACCTCGATTTCCACCATTCCGCCGCCCGCCGAGCCGGTGACCCGCTGGCCTCGCAGTTCGTCGTTCAAGCTCTGCATCTTGGCCGACACCTGGTGGGCCTGCTTCAGCAACGACCCCAGGCCGGTGATCCCTTTAAACACGTTCAGTCCTCCTCCAAACGCCAATTCTCTCCGCCGCGCGTCGGTCTGCGTTTGAACCGGCCCGCGGCCCGCGTTCTCTCAATCGCCCGGTCTCTCCGCGACTTCGGTCGCGCATCTGGGAACGTCGCGACTGCCGCGGCTGGGCAGTCCGCGTTGCGCCCCGGCGCGGCGACGGCGAGCACACCGATTGCCCCGCCGCGGCTAAGGTTTGTCGGGCGGCTCGATGACTTCGGTTGGCGTGGCCCCGAACAGTTCGCCCGCGCGCCGAATCATAGGATGCTTTGCGACCTCCATCAAGCGCAGGTGCGGAGAAACAACCGCCGCGGGCGTCTTCTTCTCCTCCGCCTCCGCTGCGGCCTCGGCCACGACGAAGTCGAGGCGGACGGGCCCGCCGCAGACCGAGGACAGGGCCTTCTCGAATTCCGCCAGGTTCGGCGGCTGCTCGCAGATCGATTTGGCGAAGCTGTCGCCGGCCCGGAAATGGACGCTCAGGCGATCCGCTGCGACCGCGCAGACACGGTCGAATCGCCTGGCCTGATCGGCGGCCATGCCGTCGATCTTGGCGACCGCCTGGCTCCAGATCTCCGTGGCGTTGTTCTCGCTGAGCTCGATCCGGGCCGCCGGGGCGGGCGTGGCCGTGGCCGGTTCGTCCACCGCGGCGGGGGCGGCGGGCGGCGGGCTGGGCGCCTGCCCGGTCGCCGGCAACGACGCCCGCGACGTCGCGCCACCTTGTCGTCCGCCGGTCGGCATCGAGCGGCCTGGCGGCGACCCCGCGGCGGGAATCGGCCGGGCCGGATTTGAAGGGCGATTTGCCGAGCCGCCCGGCGCGCCACTGCGGAGGCCCTCGATCAGCACGGCCAGATCGTCGAGATCGTCAAGCAGGCAGATGCGTACTACGGCCAGCTCGGCAAGAATGCGGCCCTGGGTGCTGTAGCGGAGGCGAGCCAGCGTCTGGTCGAGAATCTGCATCGCCGCCAGAAGCGTGTGCAGTCCGAGACGGCGGCCCACGTCGGCAACTTCGTCGCGCCGCCCCGCCGCGGCGTATAACAGGATTTCGGCGGGGCATCCCGCCGCCGAGGCCAGCGCGTCGCGCAGAAAACAAAACAGCTGTTCGAGCAGCAGGGCGGAATCCACGCACTCCCGGGCGGCCGCATCCAACTCCGCCAGGGCCCCCGCCGGATTGCGCTCGACCAGGCAAGCCACCAGTTGGTGAAGCCGCTCTTCGCCCGCTGTCCCAAGCATCGCGTGGACATCGGCCGCCGTGACCTTCTCCGGGGCAAACGAGAGAAGCTGTTCGAGCAGCGACTGGGCGTCGCGCATCGAGCCGGCGGCCCGGCGGGCGAGCAGATCGAGGGCCTCCCCATCGGTCGCGACACCTTCCGCATCGGCAATCTGGGCAAGCCGGGTGCGGATCGAGGCCGTTTGAATCCCCGCGAAATCGAAACGCTGGCAGCGCGAGAGGATCGTAATCGGAATCTTCGACGGCTCGGTCGTGCAGAAGAAGAACTTCACGTGCTCGGGCGGTTCCTCCAGCGTCTTGAGCAGGGCATTGAACGCTTCCCGCGTCAGCATGTGGACTTCGTCGATGATATAGATCTTGAACCGCGTGCGGCTCGGCCGGACGTTGACGTTCTGCCTGAGCTGGCGGATCTCGTCGATGCCGCGATTGCTGGCGCCGTCGATCTCCAGAACGTCGATGTCGTCGCCGCTGCTGATGCTCTGGCAGATGTCGCACTTGTTGCAGGGGACCGGCGCCGGCCCGTTCGTGCAGTTCAACGCCTTGGCGTAGATTCGCGCCGCCGAGGTCTTGCCGACGCCTCGTGCGCCGGTGAACAGATAGGCGTGCCCCACGCGATTGGTGGTGATCGCGTTGGAAAGCGCCTGGGTCACGTGCTCCTGCCCGATCAGGTCGGCGAAGACTTGGGGGCGATAGCGCCGAGCGACTACCACGTAATCGCCCGACCGCGCGGTTGGCGGCGCGCCGGACGCGTGATTTGTCGGTTCGTCGGGCATGCCGGGTCCAGAGGAAGAAGGAGCGAACAAGGTCCTGCCGAAGGACGGGCCGCCGTTGCGGTCGACCGCCGGCGAGGGACCCACTGCACATGAGGCGGACTGCTTATGGCTGCTGGATTTCTCCCCTGACCAGGTTTACAGGTCCCCATTGCAGGGGCCCCTCGCCGGGGGCCGACCGGTTTTCAGGGCCGCACCCGCGCCAGCGGCATTCGACGGCCAAACAAGGGCCGTCTTCCCCGCCACGAGCCAGAGCGAGGGCAAGGACTCCTTCGACCCATCACCTCTCTTGTTGTACGGTCTTTCGACCGCGGCGTCAAAGGGGGCCGGACCCCGCCGGGCCGGGTGCGCAGGCCCGGCACGCAGGCGGTCGACGGGCCCCGGCTGCCCTGGCCACGCGGAGAATTCACACCGTCGCCAATTCCGCTTGGCGGCTGACGCCGCTCGCCGCCGCAGCCTTCGTCCAGCGGCGCAAGGCCGCAAAAGACACCGGGCACGGTCAGACTCGGCCGTTCCAAGCTGAAAAAACACAATCACTTCGGTCGATTCCCGGACAAGCGGATGAATCATCCCGGCGGGCCGCCGTGGTGTCTTGCCTTCTCCTCGGCAGCGCTCAAACGCGTGTAGACCGGGACCAGCCGCCAGAGGTCGTCGCGCCGGCCAGCGGAATACTGCCGGTGGGCCAGCCGTGCCACATTGCCCGCCCTGGGACGCCAGAGTTCCGCCGCCAAGGTGTGAACACTGGCGGGAATCCTTGAGGCAATCCGGCTGAGCATCGGACCGGTGACACTTGCACCCGGCCGAAGGCTTGCCAGCCAGGCGTCCAGATCGGTTAGTTCCGAGTCGCCTTGCGGGATCAGGCCGCGGACGTCGCCGCGTTGAAATCGGCGCGCGGCGACCTGGCCGCGCTGCGCGTCGACCACGGTGTGCAGGTGGGAGACTTCCGGTGGGCAGGGCCAAGCCAGCACCTCGTGCGTGTCGGCGCCGAGCACCTCGGCCCCCACGGCATAGGCGAACGCCTTCGCCGTTGCCACGCCGATCCGCAGTCCGGTGAACGAGCCGGGGCCAACCGTCACCGCCACCAGGTCGACATCGGCCGGCTGCCAGCCCACCCGATCGAGTAACTCCCGGATGCTCGGCGCCAGCGACTGGGCACTGCGAACGTCCTCGGCCAAGCCGATCTCCAGCAGGACCTCGCCGTCGTGGGCAACAGCCACGCCGCCGGTCCGGTCCGTCGTCTCCAGGGCAAGAATGTTCACGTCTTCGCTTCTCAAAACAGACTGGCAGAAGGGGAAGACCCGTCAAGGGGCCTCCTTGAACGGCGCGCCGGCCAGAGCCCCGTGCCAATTCGGCCTGGATCGAGCCGAGTGTCCACTTCAGTCAGCGTGGCGCCTGGGCGGCCCGGGGGCAAGGGGGGCTGGCACGGATGCCGAGGCCCCGGCCGAGGGGAAGAGCCGCTCGCCGGCGGCCGAACGGGGCCCCGGCAGCGCGGGCCTCGCGCCAGCGATGGCTTGTGTTGGTTTGACCAACGGCTGCCCGATTGTGGAAAACCCCGCTGGCCCGCCGGCGAGCGGCTCGCCGGCCAGCCAGAGCGAAACCGGCTGGGCTGGGCGTGGACCGGGTCGGCAGCTTGCCAAGAAGTTGGGCTCTCGACTTGACCCTTGATTTTCGTAACAATAGACTGACGATCGTTTTCGGCAAGGACAAAGGTCCGCCGAAGGGTGCTCTCGTGCGGTTCCGCGTTTGCCCCGCGCCCGGCAGCGAGGGATTTTCCCGACAGCGGCTGAAACGTTTCAGAAAGAGGTCTCCCATGTGCCCCGTGGCCCGGCACGTGGGGGTGTTGCGCGGGGCCATCGTGAGGCCGAGCCCTTGAAACGAGCGCTTATCAGCGACATCCACAGCAATATCGAGGCCCTCCAGTCGGTCCTGGCCGATATTCGGGCCAAAGAGGTGGACGAGATTTTTTGCCTCGGCGACGTGGTTGGTTACGGCCCGAATCCGCGCGAGTGCATCGACGAAGTCATGAAAATGGATGTCTGCCTGCTGGGAAACCACGACCAGGGCGCCCTGTTCGACCCGGAGGGTTTCAACACCGGCGCGGAACGAGCGATTTTCTGGACTCGGGCGCAACTGGAGGATTATGCGCCGGGTTCCGAGGACGGATCGAAGCGTTGGGATTTTCTCGGCGAGCGACCGCGCAGCTACCGCGACGGAGAACTGCTCTTCGTCCACGGCTCCGCGAGAAATCCCCTCAACGAGTATGTCTTTCCGGAGGACATCTATAACCGGCGGAAGATGGAGAAGATCTTCGCCCTGGTCGATCGCTGCGCATTCCAGGGCCATACCCACGTGCCGGGTGTGTTCACGGAGGATTTCCTGTTTTTCAGCCCCGAGGAATTGAACAATGAATACGTTCTCGGGGTGGAGAAGGTGATGATCAACGTCGGTTCGGTGGGACAACCCCGCGACGGGGACCCTCGGGCCTGCTATGCCATCTTGCAGGATGGACGCGTGACGTTCCACCGAGTCGAGTACCCGTTTGAAGAGACGATCCGGAAAATCTACCCAATTCCGGAATTGGACAACTTCCTCGGCGACCGACTGCGAGACGGCCGCTAAGGCGGCTCGCTCGCCCCTCTCGATCCATCTTGCATTCCATGCCGAATCCAGCGGCCGATGTGCTCAAACGGGGGAGCTTCACCCGCTCGGCCATTGGGAATTGAACCTTGAACCTTGCCCTTTCTGCTCTCCATCGGCCATCGACGATTGGACCTTGGTGTTTGCCCGATTCGCCGTCGCCGCGGGAATCTGCGCGGCCGTTCGCACCCCCTTTACTGGGTGGATGCCAAGAACCCGCCTACCGGTGCGATGAAAGAGACGCTAGAGTTAAGGGATTGCGCAGTTTTCCCGTGCGGTCTGTCCGAGTGTGCTGGTCGTTTTGCGTCTCTCCCGCCAGTCCAGTTGGGAGGATCGCCGGGGGCGAAGGCGCCTCGCGCTGGTCGTTCCACTCAAGGTGGGTGAGGGCTCGGCAGGGGCCGCCCGTCGTCCGACATCCAGCCGGCAGCCGCCCCAGTCAGGAATGAGTTGATGCAACCGCGGCCCCACGACAGAATGCTCGAGCGTACCCTGCTGTTCGTTGCTCTTTCGATCGGCATTCTGCTGCTCCACAGTTACATGACGGCGAAATTCCGTCCGCCGAAACCGGCGCCGGACAGGCCGCCGGTCCGCGATCGCGCCGAGGCGAAACCGGAGGTGGACAAACCGGCCAAGCCGGGCGCGGGCGAGGCCGAAAAGACGCCCGAAAAGGAGCCGGAGGCATCGCCGCCGGTGGCGGAGGCCGAACCGGCCCTGGCGGAGGCAGCGCCGGGGCCGCCGGAGCCGCCGGAGAAGCTGATCGCGATCGGCTCGGCGGACCCGGCAAGCCCCTACCGGCTGCTGGTCACGCTGACCAGTCGCGGCGCGGCGGTGATCCGGACCGAGTTGAACAGTCCGCGCTATCGCGACGTCGACGATCGGACCGGCTATCTCGGTCACCTGGCCTTCGACACGGCTCGTCGCGGCGAGGGCTGCCCGGTTGAGGTTGTGGGCAAGGGGACGCCCGCCGCAGAGGCGGGGCTTGAGGTGGGTGACTTGATCACGTCGATCGATGGTCGCGGCGTGACCGGTTACCGTTCGCTGCTCAAGGCCTTGGCGCCGACGCGGCCGGGCCAGACCGTGGCCGTCGGCTATGTCCGCGCGGGCAAGCAGCAGACGGTCGACGTCGTGCTGCGGCGCCCGCCAATGGCCGTCACCCGGCCGGAGGGCGACGATCCGCTCTCGTTTCTGCTGACGCTCCACCAGGTCGACGAGGTGAAGCTGGCCGACCTGGACAAGAGCCGCTTCGCGTCGATTCGCGCGGACAAGGGCCAGCCGATTGTTCCGCGGGACGGGGCGATCGGCGCCGAACTCGACGGCGTGGCCTTGCGCCAGTCGAACTGGGAGGTGGTCTCCGCGACGATCGAGGAGGCTGTCTTTCGCCGCGTGCTCCCCCGACTCGGGCTGGAAGCGATCAAGACCTATCGCTTGGCGAAAGTCGACCCCAGCGCGGCGGACGAGGCCGACTACCGGGCGTACCACCTCGAACTGGAAGTCTCGCTCCGCAATATCGGCCAGAGCGAGCACAAGATTGCCTACCAGCTCGACGGCCCAACCGGCCTGCCGGTCGAGGGGGCGTGGTATGCGAACAAGGTCGGACCGGGATGGGGACTCTACGGCCTGCGCGACGTGCTGATCTCGCAGAACGCCAAAACACCGAACGTGATTCGCTGCACCAAGATCGCGGAAGACGATTGGGGCGTGGAGATCAAGAACGAAGAAGACGAGCTGACGTACATCGGCGTCGACGCCCAGTACTTCTCCTCGGTGCTGATCCCCAAGAAACAGCCCGGCCAGGCCGGCTCCTGGTTCTCTCGCGCGCATGCGATTCGCGTCGGCGACGTCACGAAGGACCTGGCCAAGAACACGAATACGTCCTGCCGCCTGGTGAGCATCCCGCGGACGCTCAAGCCGGGCGAGGAGGTCTCCCATGCCTACGAGATCTTCAGCGGGCCGAAGCGGCCGCCGCTGCTCCGCCAGTATGGGCTCGGGGAATCCGTGTTCTACGGATGGTTCTGGTGGGTGGCCATACCGATGCAGCACATCCTCCACTTCTTCGAGGGGTACATCGCCTTCAATTACGGCCTGGCGATCATCCTGCTGACCGTGCTGGTCCGCTCCTGCATGTTCCCGCTGAGCAAGAAGCAGGCGCTCGGAGCCCGCAAGATGCAGGAGTTGCAGCCGGAGATCAAGAAGATCTCGGAGAAGTACAAGAAAGACCCCGAGGCTCTCCGCCACGCCCAGCAGGAGCTGTTCCGCAAGCACAACTACAATCCGCTCAGCGGCTGCCTGCCGGTCTTCATCCAACTGCCGATTTTCATCGGCCTCTACCGGGCGCTGATGGTCGATGTCGAACTCCGCGGGGCGGCGCTGCTCGGACCGTCGATCCGCTGGTGCTCCAACCTGGCCGCGCCCGACATGCTCTTCGACTGGAGCGGCTTCTGGACATCGATCGGATGGGGCTGGTTCAACAGCGGCCAAGGCATGCTTTCGCTCGGCCCCTACTTCAACATCCTGCCGCTGGTGACGATCGCCCTGTTCATCGTGCAGCAGAAGATGTTCATGCCGCCGCCGGCCGACGACCAGGCGAGAATCCAGCAGAACGTGATGAGCTTCATGATGGTCTTCATGGGGCTGATCTTCTTCAAGGTGGCCAGCGGGCTGTGCATCTACTTCATCGCCTCGAGCCTCTGGGGAGTGGCCGAACGCAAACTGCTGCCAAAACACGAAAAAGGCCAGAACGCCGGTCAGGCCGGTCCTTCAAGCCCGTCCGCGCCGCCGCGGCGCGAAGGATCTCCGCCGCCGGGTTCGTCCGCAAGACGCAAGAAGAACCGCGGGCGGCGCTGAGCGGCCGGCTGGGCATGGTCTACTCGTTGGACGACACGATCGCGGCGATCGCCTCTGCTCGCGGAGGCGCCGCGCGCGGAATCGTGCGGATCAGCGGCCCGGCCGCCGCCGAGTGCCTGGCCGCCATCGTTCGCCGGCCGTCCATCCCGGCCCCCTGGAGAGAGACGCCGCAGGCGATCGTTTTTCAGGCGGAACTGGAGCTTGCCGGCCTGGCTCCCCTGCCGGCGGACGTGATCTTCTGGCCGAACCAGCGGAGTTACACCGGGCAACCGGCGGCGGAGATCCACACGCTCGGCAGCCCCCCTCTGCTGCAACACCTCCTCGAAGCCCTCTGCGCAGCCGGCGCCCGGCTCGCCGAACGGGGGGAATTCACCTTGCGGGCGTTTCTCTCCGGGCGGATCGATCTGACCGAGGCGGAAGCCGTTCTCGGCGCGATCGAGGCCGCCGACGACCGGCAGTTGGACGCCGCCCTGGTCCAACTCGCCGGCGGCATCGCCGAGCCGCTCCGCCGCCTCCGCCAATCGATCCTCGGACTGCTGGCCCACCTGGAAGCCGGCTTGGATTTCCCTGACGAAGATCTGCCGTTCCTGAACCGTGCAGACCTCCGGCAGCAGCTTCAAGCAGCGGTCGCCGAGGTCAAGCGGCTCGCCGAGCGGATGGCAAAACGCCTCGAATCCTCCCAGACGGTCCGCGTCGTCTTGACCGGCAGGCCGAATGTCGGCAAAAGCAGCCTGTTCAACGCCTTGGCAAGGGACGTGCAGGCCCTCGTCTCCAACGTGCCCGGCACGACCCGAGACTATCTGGTCGCCGACCTGGATTTCGACGGGGTCCGCTGCCGCCTGATCGACACCGCCGGGATCGACGAGCGGGCGGGCCGGCCCGCCGACGACGTCGAGCGCGCGGCCCGAGAACTGGCCGAGTGCCAGTCGGGCGCTGCCGACGTGCTGCTCGTCTGCGTCGAGCGGGGCGCGGCCCGCGCGGCGGCTCGCTCGGCAGACCATCCGGGAGCCGGACCCTGCCGGATCGTCGTCGAGACCAAGGCGGATTTGCGGCCGCCCCAGTCCGCATCGCCGGCCGCGGTCGTCACCAGTGCCCGGACCGGCGCGGGGATCGCCGAATTGGAGTCGCGCGTGCGCGAGGCCGTTCTGGCCGCCTCCAGCGGTGAGGGCGACGTCGTCGCGGGCACGGCGGTCCGCTGCCGCGCGGCGCTCCAAGCGGCCTCCGCGGCGCTCCACGCCGCGCTCCGGCTGGCCGTCGCGGGCGGAGGCGACGAGTTGATTGCCGCCGAGATGCGGGTCGCGCTCGGCGCCCTCGGCCGCGTCGTCGGCGCCGTGTATACCGACGACCTTCTGGACCAGATCTTCAGCCGGTTCTGCATCGGCAAGTAGCCCGCACGGCGGGCGGCGGGTCTGCCGGCGTCTTGGCGGCGCCGTGCCGGCCGGCGTCGACGCGCTGGATGGACGCGGTGCAAGCATCGGGAAATCGCCCGCCAGCCGCGCGCGGCCGCCCCAATTGATCTTGTCTGCACCGCCGTGCATCCGCCAGAATGTCCCCCGGCGCTGACTTCCCCGACGGATCGAGGCGAGCGCGACGCCCCTTCGATGCGGCGCATTGGGAAGAGACGGGAGCGTCTCGGGCGGGAAGGGGCCGAGCCGCGACACGGGCCGCTTTGAACAACCAACACAGGAAACGATGCCATGCCGTTTGCAGGGTGCTGGAAATGGACGTTCGCGACGGCGTTCGTCTTGATCGGGAGTGCGGGCAAGGCCGAAGTCCCCCTGGTCGTCTTCGACGTTCCGCTCACCGCGGAATGTCGGGACGTCACCCCGCAAGGCTTCCGGGAGGCGTATCGCCGCGAGGTCATCGAGGCAGTCTTCAAGATTTCGCCGCAACTCCTCGAGGGCGAGGAGGCCGACCTGAAGAAACTCCACTACGAGATCTCCACGGAGCAGCAGATGCCCGTCGTCGGCTACTTGCCGAACGCCGAGGTCGGCACGGATGTTGTGAACGGGACGATTGCCATTCAGAACAGCAGCCGTCACGGCGAGGTCCGTTTCCGTTACCTCATCCTGCCGACCACTGGGGATGGGAATCTGACCGGGGATTTGGCCTCGTCGCACGCCCAATTCGGCTTGCTTGCCCCAAGGCAACTTCTCATCGCCGCGGGGACGATCGAACGAGGATCGGGCGTCTACTTCGAACTCCGGCGATCTTCGCAGGACACGCTGCAAAAGCAGCGGCAATTCGCCTGCCTGTTCGACGTCCCGGCTGGTTGGCGCGCCGACGCCGTGACGATCCGTTGCCATGCCAAGGGCATCAAGCGAGGGCTGGGCGGTCTGCTTGATTCTGAGCTGGCCTGTGGTTCAGGGCTGCTGTGCGTGGGGCTCTACAAGCGAGACGACGGGCAGGCGAGGGCGTATGCCGACATGCTCGCCAGAAAGCAGCAGGTCTACCTGAGCAAGCTGGCAGAGCGGGCGGAAGAGCCGCGGCCCGCTGGGCTGCTCAATTCACTGGCAGCCCTGGACCGCCTGCTGGCTGGCCCCAAGACCAAATCGCAGCATTCCGCGGCGACCGCCGTTGGGGCTGCCATCCAATCCCAGATTGAGGAAGGGCGTCTGTCCGCAGGGGTGCAGAAGACAGCGGTCGGCGGTGGACTGAAGGCCGAAGGGGATGATCAAGGCCCCGCGCCGAAACTCCCGCCAGACGCGCGGGCCGCCTTTGAGGAAATGAAGGCGGCCAAGGACGAACTTCGGAAAATGAATGGCAAGAATCATTGACCGGCAGCGATTCGGTCCACGGCGGACCAGGCCGCCGCGCCTGACGCTCGGCCGACTGCTGCACCAGCAGACAGCAAGCCCAGGTAGTCGACCACCAGCCCGCCCGGCTTGTCGCGGAACACCCGGTTCACCCGGGCGATCGCCTGCATCAGCCCGTGCCCGCGCATCGGCTTGTCGACGTACATCGTGTGCAGGCAGGGGGCGTCAAAACCCGTCAGCCACATGTCCCGCACGAGCACCACCCGGAACGAGTCCCCCGGGTCCTTGAACCTCCGCGCCAGGGCCTTCCGCCGCGCCTTGTTGCGGATGTGCGGTTGCCACGCCACGTCGTCCGAAGCCGACCCGGTCATCACGATCTTCAACACGCCCCTCTCGTCGTCTTCGTCGTGCCAGCCGGGCCGCAGTTTGACCAGTTCGTCGTACAAGCTCCACGCAGATCCGCCGGCTCATGCACACGATCATCGCCTTGCCTTCCATGGCCTCGTAACGCCGCTCGAAATGCTCCACCAGGTCCCTGGCAATCAAGGCGATCCGCTGCTCGTCGTCGATCGCCGGCAGGGCCTCTTCGTTCAGCGAAAGCTTGGCGATCCGGCTCTCGTAGTAGATCGGCACCGTCGCCTTGTCCCGCACCGCCCGCTCGATGTCGTAGATGCTCACGTACTGGCCAAACACGGCCCGCGTGTTGGCGTCGTGCTTCTCGATGGGCGTACCGGTGAATCCGAGAAAGGCTGCATGCGGCAGCGCGTCTCGCATATTGCGGGCGAGCCCGTCGATCATATCGTACTGGCTGCGGTGGGCCTCGTCGGCGAGCACCACGATGTTATGCCGGTCCGAGAGCATCGGCACCCGCTCGCCCTTCTCGCCCGGCAGGAATTTCTGGATCGTCGTAAACACGATCCGGCCCGAGGCCACCTTCAAGAGCTCCCGCAAGTGGGGCGCGCTCTCCGCCTGCACCGGGTTCTGCCGCAGCCGTTCCGAACAACGGGCGAACTGCGCGAAAAGCTGGTCGTCCAGGTCGTTGCGGTCCGTCAGGCAGACCAGCGTGGGGTTCTCCATGGCCGGGTGAACGACGATCTCGGCGGCATAGAACATCATCGACAGACTTCTGCCCGAGCCCTGCGTGGGCCACACCACCCCGCACCGCTTGTCCCCCTCGGGCCGCGACGCCTCCAGCGTCGCCTCCACCGCCCGCTGGACGGCATGGAACTGGTGGTAGCCGGCCAGGATCTTGATCACCCGGTCGCTGTCCCTGTCGTCTTCGAAGGCCACGAAGTGCTGGAGCAGCTTCAAAAACCGCCCCTTCTCGAACACCCCGCGAATGAGCACCTCCAACTCCAGCGACGCGTGCGGCGCCTCGTTCTCCCCCTCGATCGTCCGCCACGGTTTGAACCACTCCTGGCCGGCCGTCAGCGAGCCGATCCGGACCTCCAGCCCGTCCGAGGCGACCAGCACCTCGTTGTAGGCAAACAGCGAGGGGATCTGCTCCTTGTAGGTCTGAAGCTGCTTGTAGGCCGCCTGGATCGTGGCCTCCTCGTCGGCCGGGTTCTTCAGCTCCAGCGCGCCGAGCGGCAGCCCGTTCAGAAACACGACCACGTCGGCCCGGCGGTTGTGCTGCCCCTCAATCACGGTGAACTGATTCAGCGCCAGCCAGTCGTAGTTCTCCGGGTTCTCGAAATCGACAATCCGGCAGTGGTCCCCGGCGATCGATCCGTCCGGCCGCCGATACTCCACCTCCACCCCGTCCCGCAGCCGCCGGTGGAAGATGCGGTTGTTGGCGATCAGCGTCGGCCGGTCCGGAACAGCGACCTTTCTAAAGGCGTCCTCGCGTGCGGCTGCGGGGATCTGGGGATTGAGCCGGTCGATGGCGTCGCGGAGGCGCTGGGTGAGCAGGACGTCGTGGAACGACGCCCGCTCTGTCCCCGCTTCGCTGGGCGCGATTTCCGGAGCGTAGAGTGTCTCGTAGCCCAGCCCCTGAAACCATTCCAGAACGACGAGTTCGAGATCCGACTCCAGAAAGTCGGTTGCGACCATCGTTCCGTCCTGATCCGCAGTCACGCCGGGCACGGCGAAGGCACGTCCTCGGGAATGGGGGTATCGACATCGTCGCTGCACGGCCGAAAGCCTGCCGGCCAACAGGCGTTCATCCGGCACGGTACGCGGTGCTGCAAGGGGGCGTCGCGATTCACGCGCTGCACGCAAACCTCGACCGAGTCCGGCCCGCAGTCCGCCAGCAGCGTCCGCACGTCGCCGGCCAGATACCACGGCACGTAGCCGATCGGCATCGCTTCGCCTTCCGTGTGGACCGCCACCGCGTTACCTCCTTAACCTCGACTCTCGTTTCGCAGCCGCTGGTGGAACGCGCGGCTGTTGGCGATCAGCGTTGGCCGGTCGGGCACGGCGATTCTTCGGAAGGCGTCGTCCCTCGCGGCCGCCGGGATGCCCGAATTGAGCCGGTCGATGGCGTCGCGGAGGCGCTGGGCGAGAAGAACGTCTTGGAAGGAGCCCCACTCCTGGGCTGGCTCGCCGGGGGGCGATGTCGGGGTCGTGGAGGATCGAGTAGCCCAGGTCCTCAAGCCATTCGAGGGCGGTGGTTTCGAGGGTGGATTCGTTGAGTGAGGTGGTCATTCGGGGATCAACTATTCATCATCATCGGCGTATTCCTCGTCCGCCTCACGAGTTGACACGACGGGAAGTGCTGCAATGCGATCTGCAAATACTCGCTGGAAGTGGACCAGCGTCTTCAAGAGCCAGTCGCGGTACTGTGGCCACTTGTCGTGATCTTCGATCTTCCCCGGGGTCTGCGTACGAACCTGATAGATCTTCTGGCCGTGACTCGCTACCCAATCGACCGGAACACGAAGCTCGGTCTCGATCTCCTGTTGCTGAGCTTTGAAAACCTCGAAATAGGCCTTCGCGTGCTTGCCACGGATCGACAATGAGACCCCCAGCATCCCGCCTTTGAGCTGTGTTATCCTCGTGTGCAGCGAGACACCTTTGCGGCCGGTCTGAAATATTAGCCGAGCCTTCGACGTGGCCTTTCGCGGCTTCAGTCTTGGCTCTTGCTTCAAAGCAAACTCGCGGAATTCCTTCCAGAACTCCAGGCGAGTAGCGTTGTCTTCATCCGGAACAGCCCCGCCGCCACCGCCTTTTGTCCACTCGTTCGGTTTGCAGACGACGTTGAACTTCGGCGCAATTTCAGACTCCCCGATTCGCCACGACTCAATTTCCAGGCCGAAGAAGTTGAATCGCTCGTCTGTGATCTCGTTGAGCCAATCGAGGGCAGCTCGATGCTCATCATTGAATGCTTGCGCAATCCAGACGATCGTCACAGCTTCGAGGCCAGCGGCATAGGTAAGTAGTTGGCCGAGATGTCGGTGATTTGTCTTCTCCAGCTGATTCTCAATCAACACCCACTGATCCGTAGTTGTGTCGCGGCACAACAGGTCCGCGCGATAACGCCCAACTTGTTTTTCCTGCTCTTGCAGTTCCAACTCAAGTCCAATTGTCTCGCTCAATAGGGCGAGGTTGTCTTCTTGTGCCAGCCAGGGCGTGAAGTCTGAGGCTTCGTTTTCCCAGACAGTCTTCACGTCAACGGGTTCGAGTTTGCCTAGGAAAGTGTGCGCCATGCATTGTGCTCCTATTCCGAAAAAATAGGGGAGTCTCTATGTCGGCCATCAAGAGCATGTCAGCAACCGATCCTCAGGGATGCCCATGCCGCTTCGGTTGTTCCGCAAACTCAATGAACTTGTTCCACGAGACCTTGAATCCGTTCTTGGCGTCGGTCTTTCCCTTGCACCAGACAAGCCCCGTCTTCGTCAGGACCACGTCGCCGAGATGATCGCCGTGCGGCGACCGCACCTCAAACTCGATCCCCTTGTTCTTGACTTCCATCTGAACACCACCTTGGACTCGAACGGCAACTTCGGCTGGATTTGGTGGCTCGGGTCCCTCGGTGCCAATCGCTGCATCAACGTACTTGTCTGCGTTCGCAACTCGAATCTCGCCGGAGAGAAGCTTGGGAAGAACGGTGTCGCGAAGCGCCGCGAGCGTTCTGGACTCAAGGCTATTGACTCGGATTTGTGTCATCCACGCCCCCGCCTGCTTGCCAAACAGCTCGGCAACGGAAGGCGGCGGCATAGCAGTGAGAAACTGGTCAAGACAATCCGGGGGCACTCGCTGTCGACCACTCGTGCCCGTCATGTTCTGGATCGCATGCAATCGCAGCCCTTCTGACCTCGCCAAGTAATAATAGCCGTACTCGACTGGGAGCGGCGGACGCGGGCGAAGCACAATGTACTCTGTTGACCCCCAACCGACTTGATTTGAACCGAGAAAATCGACGAATGCTGTTTTGCCGCTCTCAAGGCAGGGTGTGATTCGAGCGAGCAGTGTATCGCCATTCATGAATTTCGTGCCTGAGTTGAACTCACGGTCGATGAGCTCCTCCGCTCGATGTCCCGCGGTGGGCATATTCATCATGTCAAGATACGGTGCAGATTTGCCTTTGGCAAGAGAGCGTCCCGGATTGAGCTCAATTGCCTCCGGCAATGGGCACACCTTCCACCCCCTCGGCACCAGCTCCCCATCCGCATGCTCAAACCCATCCGGGAACAACGCCGCCGTGGCCACGTCCAGGCCCGGAACCGGGCGGCCGTCCATCTTCGCCCGCACCGGGTCAAAGTCCACAAACCACGACTTGAAGAGCGCCCTGGCCATCCCCTCCAGCGTCTCGTTCATCCGCCGGTTCAACTCGATCTTGTCATCCACCGTGCCCAGAATGTGGGCGATGGCTTTCTACTCGGGGAGGGGAGGAAGTGCAAGTCGTAGTCCTCGTTGCTGAGTCAGGCTGACATAATCGAAAGTGCAGTTGTTCCCGACCTCTCCCCAAAGCTGTTCCATGAATGCTGGGCTTCGCATGAAACAGTATAGAAATCGCTGATCAAGCACATTCGTGTCGGTACTTCGCCAAACGGTTGTACCAGGATTCGTGACGAAGACTTGCGGATCGTCTGGCGAGGTAATCGCGATTCGCCCAACAGTCGCTCGATGTGTGAGGATAATATTCCCAGCACGGCCAACTCCTTTGCACACACGCTTGAATCCGGCGTCGTTTATTCGTCCGCAATTCTTGAAATCGACGCGGCCCTCTTTGAGATCTGGCGGCCGAATGAACGGGACGCCAGTGTCAGTGAACTCGTCTTGGCGAGGTCGGTTCTCTCCGTGATTACCGTCTTCAACGAAAATCGCTCCCTCGTTTGCCAGTTCAAGAACAGCAGCAACGCGCAGGTCGGCTTCAAACGAATGGCACATCTTCTCAAGAGAGGGCGGCATTGTTCGCTCACTGTTACCCGCCATAGCCCAACCCCTCCAAGTTCGAGCGAATGGCCTTCTCCAGCTTCCGCGATGGGGAGGTAAAAACTGGTCTATTCTGTCGCGTCAATTCCGCCGCCAGCTTGGAGGTGCTCTTGCACGTCCAGCGCAGCGGCGATTCGGGGTCTCCTCGCGTCACCGGTTCGAGAAGTGCTTCCAGAGCCGCGAGCAGACCAGGATCCGTGTCCACCAGCGAGCGACGTCCGCCGCCCGGGCGGCGGATGCGCTGCGCGTCCCGCTCCCGCTGCTTAAGCGGTCGAGTCAATTCCCGACACCCTGTCGTGATCGTGGTTCGCGACATGCCCGTCGCTCGCGCTACTGCCGTGATGCCTCCCCGACCCAGTTCGCGTGCTTCCGCGGCCGCCCACTGCCGCCGCAGACGTTCATCCATCCCGGGCTTCAAGGCCCGGAACTCTCGTCGAATACTCTGGATGACCTGCGCCGTCGCCATGCGCATGTCATCGCAGGTTTCACGAATTCTGCCAAGATCAATTGTTCAAGTTATTTTTTCGCGGGCCCTAATCGGATCGAGATCTTCGCCAATACCGCGGAGAGACTCCGGGGCGAACTGCGGCGCAAGCACAGCCCGCCCCATGCAGTGTATTTCAGCCCCTCCAGCGACTTGTTTCAGCCAGTCCCGGAACTGCGTGACCTTGCCTTCGAGGTCTTGAGCCTCCTACTCCGGTCACAGATTCGTGTATCGTTCTTGACCAAAGGGGACGATCCCACCAAAACACATGGAGCTACTGATCTCGAACGCACCGCTTGTGAGCGCGCAAATCGGACTGATTACGCCCGACGATTCCCTGTGCCGCCAATTGGAGCCGCACGCGGCGATGCCCGCGGAGCGAGTTGCACAGGCCCGTGTCCTGAGTTCCTGCGGGATTGAAACAACGGGTAGAATCGATCCGATTATTCCCCACGTGACCGACGACAGCGAGACCTTCGAGAGAGTGTGTCATGATTTCGCAGCAGCGGGAATCCGATTGCTTGCTGCCAGCGTGCTCTTCCTTCGCCCCGCCGTCACCAAGGCCTTGCGATCCAGCGATCTGAATCAAGCGACACGCGACCGCCTGTCCGCCGCATTCCAGTCTCGCGTACGGTTGCCGATTCACGCCCGAAAGAGCGTAACCGCGTTGCCCGCTGAGACGCGCAATGCGATCCTGGATCGTCTGCGCATCGCAGCTTCCGCGCACGACATCATGGTGCGAGTGTGTGCCTGTAAGAATCCGGACATTGCCAGCGGGGCATGCCGAATCGCGGGGCGCGTCGAGCGGAGCGCGAGGTCGAGGCAGATGGTTTTGTTTGACTGAACCGGGCAAGTCCACCGAGCCGTCCTCGACCGTCCCTGGTTCCCAAGCTCCAGCTTGAGAACCACCGAGCATTCCAGAATGTATCGCAGGTGCGTCTCGCCGAATGAAAGGCCGTGTGCCCGGCGCGCTACTCCTCACCGCAGCACGCAGGGCACTTCAATCTGCCGGGTCTTCAAAGCCGCGATCGCAGCGGCCGGCTTGCGATCGAAGGCGGTGATGGGTATCGTGGCTTGGTATGGTTGCCGATCCTGTCCCCAGCCGCCGGAGCCTTGCCGTGAAGTCAGCATCGCGCGTCGCCACTTGCACCTGGATTCTCTGTCTGGCCTTGCCGGTCGCGGCCGCCGAGGTCGTATACGAGACCGATTTTGATTCGCCCGCCGCCGTGGCGGGATGGACCGGCCTGGGGACAGCCGCGGAGCTGGCGCCGGGCGTGGGCGGATCGCAGGGGCTCTCGGCGGAAATCCCCACCGCCGAGGGGACCGGCCACCGCAGCGCGCGGATCAAGTTGCCGCTCGCCGCGCTTTGCGGAACAAGAGTCCGCGTCGAAGCGATGGTCCGCGCGGAGACCGTCTCTCAACCGCCCAATCCATGGAACGGCGTCAAGGTGATGCTCCACACCACTTCGCCCGCCGGTGACCAGTGGCAGCAGCAGAACAGCGTCTTCGGCACATTCGACTGGAAACCCGTGCGGTTTCTCGCCGCCGTGCCCCGAGACGCCACCGCGGCCGAGTTGATCCTCGGGCTGGAGTCGGTCACCGGGCGCGCATGGTTCGACAATCTGAAGATCACCGTCGTCAGCCGGCGGCGGCCGGCCGGCGGCCCGGCCAAGGCTGGGCCCGTCTACAAGGGGCACGCGCTCGACCGGTTGCGGGGCGCGATGATCGGCCCGCGCGTCGGCGCGGAGGACCTGCGTGTGCTCGGCGGCCAGTGGAAGGCCAACCACGTCCGCTGGCAGTTGATCTGGGGCGGTTTCCCCCACGGGCCGGCCGACCGGGGCGACCTGGCGGCCTACGACGCGTGGCTCGACTCGGAGCTCGAGCGGCTCGATTCGCTGCTGCCGGTCTGCGAGGAGATGGGCATCCTGGTCCTGATCGACCTGCACACGCCGCCCGGGGGGCGCAACGAGGCCCGGGAATGCCGGCTCTTCAAGGAGGCCCGATTCCAGCAGGCGTTTCTCAAGGTCTGGGAGAAGATCGCCGCCCGCTACCGGGACAGTGCGACGGTCTGGGGCTACGACCTGGTCAATGAACCGGTCGAAGGGATTCTCGGCGAGGGAGTGATGGACTGGCACGGGCTGGCCACCGCGGCGGCGCGGCGGATCCGCAAGATCGATCCGGAACATGCAATCATCGTCGAGCCGGCGCCCTGGGGCAGCCCCGAGGCGCTCGAGTTGTTCGAGCCGATCGAAGCCGAGCGCGTCGTCTACAGCGTCCACATCTACCAGCCGCACCAGTTCACGCACCAGGGGGTCTACGATGCGCCGGTCGGCATCACCTATCCGGGCGAGATCGGCGGCCGGCACTGGGACAAGGAGACGATCCGCCGGGCGCTCCGGCCGGCGATCGACTACCAGCGCGACTACGGCGTGCAGATCTACATCGGCGAATTCAGCGCGATCCGCTGGGCGCCCGGCTCGAGCGCCCATGACTACCTTCGCGACGTGATCGAGGTGATGGAGGAGAACGGCTGGGACTGGGCCTACCACGCCTTCCGCGAATGGGACGGCTGGAGCGTGGAACACGGCCCGGACAAGCAGTCGCGCGCCCGGTCGGAACAGCCGACCGATCGGCAGAAGCTCCTGATGCACTGGTTCGAGAAGAACGAGCGGCCGCAGGACGGCGCCGGTTGATTCTCCAGGTCGCTGCCCGTAGATTAAGGGATGGTCTTCAGGAAGAACCGCGACCCTCTCGGACTACGGAGAACGGCTGTGAGCAACAAGCGTACTGCGTTTGCCGTCGGCGCGCATCCCGACGACGTGGAATTCGGTATGGCGGGCACGCTCGCGCTGCTGGCCAAGGCGGGATTCGAGCCGCACATGATGAACCTCTCGCGGAGCAATCTCGACAGCAACGAGCTCGCGGAAGCCGAGATCACCCGCATCCGCCGCCGCGAGGCGGAGCGCTCCGCCGAGACGATCGGCGCGGTCTACCACGGACCGATCACCGACGACCTGATGATTTTCTACGAGGATCGGCTGCTGCGGAAGATGAGCGCGGTGGTGCGGGAGGTCCGGCCGTCGATCGTGCTCTTGCCATCGCTGAACGATTACATGGAGGACCACACGAACACGGCCCGGCTGGTGATCACCGCGTGTTTCAGTCGCGCCATGCGGCACTACCGCAGCGATCCGCCGATCGAGGCGACCGACCAGGACGTCTACCTCTACCACGCCCAGCCGCACATGAACCGCGACGGGATGCGAACCCTCGTCGTGCCGGAGTTGTTCGTCAACATCACCGCTGAAATGGACACCAAGCTGAAGATGCTCGGCTGCCACGAAAGCCAGCGGCAATGGCTCGACGAGACGCAGGGGATGGACGACTACCTGGAGAACATGCGGAGCGGCGGCGCGGAAGTCGCCCGCATGTCCGGCGAGGCCGGCTGGGAATATGCGGAGGGCTTCCGCCGCCACAGCTACGCGGGCTTTTCAGCCAAGGACGGCGACCTGCTCGCGGAGGTGCTGGGCGCTAACTGCCATTCGGCAGCATCACGGCCTTGATGATCGGCTCGGTCCCGTCGATGATCGCCGCAAACGTCTGTTTCGCCTCGTCGAAGCCGAACCGGTGGGTGATGATCGCCGAGGCATCGACCAGCCCGTCGCGGAGCAGCCGCAGGGCGACCGGAAAGTTGATCGCCGGCTCGGCGAAGGTCGGGATCAGCGAGATCTTGCGGAAGACCAGGTCGTTCACGTCCACCTGGATCGTGTTCTTGCCGCCGAAATGCAGCCCGTAGAAGGTGATCATCCCGCCATACTTGATGATCTTCAGGGCGTCGTACAGACTCTCGGGCGGCGAGGAGACGATCACACGGTCGACGCCCTGGGGGAATCGCTTCTTGATTTCCCCCTCGATGTCGTGCTTGCCGACTTCGAAGAAATCGTCGCAGCCGAGCTTGGCGGCCAGTTCAAGCCGGGCCCGCTCCCGCGGGTTGTCGGCCGCCAGCCCGGTAATCGCCACGTAGCCGGCGCCGCGAATCCGCGCGACGCGGGCCGACATCAGCCCCAGCGGGCCGGGGCCGAGCACGACCACGCTCCCGCCGAGCGGGATCTGCGCGTTCAAGACCGAGGTCAGCGACACGGCGAGCGGCTCGGTCAGGCACGCCGAGACGTGGTCCAGGCCCTCGTAGCGGTTGAGGCTGTTGTACCGCACCGACATGTACTCGCCCATGCCGGGCTGGCCGTCCAGGTCGAACATGCTGCGGCAGAACTGCGGCTGACCGCTCTTGCACTCCGCGCAGACGCCGCACATCGTGCAGTCTTCCACGATCACGCTGTCGCCGGGCTTGACCGTCGTAACGTTCGGCCCGACGTCAACCACCTCCGCCGAAATCTCGTGGCCGAGCGGCATCGGCGCGTCCGTCCAGTCGCGGACAAAGTTGACATCCGTGCCGCAGACCCCGCAGGCGCGGACCTTGACCAGCACCCGATCGCCCGCCGGAGTCGCCACATCGCGCACCACGTCGTGGATTTCCAGGTACTTCTTGCCCAATAATCCTCTGCTTTGCATCGCGGTAGATCCTCCTGCTTGGTTTGTCTTGAGCCACGGATGGAACACGGACGGGACGCAACCGAGTGACTGCCCGAGCGCCGGAACAACGGCCGCGGGCGGCCTGACTTCTGGGGAGAAATCGGGGGACCGTGCCGTTTTCCTGAAACGAGAAATGGGACCGTCCCCGCAACGAGTCGTCAGCCGACCCCGTAAAGCCGGCCGTCGAAGCCGACCTGGACCGCGTCGTCGGCATGGTCCATGACCTCGCCGAGGTTGGCGAAGACCTTGTGGAACGCCGCCACGACCTTCTCGTTCAGCTCCAAACCGTTCGGCGGGTGGATCGAGTGCACGTTGGTGTACGACTCGCAGAGCATCTGGGCGACGGGGAAGTCGTTCGGGTCGTACTTGTACGTGATCCCCTTGGCTTCGTTGATCGCCCACGGATAGCGCTTGCCGTAGCCGATCATGCTCTGGAAGACGTCCTGCGCCAGAACGGGCATCGTCTGCCACTGGCCGACGAGCACGCCTTCCTTCGCAAGGGCCTTCTCCACGGCAACCCGGAAGCGGCGCGGCTCGGCGTCGATGCCGGCGGCCTGCGGGTCAAACCGCACGGCGTAGAACCAGTAGACGTGCTTGCAGTCCGCCGGGCAGGTGGGCGGAATCACGCCCGGAATCTCGCCCAGATGCCGGCTCAGGTACTCAGAGTTCCTGATCCGGGTGGCGTTCAGCTGATCGAGGTGCTTGAGCTGACCTCGGGCGAGCGCGGCCGGCAGCTCCTGGTTGCGATACATGTACCCGAGGATCGAGGCGTTGTACTTCTGGCGGAGCGTCTTCTCATCGCATTCGTCGCCGAAATACCGCACCAAGTCGCCCTTGCGGAGCACGTCCTCGCTGTTGGTGACGAACAGCCCCCCCTCGCCGCCGCAGAGGTTTTTCAGGTTGTTCAGGCTGAAAGCGCCGGCGATTCCCAGCGTTCCACACATCCGCCCCTTGTACATCGCCCCATGCGCTTGGCAGGCGTCTTCGATCACATGCAGGTTGTGCTTCTCGGCAATCGCCAGAATCGGGTCCATGTCGGCCGGACAGCCCTGGATATGCACGGGCATGATCGCCCGGGTCCGCTCGGTGATCGCCGCTTCGAGCTTGGCCGGATCGAGCGTGTAGGTCCGCGGCTCGATGTCGACGAAGATGGGAATCGCCATCTGGTGCAGGACACAGGAGGCTGTGGCGAGGAACGTGTAGGAGGGGACAATCACCTCGTCGCCGGGGCCGACGTCGACGGCCGCCAGTCCCATGTGGAGCGCGGCCGTGCCGCTGCACGTGGTCAGGCAGTATTTGGCGCCGGTGAACGCGGCGAATTCTTGCTGCAACGCGACGGCCTGGGGCCCGGTGGCGCCGGCGACGATCCCGCTGTCGAGCACCTCGGCGATGAACTTGCGGTCATCGTCGGTGATTACCGGCCAGTTCAGATAGTCCGCCCGCTTCAGGATTGGGGCGCCGCCACTTATCGCAAGCTTTTCAGACATCAAACAACCTCCTTCGATGGAACCCAGACAATCCTCGATCGGGATGCTGTGAGTTTGACGGTTCAGACGCGGAAGATCAAGCCCTCCGGCGGACCCTTGTTGGCACGCTCCAAATCCGGTCTAATACAGTGTTTGATCGGGCGGGGCAGGCCTGCCGACGAGAGCAACGAAGGAGACTGCCATGGGCATCGACCTGCGCAAAGACTATGCCTATTCCCTGATCGTCCCCACCAGCATGGGCGTGCGGCTCACTCCGGTCGGTGGCCAGCCGATGCATTCCAGCGATACCCTCTTCATGCAAGCCACGAGCGCGGAATCCAACGTGGCGAGCATTTCGTCGTATCTGGGGCTGCCCGTCAAAGTGCTGACCACGTTTGTCAAAGGCAGCCCGATCGCCCGCTTCATCAAGGACAACCTCGCCAGCCGCCACATGGACTGCGAGGGCCGGGAGGTCGAGCAGGGCGGCCCCTGGGGCTACCGCCACCAGTTCAACCTCGCCGACAGCGGTTGCGGGTCGCGCGGGCCGCGGGTGCACAACGATCGTGCGGGCGAGGTCGGCCGGACGCTGAACGTCAACGACTTCGATCTGGAGCGGATCTTCGGCCGCGAGGGAGCCCAGATCGTCCATCTTTCCGGATTGATCGCCGCCCTGTCGCCCGAAACCGGCACCTTCTGCCTGGAAATCGCCCGAGCCGCTAAGAAGCACGGCACGCGGATCTCCTTCGATCTGAACCACCGGGCATCGTTCTGGAAGGGCCGCGAACAGGAATTGCGGGAGATCTTCCACGAGATCGCCGGGGTGGCCGACATTCTGATCGGCAACGAGGAGGATTTCCAGCTCTGCCTGGGGGTCGAGGGGCCCGAAGCCGGCGGCAAGGAGATCGCCGCCAAGATCGACGGTTTCAAGGCGATGATCGGCCGTGCCAGACAGGCGTATCCCAACGCCGACGTGTTTGCCAACACGCTCCGCGAAGTCGTCAGCGCGAATTGCCATCGCTGGGGCGCTTTGATGGCCGAGGGCGACGACTGGCACGTCGTCGAGCCCCGCGAGATCACGGTCCTCGATCGCATCGGCGGGGGCGACGGCTTTGTGGGCGGCATGCTTTACGCGATTCTCAAAGGCTGGGAGCCTGAGAAATGGGTCCAGTTCGGCTGGGCAAGCGGCGCCCTGGCCACAACCTTCCTGACCGACTATGCCCAGCCGGCCGACGAGGAGCAGATCTGGAGCATCTGGGAAGGCAACGCGCGGGTGCGCCGCTGAAAGCGGCCCGCCTTGGGGAGGTGGAAGAGGTCGACCTGGTCTTTGCGAGTCTGGCTGACGAACGGGGTCGATCGTCCCGGTTCTGACCAGCGCCCCGCGCCTCGGCGAGCGTGGCCGGCAATTTCAGCGAGGCGCGGATGACCCGCGGACGCGGTTCACGACGCGGTGCACCGCGCCGGCAACGCGGTCCTCAACGTCGCCCGCCCAGCGCCAGGCTGGGCGGCCATACTCGTCAAGGTGCGGGCCCCCCTCGTAGCCCCCTTCTTCCCATACGCGCCGCGAGGGAATGTAAGCCGCCATGTCGTTGGCGTAGCCGCAGACCCATGTGCCGGGGCCGAACTCGCGCTTCAAACGCAGCGAGTAGTCCACGACGGCCTCCCCGCCGATGCCGATCAACAGCAACTCGTCGCCGATCTGCCACGCCTGAACCGGGTAAGGGTACGCGGCCGGGAAGGTCACGCCGTCCTCGATCATCTTCAGCATCCGCTTCGCCCAGCGGGCGTGCAACGGGCTCGTGCCGTTGGCGATCGGCAGCAGTTTCTCCCGCGTGACGAGCTCGTCATAGGCCAGATCCACGAACTCGAAGGCCGAGCGGAGCTCGCCCGACACTCTCTGCATCGGCTCGGCGAGCGCCTTCTCGACGGCGTCGGAGAGCATCTTGCCGTACTCCACGCACAGTTCCAACTTTCGCCGCGGAATCGGATTCTGGTCGCCGCCGCAGGCGTTGAAAAACAGCGCGGCGGCGCCCGGATGGTTCGCCTCGAGGTTGAGTTGGGCAAAACCCGGATAGTCGCCGCACCAGCTGGTCCAGGAGAGGGTCGTCGGATGGCAGGCGTATCCGAACAGGATCCCCCTGAGCGCGCCGTTCGGGCCCTTGACGGCGAGAACCGGCACGTAGTGATCGACCGCGCCCTTCAGCGGCAGCCCTTCGGCCAGCCGTCTGGCGACCTCCGGCTCGGAGTTCTCGCGGCGATTGACGGCGAACGTGCACTTGCCTTCCCCCTTGAGCAGTTCCGCCGGCTGGAGGTTGGCCAAGGCTTCCGCCACCGACTCGACCACCTGGTCTTCCATCCAGTCCGAGTATTCCGCCACAAGTCGCCGCTGCTCATCGTCCAGGGGGTAGTAGTCGACCAGGTCGTCCTTGAGGACGGGGCCGCAATGGTTGTGCGAGAACGTGAGCATGAATTCGGATCGAGCGAGCGAGAACCGCCGGTTCACCTTGGCATAAAGGCTTTCGTAGATCGTCTTCGACATGCCCATGTGATCGGTGGTCGCCAGGACCGCGCGTTTGCCGCCTTTCGCCTGAAGGGCCAGCACCTTGACCCAGAGGTCATGGATCTTGCCGTCCGGCACGCGCCGCGTTCCATACCCGGCCAGCCAGACCGGGGTTGTCGGAGTAATCGCGCGGCGTCCGAAACCCGCCCGCCAGCTCGATTCCTCTCCACTTGGATCAGCGGCGCCCCCGCCTGAGACCAGGGCAAGGGCAATCAGCGACGGGGCGATCCACGGCAAAGTCTTCATGGCTGGGAACTCCCTGGAATCGTACAGCGGTTTCACGCATCGATCAGGGCGATGATGCCTTTTCCGTTGCCTCCTGGATGAGCGCTTCGACCATCGTTTCCCGCTGGTCGTAGAGCCGCCGCAAGGGGCGCGGCTTGCGATTGGCCAGGGCCTGGTGGGTGATCAGCGGCAGGGCGATCGTCGTGTCGGTATAGCAGACAACCGCGTCCGGCAGCCGGTGGGGATCGACCTTGCCCCAGCTGACCGCCTCGTGCGGCGTGGCGCCGGACAGGCCGCCGGTGTCGGGCCGCGCGTCGGTGACCTGGAAGAAGTAGTCATGGCCGACTTCCTCGATCCGCAGAATCTCCTGGATCTGGGGCTCGGTCTGGAGCATGAAGTTTTTCGGGCTGCCGCCCCCCATCAGCATCACCGCGGACTTGCCGCCCGACCGCTTCGCCGCCAGGACGATGCTCGCCGTTTCGTTGACGTCGATCGAGGGGTTGATCCGCAGCTTGCCGCCGTGAATCTCGACGCTGGCCACGTTCATTCCGATCCCCGAATCGCCCGGCGACGAGGTGTAGCAGGGGACGCCGCGGCGGTAGGCGGCGGCCAGCACGGAGACGTCCTTCCGTCCCGCCTTCTGTTCCCACTCGGCGGCGTAGCGGCCGAGCTTGTGGTGCAGCTCGCCGGTGCCCATCTCTTTCTGGAAGTCGGGCTGAAGAAGAATCTCCCGGAGGATGTCGTCCGTGGCCAGCAGACAATCGGAGTGGCTGAGGACGACATCGTAAATCCGCACCACGCCGTTTTCGCGCAGCTCCCGGTCGTCGAACAGGTGGCTGCCGACGTAGAGCGGCAGGTTGAAGGCGAAGTGCAGGTCGTGGTAGAGGTTCGCGCCGGTGGCCACGATCCAATCGACGAAACCCGCCTTGATCAAGGGGACGACGCAGGAGCAGCCCAGCCCGGCCGGCGTCAACGCGCCGGAGAGCGTCAACCCCACCGTCACGTCGGGCTCGAGCATCTTCTCCGTAAACAGCTTGCAGCCTTCGAGCAAGCGGGCCGAGTTGTAGGCCAGGTACGCATTCGACATCAACTCGCCGAGCTTCTCCTTGCCGGTGATCCCCTTGGGGAGGATGCGTTTGCCGGAGAGAAACCGGTCCTTGTGCGGGCACTCGTGCCGCTGCGGCGAATTGGGCGTGGTGGATGCGGCTTTGCCAGCGCGGTGTTCTTTCTTCATGCCCTTCCTTCTCTCCTCACAATTCGCGGACTTGCGCCCCGGGCGCGATCCTGCCGAGACTCTCGCAAATCGGAGCGGCCAAGCGCGAATCGCCGCGCGTTGCCGCCATCCAGACAGCCGTCCGCCGGGTTGCCATCCATCGCCCGCCAGGCCCGAGAAAAGAGTGCCGCCAGTCTAGGCGAATTATCCCGGAAACGCAAGGGCCCGCAGCCGGCGGAAAGGGCATCCCGCGCCTCTCTAATGGCTTGACATGCGCTGCCGGATGACGATCATTACGGATCGCTCTGGTGATCGGCGACGCGGTTGGTGCTGGGGCCTGTTTGCCGGGTCGGACCATGGTGGGCAAACGCGGGATAGGTCCAGGGCTATCGGCCGGTGGTGGCAGGGGCAGAGGCTCCCAAGCGGGAGCGTGGGAACCAGGAAGAGGGCGGGAGAATCGGAACGGGCCATGAGTAAACAAACACCAGCCCAACGGGGCTTCTCGATGCCCGCCGAATGGGAGCCGCACGAAGCGACCTGGCTGAGCTGGCCGCAGAATGCCACGGATTGGCCGGGCAAGATGAGCACCATCGGCTGGGTCTACGGCGAGATCGTCCGCAAAATCGCCGTCGGAGAAAAGGTCCGCATCCTCGTCGGATCGGCGGCGGTCGAGGCCCGTGCAAGGCGCGTGCTGGAGACCGCCCGAGCCGACATCCGCCAGGTCGAATTCCTCCACTGCCCGACGGATCGCGGCTGGATGCGCGACTGCGGGCCGATTTTCGTCCGCCGCCAGAGGCGGGGCCGGGTCGAAACGGCGATCGTCGATTTCCATTTCAACGGCTGGGCCCGCTACGACAATTGGCGCGCGGATGCGGGCGTGCCCGCCTTTGCCGCCGGCTTGACGGGGCAGCGCCTGTTCGAAGCGCAGTCCGGCGGCCGCCAGTTCATCCTCGAAGGGGGCGGCATCGACGTCAACGGGCGAGGTACGCTGCTGACCACCGAGGAATGCTACCTCGATCCGCAAGTCCAGGTCCGCAATCCGGGCTTGGCCCGCGAGGACTTTCAAGTCGCCGTCCGCCGCTATCTCGGAATCGAAAATGTCCTTTGGCTGGGCCGCGGGATCGCCGGCGACGACACGCACGGGCATGTCGACGACGTCTGCCGCTTCGTGAATCCCACGACCGTCGTTCTGGTTCAGTCGAAGGACCCGAACGACGTTGACTACGCGCCGCTCGCCGAGAACTTCGAGCGGCTCGCCGGGATGCGGCTGGAAGACGGCGCGCCGATCGAGATCGTCCCCCTGCCGGCGCCGGAACCGCTTTTCTGGCGCGATCAGCGCTTGCCCGCCAGCTACGCGAATTTCTACATTGCCAATGCGGCCGTCCTCGTGCCGACGTTCAACGACCCGGCCGACCGCCAGGCCCTGGGGATCCTGGCCGAGCTGTTTCCCGACCGGACGGTGGTTGGCATCCACGCCGTGGACCTCGTCCTGGGCCTGGGAACGCTCCACTGCCTGACGCAGCAGCAGCCGGGTCAAAACCAACCTCTCCGTGAACGGAAGAAGTCCCGCTCAACGGGACGCGTTCCCCCCGGACCTTGCCGAGTGTGAGCCAACGATCTACTTGTAGGTGAGGATGAATTCCTGGTGGCCCAGGGCTTCCGAACGGGTCGGCTGGCCGGCGGAGGTTCTGACGACGCAATCGAAAATCTCCCGGCCGACTTCGTCCAGATCGGCGGCGCAATCGAGGATGCGGCCGGCGTTGACGTCCATGTCCGCCCCCATCCGCCGCCAGGTCTCGGGATTGGCGCAGACCTTGATCACCGGCGAGATCGCCGAGCCGACGACCGAGCCGCGGCCGGTGGTGAACAGGATCACGTGGGCTCCCGAGGCGATCATTTCGACGATCTCCGCGTTGTCGGCGATGTTGGGGAAGCCGAAACGGGGCTCGCCGTCGGGCACGACGTCCATCAGGTAGAGACCGCCGCCCGGTGGAACCTCGCCCGGCTGGATCAGCCCGCAAATCGTCGATCGGCCGCTCTTGGAGTACGCGCCGAGCGATTTTTCTTCGATCGTGGTCAGCCCCCCCTCGGCGTTTCCGGGGGCGAAGCTGCCGTGGCCGTAGGCGGCGTAGTAGCGGGCCGCCTTCTCGACCGAGGCGATGATCCGCCGCCCGAGCTCCGCGCTTGCCGCCCGGGCCGCCATGAACTTCTCGCAGCCGATCAACTCGCCCGTCTCCTCGAAGATCACCGTCGCCCCCTGCTCGAGGAGCAGGTCGCTGGCGCGGCCGACGGCCGGGTTGGCGGTCAGGCCGCTGGTTGCATCCGACCCGCCGCAGATCACCCCCACGACCAGCTCGCTCAGATCGATCGGCCCTCGGAGCGCGGCGGCGAGGGATGGGAGCGCGTTTTCGACCCAATTCCGCCCTTCCGCGATCGCTGCGGTGGTTCCGCCCGAGGCCTGGATCACGACCGTGTGAACCAGGCGTCCCGAGGCCGCGACCGTTTCGGCAAGGCCGCCGCGGTCGAAACTCTCGCAACCGAGGGAGACGAGCAGGACCGCGCCCACGTTGGGGTGCGTGGTCACCTGCCGCATGATCCGGTCGGCATAGGCGTTGGGAAAACATCCGGGAAAACCGATCAGGTGGACCCCGCGCTGCCGGTAGGCGAGCGCGATTTCGCGCGCCACGTGGTGGGCGCATTCAACCAGGTAGGCCACGACGAGGATGTTGCGAATCCCCTTGCGGCCGCCGGGCCTCGCATAACCGTTCATCGTCGATCGACTCCGATCGCTCAAGGCGTTGGGCTTGGCGGGCAAATCCAGCGGATCGGCTGTCTCCGGGGCTCGGCGGTTCGTCTCCCGCGTTTCTCCAAGACGCAGGTCTCCCGTCAGTCGAGGTGGTGTCCGCCGCTTTGCCGCGTGTAGGTGGGCAGGTAGTCGCTTTTCAGGTTGTGGGTGTGAACGTAGTCGCCGGGTTGGATCGCCCGGGTAGCCGATCCGATCGGCGCTCCATACTTGACGACCTTCGCGCCCGCGGCGATCGGCCGGACCGCGATCTTGTGGCCGGTCGGTATTTCCGCCGCCACCGGGTATTCCACGCCGGCAATTCGGATCGACTCGCCAGGCGGGACGGCCGAGCGAACGGCACAGACATTGTCTTCTTCGGCAAGCCGCAGCAACCGCGGATCATCGGGGTTGGTCATGCGCGAACCTCAACGAGTTGGATAGTCATCAGCGATCAGCCATCAGCGATCAGTCATCAGTCTGTGACCTGTAACCAAAAGAAAACGGAACCCTGAACCCCGCACCCTTCCCTAATACCCCATCGCATCCAGTTCTTCTTCATCCAGGCCATGGTGGTGGGCCAGCTCATGCAGAACGGTGACGCGGATTTCTTCAAAAAGACTATCGTAGCCGACGCGGCCGAAATCGTCTCTGGCAGCGGCCAGGATTCCTTCGCGGTAGATCGTCACCACGTTGGGCAACTGACCCGAGTGGAGGACGCTGTGCTCGGTCAACGGGATGCCCGTGAACAGCCCGCAGAGCTCGTCGCGCCGCGAGACGCCGGTCGACTTGATCACCTCGGCCGACGGGTAGTCTTCCACGTGGAGCGGCACCTGGTCGATCAGCTCGTGAATCCTGGGCGGCAACTCCGCGAGCACGTCTTCCAGCACGGCGTCGAAACGGGCGCGGATCGACTTCTTCAAATCGCGTTCCCCTCGCTTGACTATGGCGACTGCATGATCACTTCCGCGTGAACCGACAGCGCATCGGGCATCACGTGCAGGCGGGCCATCAGCCCGCGGAACCAATTCAGCGGCGGGGCGAGGAACGCGTCTGCTTCCGCGCCCGGCCCGCGCGCCGGCGGCGCTGCGGCCAGCGCGGTCGACGTCCAGAAGCCGACGCCGTCCGGCCGGCGGCTGATGGCATACTCGCCGCCGAGCGGACAGACGAGCTTCGCGTCGAGCAGCCCCTCGGCCGTCTCGCGGCACTCCTCCAGCGGCACCCCAAGCTGCTGCTCGAGCGCGTGGATCAGACGGAGGTTCCCGCGGCTGGTCTCCGCGGTCCGCCCGTGGAGGTAATTGTTCAGTGCGGGGGTCACGCTGGCCACGGAGACATCGTCGACCTGGAGGCGAATCTGGGCGGGCTCGGAGGCTTCCTGGAACCTGAGCCGCGGCAGGACGGCCGCAAGAATCTCGCGCTGGAAGGAAAACAGCGTGAACTCGCCGGCCTGCAAACGCCATCCGCCAAGACGGCTCTTGGAGAACCCGGCCGGATCGGACGGTGGAAATCCCAGGTTCAGCAGCCGCAGCGGACCCAAGGGGCCCTCCGACCCGAGATAGCCGACCAGCAACTGGGGGAAGAAGTTCCCCGGCAGCAGCGATAAGATGCCTTCGGGGATCGGAGAACCGACGTCCTGCAGCCCGCCGAAGATGCGCGATTCCGCCAGAATCGCCTCGAAGCTGGCGAAATTGCCGGCGACCGGCTCGAGCCGGAGGGTGTCGGCCGGTCCCAGTTTTTCCTGCAATCGTGTGAAATTCTCTCTGGAGAACGGCGTCATCCTGGCGTCGACCACGACCCGCTCGCGATTCTTCCCCTCGGCCGCCCGCTTGACGGCGACGATCACCGGGTCGAGATTGCCCCAGTGGCGCCGGTAGTAATCGACAAACGCCGCGTAGGCCCGGGCTTCCGACGCCGTGACGCGCTCGATCGCCACGTCGGCGATCGGCAGGAAAGCCCCGCGCCGCCCGCGGAGAGAATCGACGACCAACTCCTCGCCGACGACCGCCTGGCTGCCGTCGGGCCGGACCCCAAACTCCGGCGGAAGATGGCCGTACTCCTTCAAGGCCTCGATCGAATCGCAGGGATGGCCCGCCGCGCGAGCGGCCAACCGCGCCAGCACCGCCAGTTCAATATCGGCCAACGCTTCCAACCGTCGAGCGGTCTCGATCCGGTAGGCCGGACTGACCAGGTTGTTGAGAAACCGCTCCGACATGTAGACGAACACCGTGTCGTCGCGATCCGTGGGCATCAACCCCCGCGCATGGCGGAAGCCGGCGCCGGACCCCAGCGCGGTTTCCGGCGCGGCCGCCGTTTCCAGAAACCGTTCCGCAAGCCGCCGCGAGCGGGTGACGAAATGGAAATCGCCCGAGGTGACATAGAACGAACGAACGCGGCCATCGGGCGAAGACAGGCAGGAGACCTGGCGGCCGCCAATCGCGACCGTCGTCTCCGTCACGTCGCTTTCGGCCTTCAGCCGTTCCGCCCGCTGGCGGTTGAAATCTGCGCCGAGCAGCAGATTGTTGTTGGCCTGAAACAGCAGGCCGTAGGCCCCGCCGTCAGCAAAGTAGGCGTCGGTTCCGATGATCGCCACGTCTTGAATCACCGTGGCGCCGAAGAGCCGCGACAGGGCCGTCTGCTGGAGGACCAGCCCCTGCTCCATGCGGGCGCTCATCCCGTAATCGAGGCCGCGAAGCGACAGCAGGTTCCGCGCATCGCCGTTCCACTTCTTCAGCGTGTCCTGAAGCCACAAAAAATTGTTGAAACTGCCGAAACGGATATAAAGGCATTCCGCCGGCACGTGCATCGCCATCGGTTCGATCACCGTCTCGCCGGGCACATCCGGCGGCGGGGCAGGGGCCGCGGCGATTGCCTCGGGCAGCGGCTGGTCGGCCGGCTCGGCCAGCGCCGGGTTGCCGAGAATCCGCCGCCTCTCGAATTCGATCTTGACCTGCTCGGTTGCCAGCGAGAGGCCGACTTGCTCCTGAAAATCCCGCTTCCAGGGCGGAGACGGCTGCTCGGCGGGCAGCGGCAGCCCCAGCCGCCGCGCAAGCGTCGCTTCCAGGTAGTTCTGCACAATCGGCGGATAGTCGTCCTTCTGCTTCAGCAACCCGGGCCGGTCGGCGAAGTGTTGCCACCACTGCTGCAAAAGACGGCGCCAGCCGCGGGGGTTGGGCCGCGGGCGGACGACCACCCGCTCGATCCGCGTCGACTGGATTGCCAGGTCGAGCGGCTCATTGCCCTCGAAGAGAAAGTAGACGACCGCCGTCGGAGGCTGATCGAGGACTTCCCCAAACAGTTGCACGAGCGGGCGGCGCGAGCTCTTCAGCGTGTTCGTGACGATCTCGGGCATCTCGCGATGCTGGATCGCCGGGTAAAAAACGCGGCCATTCCGTTCGCGGACCAGCAGCCCGTCGATTCCCAGCACGGGAGAATACTCCCCCTCGGGGAGACGGATTTCGATCCGCCCAACCCCCAACGGTGCGCCCAGGATCGCCTCTGCCCGGTATTGGGCAGCGGCGGCTCCGCCAATCATCGTGAAAATCAACAGCCCGGCGGCCATCCGCGCCGGACGCGTGGCCCATCCTGCTCCGTTCATCAGCCAATCTTCCTCCTGGTTTTCCGTGCGCACCCGTACTTGCCGGGCAATCTCGGGCAAGGTTCGAAACCCAAGGTTCAAGCCCCAAGCTCCGCCAGATTGGTGCGCCCGGCGAGCGGCCCAGCCGCGCCCATTTGGCTAGTGGAGATTGAGCCGTGAACCTTGCCCAGTTCCTCAGACCCGCTGCATTCTAGGCGAGTCTGCAAGTACCCTGCCGGGTGGGTGGCGAGCACGGGCGGCCGAACGCGCGGGGGCGGACTAGGCCGCGCCGGCGGGTTCGACGGCCGTCTTCTTCGTGGGAACGAGTTTCTGACAGGGGTATCTTTCGAGGCTGAGATCAACCCCGCGGACGCGGAGCGAATGGGCGATGGCCAATTGGAGCTCTCGTGGGACCTTTTCGAGCGCGGCTTGGAGTGCGGCGACCGATTCTTCGCCCGGCATCCGCTCCAGGCAGCACCGGGCGTCCTCGCGCAACTGCTCGTCCTGGAGAAACGCGGCGACGGGCGCAGCGGCGGACTTGCCGCACCCGAGTTCCGAAATCATCCAGAGGATATCCCGCCGAACGCTGGCGGGACGGTTGCCCTTGAGAAGCTCCAGCAGCTCGTTGATGACCGCCGGCCTGGAGTCCTCGGCGCCCGGCGCGCCGGCCGTGTGTACGATCTGCCACATCGCGCGGCGGGCCGCCCGGGCGATCTCCAATTCCGCTTCGGCCGCCAGAATCGCCAAGGGAATCAGCGCCGGCGGGCCGATCGAACCGGCATGTTGCCAGGCGTCCGTTCGGATCAGCGGATCGTCGCTCTGAATCTTCTCAAGCAGCAGGGCAAGGGTGAACGGTTCCATATCATGATCCTCGAATCGAAAAACGAGTGTCTGGGTTTGTGCCACTGGCGATCAGCAGGTCAGCCGCCTCTCGCAGAGGCCGGCCTACAGGTGGTAGGGATGCCGCTGGGGACGGCTCATCAGGCGCCGGGCCTGCTCATCGCCGACGATTTCCCGCTTGCCCTCGTCCCACTGGAGCGGGCGGCCGAGCCGGAACGAGAGATTGGCGAGAATGCAGAGATTCGCCACGCCCGCCCCGTACTCGATATCCATGATGCACTTCTTGCCGGTGCGGATGCCGACGAACCAGTCTTGCATGTGGCCGGGACTCTTGTAGACGTCCACGGCGCCGGCCGGCGGCTGCCAGTGGCGAACCTTGCGCTCCGCCCAGGTCCCGCCGTCGCCGCCCCAGTGCATGCAGGTGCCGTTCTCGCCGTGGTAGACGGCGCCGTAACCCGGCCGGCTGATCTTCGACACCCCCTCCTCGGCCAGGTCCGCGGCGGTCCGCTCCTCGGCGGGAAACCGCTTGGAAATCTCTTCCATCGGCATCTGGGTCCACGTCATCACCCAGTCGGGGTCGGTGAAGGTATACTTCACGTCCATCAACACGGCGCTGTCCCAGAGCCCCATCTCGGGCGAGGTACCGGTTGCCTCGACGGTCACGGGCCCCTGCTTGTCGGCCCCCATCCAGTACTTGGCGCAGCTCATCACGTGGGCGCCGCGGTCGCGAATCTGGCCGCCGCCCGATTCCAGCAGCCAGCGAAACACCCCGGGCAGGTGCCGTGCGTTGTACGGCCGCCACCGCAGCGGGCCGAGCCAGAGGTCCCAGTCCAACTCCGCCGGCGGCTCGCTGTCGGCCGTCTTCGACGTGTCGACCGGGCTGGGATAATGAAAGCATTCGACGTGGCGCACCTTGCCGATCACGCCGTTGGCCAGGTAGCGGTGCATC